>JBMOHR010000006.1:0-32991 GCA_049317745.1 Ignavibacteria bacterium
AGATGAATAAAACCATCAGCAAATACTTTAAGGTTGATACATCCGAAATCTATGGTAATATGAATAAAGGCACCACTAATAAATCTACCGATACTACAAAGAGTACAAAGGGCGGATTTAATATGTTCGATAATATGCTGAATCTTGAAAAGTATCAGCTTGTGGGCAAGCAGGTTACAAACCCGATGGCTACAAGAAGCGTAGGCGGCTGGGCAATGATGTTTCTTCTGTTCTCTCTCGCAGGTGCTTCAAGGTCGCTGTTCGAGGAAAAGCAGAGCGGCGTGATGATAAGACTTCTTTCGTCTCCTGTTACAAGGACACAGATTTTATGGAGCAAATATCTTTACAATATGTCAATCGGGATAATACAGTTAGTTGTATTGTTTTTCGGAGGAATGCTTTTGTTTAAGATAGATGTCTTATCAAATTTCGGTAACCTGTTTTTGTTAATCATTGCATCATCTATAGCCTGTACAGCGTTTGGGATGTTCCTGGCATCATTTACAAAGACATCAGCTCAGGCAAACGGACTCGGGACTTTACTCATACTTACGATGAGTGCAGTAGGTGGTTCCTGGTTTCCTGTATCAATGATGCCGGAAACGATTCAGTTCTTCAGTAAATTTACGATTACTTACTGGTCTATTGAAGGATTTCAGGCAGTTCTATGGAGGGGGTCGGGATTTGTGGAAATTCTGCCATATCTCGGAACACTCCTCGGGATAGGGATAGTTGTAAACGTCATAAGTTACATAAATTTTAAACGCGGGAATATTTTTCAGAACTGATTAATTTCGGGAACACTTTATAGATATTATTGTTAAAGAAAGGTATCTCAAAATTAAACAAAAATACAGAAATGAATAAAATAGTGTTGTTGTTCGTGTTTTTCCTTACATCGGTTAATTTAGCCTTTTCGGGAATTGATATTGATACCGTTAAGTTTGTTGAAGACGGTAAAGCAAAGAAGTACCACGTAGAAATAGGTTATCCTAAAATCCGTAATGCAAGTACCGAGGGGACACGCGGATTTAATAAAATGATCAGTGATTTTGTGGAAAGTAAGAAATCGGAGTTTATGAAAGATGTTACTGCGGGTGATTATGATGACGAAAGACCGTATGAGTTTTTTGTGAATTACGATGTTAGTTATACGAATAAATATTTTGTGTCTTTAATAGTTTATACTTATTACTATACAGGAGGTGCACACGGCTCTACGATTGCACATGCTTTTAATTACGACCTGGATAACAACAAAAACCTGAAACTCTCTGATTTGTTCGAGGGCAAATATTTAAACATAATATCAGATTACTGCATTAAGGAAATACTGAAAGACGATAACTATGCCGATGAAAGATGGGTTAAAGAAGGTGCCGGACCAAATGCAGATAACTTCGAAGCTTTCACGCTGACAGAAAAAGCACTGGTTATTCATTTTCAGCAGTACCAGGTATTGCCTTATGCAGCTGGGATGCCGGAGATATCCATTCCCGAATCAGTCTTAAAAAGTGTAGTCAGAAAAGACGGCCTTTTGATGAGGTAACTAAATTATGATTTATTAATAATTAAACCCCCGCCTTTTGCAGCGGGGATTATAATCAGATATTTATTTTACCAATACCATCTTCTTTACTGCCATAAAGTCTTTTCCTTCGTTCACGAGTATCCGGGAGAAGTAAATACCGCTGGCAAGGTTTGAACCGTTGAACTCGGCTATGTATTTTCCTGCTGAACGGAATTCATTGTTCACGAGTGTCTTCATTTCTCTTCCGAGTATATCGTAGATAACAAGTTTCACTTTTGCATCTCTTGGAATATCATACGCTATCTTAGTCGTTGGATTAAACGGATTGGGATAGTTCTGGAAAAGTTCGAAAGTCCTGAGAAGCGATTCGTTGTTACGAATGGAAGTAAAACTACCACCCCCATTCGTAGTTTTAACACCATTTCCTTCAAAAGCCCAGCCGGTATTAGCATTGATAAAGTCAATAGCCAATGTGTATCCTATGTGATATGAAGAATCAATCTCTTGATAACCCCAAACATCGCCACCATTGGTTGTTTTCCATATTAAAGCTGTAAAATGATTATTTGGAAGAAATTTTTCTCCTCCAGAGCCATATAATGTTTCCTGATTTATTATTCTAAAATGATACAATGCTCGGGTAACATTAGGAATCCCCGGAGCTAATGGCTGATTAACCCAATTTAACCCCCCGTTTGTGGATTTAAACATTCCGTTAATTCCATTACTCACCCATCCTGTATTTTCATTAATAAAAGTAATTTGAACTAAATCCGTTCCCGGGCAAGCCACCTGAAACCAGTTATTCCCACTGTTTGTTGTTTTCCAGAGTGCACTTACATTATTAACCCAGCCGATGTATTCACCGTTTACTTTTTGGTTGTAAAAAAATACTTCGCCTCGGGCTGCTTCTGTAGATTGAGATGTTAATGTTACTCCACCGTTAGTTGTTCTCCATATTCTATACGACCCATCAAAACCTGTTACCCATCCCGTATCTTTATTAATAAATGAACAAGAATGAAATGCATAGTCCAATGGATATGCTGTTGACGTCCAATTTAATCCTCTGTTGGTTGACCTTAATACTCTGTCAATTATATCCCGTCCTCTTCCGATTGCATAAATAGTGTTAGAATCTATTTTTTCCAGATCATAAAATACAATACTTGTATCAACAAAAACCCAGTTCATTCCTCCATTAGTAGTTCTGAGCATTCCAAAACCAGAAGTGTAATTTAAAGTCAACACTCCCGTATTCTCATCGAAGAATTTCACGTCAGAAGTCTCCAGGTATGTTGGGAACACAGGCAGTGGATACCATTGTCCTTTGCAAAGTTCAGTCGTCAATGTGCATTGCACAATTAAGAGAAACGACAAAGACAAAACTAATTTCTTCATAGTTAATTATATTTACATTAAAATAGTATTCCTATACGATAAATAGTATATATTTTTACGCATGTTTGGTTATGTTTTATCAATTTTTCATCATAATTATCTGCAAAATAGCTGCCGTATCATCAGTGTGAAATCATTAATATGGCAGACAAGCTTTCCGGCAATAATCCTTATTTTATCAGCATCATTCTTTTCGTTTCCGAAAGAATTTTGCTTGAACTATTACCGCTTAATTCTAAAGTGTCGTAAGAAAAGACGGACTTTTGATGAGGTAATATAATTAGTGATTATTAAAACACCTTTCTGAATCTTATTCGGGAAGGTGTTTTTGTTTAAAAATGAAATTCCTATTTCACAAAAAATACATTCTCAAGTTTCTCAATCTTCAGCAGTGTTGACATCATAAAGTCCATAGATGAGTCGGGCTTTAGTAAATCGTTAAGTATAATGAACTCCGCCGAAAACAGTGCATCCTGAACTACTTCTTCTATGTGGTCGTTAAACGGTTTCCACGACGACTGCATCGCATATCCCTTTATTCCCCACATCAGGTTCTTGTTTATGTTGCGTATTCTTGCGTCAATGGAAAGCGAGCCTTTGCCGTGGGAATTGTCAGAAAGGTCAACCCCCTTTATTTCGTAAATTCTGTGGTCGTCCTTTAATGTAGTAGAGTGTGCAATGCCTTCAAGGTACAGGTTTTTGTAGCATTCCCATTTGATTGTGTCGAGTTCGTTTTCGTCTACTTCAATCTTTGAGATTAACTCGATCATTTTTGATACATACTTTATCAGTTCAGCGGGTTTTTGTTTTTCGATGGCGTGAAGTTCTGTAAGTATGTTCTTTCTGGAAAATGCCTTATCTTCTTCTTTTAATTTTCCTGTAATAAACGAGATTATAAGGTTGTAGTGGTTAGTAAGGATTTTTACTCCGTCCTGTAAATCCTTTGGTATATATTCCTGGATGAATGCATTGTACTTCTCAGCATCGATTCCTTTTCCGTCTTTAGATGTTGTCAGCCGGAGCAAATCTTCTATTGAGTCGTGCATAACGGCAGTAGAACTGTAATTATACTTTCCTGTATCATTCATTTTCAGTTGAAATACACAGGCACCAACTCTGTTCAGGTGCGAAGATGCACTTATCTCACATTTTCTTTTTAAGTTCATCTGAGCATAAAGCTCCAATATCCTGCGAACATATAGTGCGTACTCGCCGTAAAATATCTCAAGTGCTTTTACTTCCGGTACCTTGTTCAGCAGAATAGATGCGTGTATTTTCTGGTAATTAACGTCGTTTTCAACTTCTCTTCTTGCGAGTGCTATTTCCATCGGAGCATCGTCGTTCGTTGCCCTTACAATCCTGTTCTTTAAATCAGCATTTATAAGATATTCTTTTATTATTGCCTGAATTATCTTCGCCTTTTTCCCGCCGTATAGTTTTTCGAGAAGCGGCAGTTCGGGACACCTCCCGTTCAGAATATCCTGCAGGATTGAAAGCGCCGTTTTAAAGTTTTTCTGTGATTTTAACAGTTCAATATCGGAATTAATCATAACCTTTTATTATTCTTCTATGTTATCTATTTTATACGATAAATTCAACTTTAATTTAAATCATATTTTACACATAGCTATGAAAAAACTATTAGTTCTAATGCTGTTGTTAATCACTCCTATGATTATTGTAGCACAGGATTTAAACATTCCGGACAATGTTTATGACAAAGCAGACGATTACACAAAATCCAGGAAAGCATTCCAGCGTGAACGATGGTTCTTCGAACAAAGAATGTATCCGAACAATTTCATTCCCGAAGGTGCATATCAGAAAGCACAGGATGAAAAAGCAAAGCTTCGCAGGGATAATGGATTCTTTTATCCATCAACCGTAAGCTGGTTTAATCTCGGACCAACACCGGGATATTACTTTTCTTACGGAAATATTTCCTCAAGAATAGTAACCGTTAAGTTCGATCCCGTTAACCCTAACACAATATACATAGGTGCGGCATACGGCGGTGTATGGAAATCAACAAACAGCGGTCTAAACTGGACTTCAAAATCAGATTACGAAATATCCCTTTCTTCGGGTGCACTTGCAATCGACCCCGTAAACCCAAACATTATTTACTACGGTACGGGCGAAGCCACATACAGCGGTAGTTCATACTACGGACGCGGACTTCTGAAATCGACTAACGGCGGAGACACGTGGGTGAATATTCGTGCAGGATTTGTAACTGACACATATTTCTCAAGGATTGTAATAAAGCCGGGTAATTCAGATATAGTATTTGCAGCTGTCGGCACATACGGATTGTACAAAAGTACAAATGCAGGTATGAACTGGTCTCAGGTAGTCAGCGGAAGATGCGACGACATAGTCTTTTCACCCGACGGAACAAAAGCATACTTGATAGGCTCAGGAACAAACTACAAAGTGTCAACTGACGGTGGTTCAACATTTACAGCCGGTACGTTCCCTGTAGCCATGGGTTCAAGAAATCATATAGCAATCTGCAAATCTGTGCCGTCCGTTCTTTATGTATCAAAATACTCAGGCACCACAATCGAAGTGTATAAATCCACCAACAGCGGTTTAAGTTTTTCACAGATATCGGTAGGAACAGATTTTAACGGCGGTCAGGCGTGGTACGATTTTTATATGCACGTAAATCCTTTTAACCCTGATGTAGCCTACGTCGGTGCTGTTGATATATGGAGAACCACAGACGGCAACACATTCGTAAACAACACAAACGGATACGGCGGCGGTAACGTGCACGTTGATGAACACAATATGGACTTCCACCCGACCGATTCAAACGTATGCGTTGCAGTAAGCGACGGCGGTATATGGTATTCATCGAATAAAGGTGATACCTGGATAAACAGAAACGCAGGGTTAACACTAACTCAGTTTTACAGAATGACTTCCGACCCTAATAATGCAAACCATCTTGCAGGCGGCACACAGGACAACGGAACTCAAAGAACTCTCGGAACTACCAACTGGGCTGCTGCGTTTGGCGGTGACGGCGGTGAAGTTTGTTTCTCCCCGACTAATACAAATTATATATTAGGTGAAACTCAGAACAACGGAATGATGCGTTCTGTAAACAACGGTGCAGGCTGGTCGAATGCCGCAAGCGGATTAACAGGAAACGGTGCGTGGGTTGCCCCCATTGTAGCACATCCTGATTCTGCAGGAGTATTTTATACTGCACGTACACAGGTTTTTAAAACAACAAATATCGGAGCTACCTGGACAGCAATTTCTTCAGGTACTAATGGTGCTACTATATCTCAGATGGCAATAAGCAAATCAGACCCGAAAATTATGTTTGTAACCATCGGTGCTTCTGTTTTTAAGTCGACAGATGGCGGGTATAATTTTGTTTCTTCCGGTTCAGGTGTTCCAAACAAAACTATTACAAGTATCAGCATACAACCAAATGAACCCAAATATGCAATACTAACTCAGTCAGGTTTTGGCGGGACGAAAATTCACAGAACAACAAACGGTGGCACGAACTGGTTCAGTATTAACGGAGATTTACCTGATTCTCCTATCAACGACGGATTGATTTATTATCCCGGATACGCAACAAATGTTATACTTGCAGCAACAGACGTAGGAGTGTTTATGACGAACAACAACGGTACAAAATGGACAGAACTGGCAGACGGACTTCCGAACACTGTGGCAATTCACCTCGATTACAATCAGGCATCGGGCAAAATCAGAATAGGTACACACGGACGCGGAGTGTTTGAACTAAGCGGTCAGCTTATAGGAATCACGAATTACAATTCAGGCGTTCCTGAAAAGTTTTATCTGAAACAGAACTACCCGAACCCGTTCAACCCTACTACAAGAGTATCTTTCGGTGTAGTGAAGTCAGGATTCGTAAACCTGAAAGTGTATGATGCACTCGGCAGGGAAGTTGCAAACCTTGTAAATGAAAATTTAAAATCAGGCAACTACGAAGTAACCTTCCGCGGAGACAATCTTTCAAGCGGAATGTATTTTTATAAATTATCTGTAAACGACTTTACAGAGACGAAAAGAATGCTTTTAGTAAAATAGTTTAAGTAATATCTAAAGTGCATAAGCCCGCTTATTGAAGCGGGCTTTATTTATGGCAGAAGATTAAACAAAACCAGACCGGATTCTTAAGACCAATCATAGACCAATCATAGACCAAGGAGTGGCCAAGATAAGACAAAGGTGTTTTATTGTACTTTTTATGTCAGATGGCAAAATCCTCTAAAAAAATAGTATTATATGTGAAGGGGTATTAGATTGTTTGCTTTACTTTAAAAGAACGATATGAATAACCGTATGTTCAGGTACGTTACAATTGTGCCGATTGTCAATAACACAAATTTTGTTACTGTTCCGTTTGCGTGTTTTCCCATTATCGTTTTTGATGACGTAAGGTATATCTGCAAAAATATTGTGAACGGAAGTTGTATGCTGAGTATCATCTGTGAAATTATCAGTCCTTTGAACGGGTCGGTGATAAACAATATTATTATCAGTGCGGCTACAAGGGATATTCCCACTCCGAGTTTTGAGTGACTGTCTTTTATGTCGTACGGTTCGCCGAACATTCCTGCGAGTATAGAGCCGCCTGCCATACCAGATGTTATGCTTGATGCAAACCCTGCGAAGAGTAATGCGATTGCAAAGACTATTCCAGCGTAGGTGCCGAGCAGCGGTTCTAACAGTGATTTCGACTGCTGCAGTTCGCTGACTGACATGCTGTTTTTAAAAAATGTTGCTGCTGCGAGTATTATCATTGCACTGTTTATTGCCCAGCCAACAACCATTGCAAAAAGTGTGTCGTAGAATTCGTAGTCGAGTTGCTTTTTTATAACGTCTTCATCTTTTAAATTCCACTGACGGCTTTGAATTATTTCGCTGTGCAGGTATAAATTGTGAGGCATTACTACTGCTCCGAGTACTGCCATAATAATTAAGATTGAGCCGTCGGGTATTGCAGGTGTTACCCAGCCTGCAGCGGCGCTTCCCCAGTTTACGTCAGCGAGAAATAGTTCATAGATGAATGATATTCCTATTATGGAAACAAATCCGATTATATATTTTTCAATTTTTCTGTAAGAGTTTGTGAATAATAAAATCCCAACGATAATTACAACTATTAGCGAGCCGATTTTTATCGGTATGTGAAAAAGCATTTCCATCGCTATTGCCGCACCGAGTATTTCCGCGAGCGATGTGGAGATTGAAGCGAGTACTGCAGAGCTCAGAATAGTACGTGATACGGGTTTTGGCGTGTGATGAGTTGCGGCTTCCGACAGGCAAAGTCCTGAAACGATTCCAAGGTGAGCAACGTTGTGCTGAAGAAGTATTAGCATTATAGTCGAAAGCGTAACCATCCAGAGCAGTGTATAGCCGTAGTCAGCTCCTGCGGAAATATTCGAAGCCCAGTTGCCAGGGTCTATGAAGCCCACAGTAACAAGAAGTCCGGGACCTATGTACTTGAATATCTCAAGACCTCCAAGTCCTGGTTTGTGTTCTTTCTTGTTCCGTAAGTCTTTTATAAAATTTCCGAGTCCCATCGTTTATGCTTTGTTTGGTGATTCTTCTTTAACGTATTTCAGCATCCAGAGTCCAAGGAGGAAGAAACCCGTTAATGAAAATATTGCCAGTTTCTGAGAACCCGTCAGCCACGAGATAAGTCCGAACGTCAAAGGACCAATCAGAGTTGAAGTCTTCTCGAATAAAGAATAAAACCCAAAAAACTCTGTTTTAATTTCATACGGAGTTAACTCCGTCATTAAAGTACGCGATAAACTTTGTGTCGAGCCGAGGAATAGTCCTGCAAATCCGCCCACAATGAAGAAGTAGTGTATTTTCATTCCGCCTATGAGCAGGTATGAATCTACTTCAACAAAAATAAATATGAATACAAGTATAGCTATCCAGAAGAGTATGTTTACGACGATTGATTTCTTGACACCGAGTACGTCGCCGAGTTTAGCAAATATTAAAGAGCCAATCATTGCAGTAAACTGGACGATGATGAAGAATACAGCCAGTTCAATGGTTTCGAAGTTTAATGACTTTTTCGCGTATATTCCCGAGAAGAATATGATTGTGTTTACTGAATCTATGTAGAGAAAATATGAGACAAGAAAGTTTCTAAGGTTCTTGTAACTATTTATATGCTTTATAGTGTCTATAACTTTTTTAAAACCGTAGGAAATATTGCTGATTGATTTATTGTCATTCTTAATAATATTTTTCTTTTCCTTCAGGAAGAGAAACAAAGGCAAAGAAAATATTAGAAAGAAAAGAGCAGTAATCAGGAATAAAAGATTGTAATTATCTTTCAGCGGAAACACCATCAGCACTGAAACCAGCGAGCCGACGTAGCCGACTGCGTAACCGTAAGAAGAAACCTTGTTGTAATCCTTCTCTTCAACCATATCGGAAATAAATGCATCGTAAAACGTAAGCCCCGTCTGAAATCCGATGTTAGATACGATGAATAATGTTAATGCAAAGAGTACAGTGCCCGCTCCCGTGAAGTACATCAGGGCTGTTGGCACAATGCACAGAAGAGTGAACAGAAAGAGATAATGCTTTTTGTTTGAAGTCCTGTCTGCAATGGCACCGAAGACGGGATTCAGGATAGCAGAGATAATCATAGAGATGTTTATTCCTATAGACCAGTATAAGTCACCGATGGGCTGTTTAGCACAGACTACATCAGTAAAGTAAACTGCAAAGACAAAGGCAACAACTATAACAGCATAGGACGAATTAGCAAAGTCGAACAGCGTCCATATAAAAACCTGCTGTTTATTTTTCATCCTCTGGTTTATTAAACTCGATTAAACCCCTGCCTGTTTTGTTGAGTTTGTTTTCTTTTCTAAGGTCGTTGAGTATTGCATCCAGCACTCCGTTTATAAACTTCGGGCTTTTGCGCGTGCAGTAAAGCTTTGCCAGTTCGATTGCTTCGTTGACTGAAACTTTAGGTGGAATTTCAGGGAAAAACATAAGTTCTGCAATTCCGATTCTGATAATGATTTTATCTATGAGTGAAACTCTTTCGTATTCCCAGTTTTTAATCTTTGTCCTGATGGCTAAATCGAGTGCCCGCTGGTGTTTTAAAACAGCATCAATAAGGTCAGATGCAAATACATATTTATCCATATCAGTTAATTCCACTAATAAATCCTTCTTAACTTTATCAAGATGCTCTTTAGCAATCTGATAAGCGTACAAAACCTCAAGGGCTTTAATTCTAACGAGTCTGCGTTGTGATGCCATTTTAAAGAACTAATGTTTATATTTATACAAATATAGTTAACCTATACCGAAAAGCCAAAATATTAATACGGCAAATGATTCTTTTATACAGAAATTTATGTAACTCTCTGTGGATAACGGTGTATCCGACGAGAATGAATCCGCATTAATATTGTTAAATTTACACATTTCGGTTGCACGAAACAAATGGAAATTGTCTGAAATAAGTATAATCCTTTGGTAATTGAATTTCTTGTAATATTTAGTTTTAACAAACTGTATCTGTTCGTTTGTGGAGTTCGACTTTGCCTCTACGAATAAGTTTTTCGGGTCAACACCATACTTTATGAGTTCATTCTTCTGAACTTCGGCTTCCGTGAGTTCGTTCGGCGAACCGCCGCCTGTGAGTATTAGTTTCGGAACGTATTTCTTCTCGTAGATTTCAAAACCCTTGTTAATTCTTTCTCTGAGCACGGGAGAGGGTCTGTTGCCGCCCCATACTGCAGCACCGAGTATGACGCCTGCATCGGCTTTCTTCTTGCCTGATTTATAATTATCGGCACTATCTGAAAAATTGTAAACGAAGTATATTGTAGTTAGGAACAATAAAACGAAGAACAAAAGAATGTAGCCGAGATTATTGAATATGTGCAGTTTCTTCGAACTTGAGAAATATACCAGAATCAGCGAAGTAAGAATAAATACTTTCAATATAAAATAAGTAACGTAAAGTATCACACGGTAGTCTTTCTCGCCTAAAGTATATGATAACAGTAAAATAGCCACACTGAAAATTTCAACTATCAATAGTGATATTAAAACACCGTTCCTGTACTTGCTTTTGGAAAATATGTTCAGAAACATAAAAACAAAGAGTAACAGAGTCATTCCGACGGAGATTAAATTCCCAATCTTAAAGATTGAAAATTCATCGAGTAGCATATTCTGGTTAGAATATCTGATGTTCACGAGCAGAAACTCTGAGAAAACAGCAGCGATTGCGATAAAGAATAATATAAAGTTCTTAGTTTTAAACACGTTTTCAAGATTAATTTATCATAAGCAAGTTAAGTAAAAATTAATTATTTTGAAATTGCTTTAAAAAATACATAATTTATACGATGTTTATCACATTTGAAGGAATAGACCTAAGCGGCAAGTCAACTCAGGCCAAACTATTGTACGAATATCTTCGCAGTAAAAAGAAAAAAGTAATACTCGTAAGGGAACCTGGCGGAACACCGACCTCGGAAAAGATACGGGACATACTTCTGGACAAGTCATTGAAGGGAATGTTTTCTCTGACAGAGTTTCTGCTGTTCTCCGCATCGCGGCATCAGTTAACGGAAGAAGTAATAAAACCGCACCTGAAGAAGGGGTACATTGTAATATGCGACAGGTATTACGACTCTTCGACGGCATACCAGGGATACGGGGGAAAGATAGAAATGAATATCATTAAAAATATTAATGCTATTGCCTCAAATAAATTAAACCCTGACATCACTTTTTTTGTTGATATAGATATGAAGGAATCCGCAAAACGCAGACAATCCATGAAAAAGACAAAAGACAGGATGGAAAGCAAGAAAGTGGAGTATTTCAATAAGGTGATTAAAGGCTACAGAAGTTTAGCAAAACTTCACAGAAACCGTTTTGTTCTGCTTGACGGTAAGAGAACGATAGAAGAATTACAAAAAGACATATTAAACACAATAAAGATATAAGAATAAGAATGTTTAAAAACAAGAAAGTTGTAAAGATACTTGCAGTTATTTTTCTGATGCAGTCGTGTATAGGTTATGCCCAGTTAAAAGAAGATGTGTACGACAAGATTAACAGGAACATGGAAATATTCGGTGACGTTTATAAAGAAATACTGCTTAACTACGTTGACAAGATTAATGCGGATAAATTCTTTGAGTCGGGAATAAACGGAATGCTCGGAACGCTCGACCCTTATACTGTATACTACGGTGAGAATGACCACGAATCTCTTGATTTAATCACGGCGGGTAAATACGGTGGAATAGGAATTACGATCAGTTTCAGGGATTCTTCAATTGTCATAACTGATTTAATGAACGGGTATGAGGCAGAGAGAAAAGGACTCAGGCGCGGCGATATAATTAAGAAAATTGACGGTGTGGACTTAACAGGCATACCAAATGAAACTGTCAGAAAAAAGGTAAGGGGGCAGGTTGGTACAAAGTTATCGATGACAGTGGAAAGAGATAATGAAGTGCTTGAGTTTGAACTTGTAAGACAGGAAATCATTCTTAAGGATATTTCTTACTTTGGTTTTCTGAAGAACGAAGAAAAGAATATCGCATACATTAAGCTGGACAGGTTCGGCAACAATTCTGACAGGGAATTTGATAACGTTCTGAAAACATTAAAGTCACAGAAAGAAATTAACGGACTGATAATTGACCTGAGGAATAACGGAGGCGGATTTTTAAATTCATCCATAGATATTCTGAATAAACTTGTAGAGAAAAATAATCTCCTGCTTACTACAAAGGCAAACAAGAAGGATTCTGAAGTAAAGTACTTTTCCAAAGAAAATCCTTTAATAGGAAAGGATGTGCCTCTTGTAGTTCTTGTGAATCAGGGAACGGCTTCTGCCTCGGAAATTATGGCAGGTGCACTGCAGGACCTCGACAGGGCTGTGATTGTTGGCGTTAAGTCATTCGGAAAAGGACTTGTGCAGAACATAAAGGATTTAAACTTCGACACTCATCTGAAGATAACCATTGCAAGATACTTCACTCCTTCCGGAAGATGGATTCAGAGTAAAGATTATTTTCTTGAGAACAAATATGGTGTGTTTTCAAACACAGAAACTTTTGCGAAGAAGGAATTTAAGACGCTTAACGGAAGGCTTGTATATGCAAACGGCGGAATTACTCCTGATGTGGAAGTGAAGACTGACGGAGAAAGCGAACTTCATAAGGCATTAATCGGCAAGGATATGTTCTTCAAGTATGCTTTGGCATACGTTGCAAAGAATCAGGGCATTAAAATATTCAAGGCAACTGATGAAACATACACAGACTTCAGACAGTTTCTGAAAGAGAAAGGGTTTGACTATAAATCAATATCCGAAAAGAAACTTGATGAACTTAGGAAGTCACTGACCGATAATAAACTGGACGAGAAACTGACTTCGTATCTTGGTACGATTGAACAGACAATCAACAGTGAAGAGGAGAATGAATACATAAGGGCAAAGGATGAGATAAAAAGAAGTATAGAGTCGGATATAAACAGAATGATTGTTGAAGAAAAGGAACAGATAGAAGGGACTTTTGATTCTGATATGCCGTTACAGGAAGCAATCAGTATAATACTCGATAAAGCAAGATATTCAAACATACTGGGAATACAATAAAATGAGAATAGGTATACTTGGCGGCGGACAGCTTGCAAGAATGATAATTGAAGAGGCTTCAAAGTATGGTTTTGAGTTTGTGATATACAGCGAAGAAGCAAAGTCGCCCGCGGGAAAGATTTGCGGTAAGGAAATTACGGGTAAGTTCAGCGATACTGAACGGCTTAATGCGTTTTGTAAAGAGTGCGATATAGTTACATTAGAAAACGAGTTTATTGACAGAAAGTATATTGAGTACATTGAGAAGAGCGGGAGAGTATGTCTGCCCGGCTCTGATATAGTAGGAATGATTCAGGATAAGTACGTACAGAAACACACACTCGGGAAAATGAATATACCCGTTCCTGAATTTGAAGAAGTGAACTCGACAGAAGATATTAAGAAGTTTGCTGAAGCTCACAGTTATCCGGTGATTCTTAAATCACGTACGATGGGATACGACGGAAAAGGAAACTATAAGATTGATAACGAAGGTGAGATAAAGGATGCTTATGATTTACTCGGTAAAAGAGGCAAGCTGATGTGTGAAGAGTTTATAGGATTTAAGAGGGAACTGGCAGTGCAGATTGTCAGAAGCAGGAACGGCGAAGTGAAAGTTTATCCAGTGGTTGAATCTGAACAGAAGAATCATATTTGCAATACAGTAAAGGCGTCGAAAGATTTTGATGAAGGAATAACAAAAGAAGTTAATGAACTCGCGGCAAAGATAGTGAACGGTATTTCGTACGTTGGTGTACTTGCAGTTGAAATGTTTCAGATGGATAACGGAAAGATATACGTTAACGAACTTGCTCCGCGAGTCCATAATACGGGGCATTACACGATTGAAGGATGTTATACGTCACAGTTTGAAAATCATATACTGGCAATACTCGGATTGTCTTTAGGTTCAACGGAGATGATTTATAAGAATGCAGTAATGATAAATTTACTCGGTGAAAGGAACGGTAAGTCTGAGCTTGAAGGATATTCGGAGATAATAAAAGACCCGATGGCAGATGTACATTTTTACGGAAAAGATGAAACAAGAGTAGGAAGAAAGATGGGGCACATAACGGTTACGGGTGATGATATGGAAGTTGTTTTAAATAAAGCACAAAGTTATCTTTCACAAATAAAATTTTAGAATTATGTTTACAATTTTCTTTATACTGTTAATAGTCGTTATAGTATTAACGATTGTTAAAAAGCAAAACGAAGTAACACCACAGGCTATTAAATCTATTAGCTTAGCCCGCGTTATTATTCTCGTTGCAATGGCAATAGTGCTGATGACTTCTGCACTGGTGCAAATCGGACCGGGACACGTAGGTGTTCCTATACTTTTTGGAAGTGTACAGGACAACGTTCTGAAAAGCGGACTAAACTTTGTTAACCCGCTCGTAGAAGTTCAAAAGCTTGACACGCGCATACAGGCTTACACAATGAGCGGAGTTAAGGACGAAGGCGCTGTTCAGGGAGATGACGCAATAACAACTTTGTCGTCAGACGGATTAAGTCTAAAACTTGATGTTACCGTATGGTTTAAACTTATTGAAAATGAGACTCCGAACCTTTTAAGAGGCATCGGGACTGATTACATCGAAAAGATTGTAAGGCCTGCCACCAGGACTGCCTTAAGGGACGTTACTGTTATGTTTACTGCAACGGATATTTATTCTGCGAAGAGAGATGACTTCATAAGCGAAATAACCAAAAACCTTGAGAAATCATTTGCAGGAAAGGGTATACTGCTTGAGAAAATTCTCTTAAGGAATGTTGAACTTCCGCAAAGAGTTAAGGAAGCAATCGATGAAAAGATTGCCGCTGAACAGAGAGCACAGCAGATGGTGTACACACTTCAGAAAGAAAAACAGGAAGCTGAAAGAAAGAAAGTTGAAGCAAGCGGTATAGCAGAAGCACAGAAGATTATTTCCAACACAATCAATCCTCAGTATCTGCAGTGGAAGTATATCGAAGCTTTGAAAGACCTGATGAACTCAAAAAACAATACAATAGTAATAACTCCATACGACCAGAAACTTACTCCATTGTTGAACTTAAACAAGAGTAATAATTGAGGGTTTTCGGAGGAAATATTAACCGTAAAATAAAACTCCTTTTTGGATTTTTGATTTTATCAATTTCTCTTACTTTTTTAGTAAATTGTAAGAGTAATAAAGTTGAAGGTGTTCAGGAAAAGAACATGATGGATACAGGTTCCGGAAAGGATACATCGAATAAAATTAAAACGGAGAGTAAAGACAGTTTGAAAGATTTAAGTGACGTTTTTAAACTTCATTATGATGCTGTAGTAATAGATACGCATAATGATTTTCTTTATCAGACTTTTAAACGTGGTGCTGATTTAGGAAAACGGGAAAACGGTATACAGTCAGGGCTTCCGCGTTTTAAAGACGGCGGGGTTGATATGCAGGTATTCGCTGTATGGATTCCCGGGTCTGAAGAAAAGCGTGCCTTTGCTTTTGCTATTGAACAGACTGAAAGGTTAAAGCATTTTGAGAAAGAGTACTCGGATATATTTGAGATTGCGTACTTCTATGAAGAGGCAATCAGTGTTCTGAACAAGAAGAAGTTTTGCGGAATGATGGGAATTGAAGACGGTGCGGCGGTATTGAATAATATTGAAAACGTTGACAAACTGTATAATGCGGGAATAAGGTACATCGGCCTTACGTGGAATAAGTCAAACCGTATCGGGACTTCTGCAAGGGATGAAAGTGAAGGTAGAAAAAACGCAGGACTTACTGAGTTTGGCAAACAGGTTGTTAAACGAATGGACGAAATAGGAATGCTTGTTGACGTGTCTCATTCAGGAGAGAAAACATTCTGGGATATTGTAGAAAACACTAAAGGTCCTTTTATTGCTTCACATTCGAACTGTTATGCTTTAAACCCTCACTTCAGAAACCTGAAGGATGATCAGATTAAAGCTATAGCCGAAAGAGGCGGTGTGATTATGATTAACTTCCTCGATGATTTTATTAACGAAGGCGGAAAGAATACAAGAGTTGCGGGTTATTATTCAAAGTATAAAAATGAAATAGATAAAATGTATGCCGAGAGCGATGGTGATATGGTTGCCTTTAATATGAAGAGATATCAGTTTATGAAAGACAATCCGATTAAAGGCGGTACGTCACTGGATGATATGATTGACCATATTGATCATATTAAAGCACTTGTGGGCGTAGACTACATAGGGCTTGGTTCTGATTTTGACGGAGGAATAATTCCGCCGAATGAATTGTACGATGCAACCTGTTATCCGGTTATATCGGCAAAATTGTTTGAACGTGGTTATACAGCAGAGGAAATAAGAAAGATTCTCGGCGAGAATTTTTTAAGAGTGTTAAAACAGGTTTGTTCTAAAAATTAAATATTTAATGAAGACAGAAGAAATATTAGATAGTTTTAATTCATCAGTGAATAACGTTGATGATGCAAAAATCAATCAGGTTTTAGGTAAAGAGAAGGCGATAGAAGAAAAACGGTCTAAACTAAACCCTATGAAATTCTTTATGCTTTTCAAGCAGGTGAAACTTGCTTTCGAAATGCTTAAAGATTATAAACAGAAGAAATATAAAAATGTACCATGGAAAGCCATTGCGATGATAGTCACTGCACTTGTGTATTTTCTTAACCCTATAGACTTAATCCCTGACTTTATGGGTGTCATAGGCTTTACTGATGATGCTATCGTACTTGCTTTTGTTTTTAAATCAATCAGAGATGAACTTATAAAATATTGTGACTGGAGAGGGCTTAATGCAGAGGATTATTTTTAAATGAGTAAAAATGTAAAGATATTATTTATCGGAGATGTTATTGGTGTACCGGGATTGAACATTGTAAAGTTAGTACTGCCCGGAATAATAGAAAAAGAGAAAATAGATTTTGTTATCGCAAACGGCGAGAATATGTCGGACGGAATGGGTGTTCTGAAAAGAGATGCTGACGAACTGCTTGCATTGCCGATTAATGTCCTGACTGGCGGTAATCATACTCTTGACAAGATTCAATCACATAAATTTATTGCAGAGTCTAAGAATTTGCTGAGGCCGCTGAATTATCCGAAAGGAGTTTACGGGACAGGACTTGGAATTTATAATATCACAGAGAAGAATGTTAAGATTGCAGTGGTTAACCTGATTGGCAGGGTGTTTATGAAACCGCTCGATTGCCCGTTCAGGGCTTTCGACAGAATATATGAGAAGATTAAAGAAGAAACCAACATTGTATTCGTTGATTTCCACGCAGAAGCAACGTCCGAGAAGATTGCTTTCGGCTGGTATGCAGACGGCAGAGCATCTGTGGTAGTTGGTACACACACACATGTCCAGACTGCCGACAGCAGGGTTTTACCGAACGGAACGGCGTACATAACTGATGTTGGAATGACTGGGCCGTATGACTCAGTAATAGGGATGAAGAAAGAGGCATCAATAAGAAGATACATTATGGGTACTCCCCATAAACACGAAGTTGCCGATGGTGACGTGAAATTTGCAGCAATTATCGCAGATGTAAACGCAGAAACCGGAAAAGCAAATTCAATTAAAAGAATCATTTATCCTGAATTTTAAAATATAATTGTTATGGGATTAAAGTATTTAAGTTATTTAGTAATCGTATTGTCGATTACATACTTCTTTGGCTGCGACTCTCAGCAGGCAAGCTATGAAGATACCGGGGTTGGCGGAACAATAATCGATTCCTCCACTAAAAGACCAATAGCAGGAGTTACCGTCTCAATTGATGTGTTGAAGTCGTCAGTAGTGACCGATAGTAATGGTTTTTACTATTTGGGCAAAATAGGTGTTCCTTCTTCAGCAGGGAATTACAATATAAACTATTCTAAAGCGGGATATCTTCCCGTAACAATTTTTTCGATTCTGTATGCGGGTGATACCACAAAAAGAATAAATTTTGCAATGCTTAACACAACCAACAATCAGGTTTTCACAGCAAATGATTTAGTGGTTTCCGAATTTGTAACACCGCGTTCTTATAGCTTTTTAAATTTATATAGTCTTTATCCGGCAACTGACTCTATCTGGAATAATTGTGATATATTTTTAACTGATTCCTCAAACACAAGAACAAACTTCTCGTTTATTTCCAGTGGATATGCACCGCCTCTTTTTGGACATGACACAAGAGTCACTAATCTCCTGGGTTATTATTCTCAGTATGAATTTGATACATTATCCCGAATCGATGTGGGCCCAAGAGCAATTAACCCGAATACAGATTTTCCGAATCAGCGGACTCAGTTCTTTAACGCTCCTTTAAGCCAAAGCCCTGTTTATGGTTTTTATTTGCTGGGCAGATATAATTATGCTCCAGGTTATCCAAGAGTTTATGGATTATTAAGGATTCAGGATTTCTACTTTGATAATGGTTCAAATTCATATAAAGCGGTAGTTGACGTAAAAATTAACAGGAATGAACAAAATTACTTTCTTTCAAATTGATTTTTTTATTATAATTGAAATATTCGATAAATTATTGTAATTTCACTTATACTCTTTTAAACAAATTATTATACAATATGAAAAAGCTTCTAATTGTTTTATTATTATCTGTTGTTCCTATGTATTTTCTGACTCTATCAGGTTGTGAATCATCCAGCGGGTTTATAAACGGAAACGGCGTAATTAAAGGTAATATTCAAGATACTGCTTTAAGAAATCTTGACACTGTTTATATCACAACAACTCCTGCTACATCATCTGTAGTGACAAATTCAGCAGGAAATTTTATGATTTCTGGTGTTGTAGATGGTACGTACATTGTAACCGCAAGGAAACCTGGTTACTTTACACGTAATTATAATGTTGTTGTTACCAATGCTGATACAGCTATTGCCAATACACAATTGAGGTTTACGGGTGTTTACATTTACAATGGTCTTACTGTACAGGAAGCGAATAGCATATACACAAATTTAAGTGCCGTTAATCTTTACAGTGGAACTGTTATAAATGAATTTGTAGCTAATGATCCTAATAAAGACATTCAAATGCGTAACTCTTATGATACTTCTGGAGCAAGTATAGATTTTTATTTAAGGTCAGGCGATTTAGCGTTTCAACGTGCGGGTTCTCAGACCTATTTTGGACTGCCATTAAGCAACACTTATACTAAAGCTCAATTTGATACATTATCTATTATTCCTGGTTTTAATGGTAATTATAATACTTTCTTCAGTGAAAACGCAACAGCAATTTTCAATGTTTTTCCTGAAGGTTCAAACAATGTTTACCCATTCTGGTTATCAGGGAGAGGTACTAATCCAAACATAATCGGAGTAATCTATTTACGCAGATCCTATATGGGAGTTGGTAATTTATTCTATCTGGATATTGATGTTAAAGTTAACAGATTAGGTTATAATCTTTTCAATGGCAATCAATAATATATTTTTTATGCCGTACTAATTTCACATTAGTACGGCTTTTTTTATTCACGGCTATGATTCCAATTTTTAAAAAATTAAGTTTTACAAAAAGCGAAATCAGAGTTTTATTTGCACTGCTTTTAATTCTGTTTCTTGGTGTAGGAATTAAAATTACAAAAGGTTTTATCTCGAATGACTCACCTTTGTTTGATTATACAAAATCCGACAGAATGTTTAAGGATAAATCCGATAATCTTCTATCTGTTCTCGGTGATACAAACATTGTTGTTGATTCTCTCTTTTCAAAAGAGGAGCTTAAAAAAATCAGTAATGTTAAAAACAGTGAAGACAGTCTGAAAAGCTTAGAAGGAAAAAAGAAGAAAAAGGGAAAAAAGGGCGACGACCTTAAAGAAAAGAGTATTAACATTAACACTGCCACCAAAGAACTATTAATCCTTTTACCGGGTATCGGAGATTCAACTGCGGATAAAATATTACTGTACAGAAAAGATCACGGTGCTTTTAATAGCATAGAAGACATAATGAAAATAAAAGGTATTGGCACTAAGAAGTTTGAAAAAATGAAACCCTTCATAACAATCGATTAAATACATAATTTGAGTGACTTATACATAGAATATTCGGGGAACTATATCAAATTGCTTCAAATGGACAACAATACTGTGAAGTTTCTTGACCAGTTTGAGTTTGTTGATGCCAGATATTTCTATCTTGAACCTAAAATTAATCATAAAAAGATTAGCGAAGTTACAGAATTAATACTGAATAACCTTAAAAGAAATAATCTCTTTACTGATAACATTAAGTTTGTTCTCGATTCCAGACTGGCTTATATAAGTTGTATTCCTCTCGATTATTCCGATGAGGTTGAAAATATAAATTCAAGTTTAATCTGGGAAATGTCAAACTTTTTCCCAGAGAATTATAAAAACTATAAGGTCACTTACCAGAAAATTATTCATAGCAATAAAGAACTTGACCATCTTGGAAATACACTTATAATAGCTTATCACAAAAACATTGCAGAAATAACAAGGAGGATTTCGGAAATATCCTCGCTTAAAATTTCTAATATTAATTTTGATGTCTTTACTGCAGGGTCTTATTTAACCCATCTTTCCCGTAAAAACTTTGCCGTTATTGGTTGTAAAAAGGACAGACTTGATTTATCTGTTTATCTGAATGGTAAAATAAGTTTTTTCCTTCCTATATACCTGAGGGATAATACAAAAGAGATTTTGCAAACCGAAGTCTACAAAGTCCTGAAACTATCTGGTTATGAGGAGATCTCCGATATCTTTGTTTACGGTGATGATGTCTGTCCCAAGATTATAAGCCTTCTGAACGATTTTCACTGGAAGTACAAAGTTCATCTTACAGATCCTTTTAAGGATTATTCTATAGATGCTTCTCTGCTTGAAGACAGAGTAGAGCAGCTCAACTCATTTTCTTTTACACCACTTTTCGGCCTTAAGTAATATGAGAGTTATTTCAGGATTCCTTAAAAGCCGCACTATCATAGTACCTAGTTCTGTTAAAAACCTGAGACCTACTACAGACAGAGCAAGAGAGACTCTCTTTAACGTAATTACAAGCAGGTTTAATATTTACGGAATGAAAATACTGGACATCTATTGCGGTTCAGGCAGCTTCGGCATTGAAAGTATTTCCCGTAATGCTTTGAAGTGCACATTTGTGGATAAGTTTCCCGAAACAGTAAAAAGGAACATAACCGATTTAGGTATTACTGATAAATCACTCGTAGTAAAGGATGATGTAATCAGGTTTTTAAAGGGTAACAAGAATCTTGATTACGACATTATCTTTGCAGACCCGCCATACGATTATACAAAGTACGAAGTAATGATCGGACTCCTGGCTGGTTTTCAGGGCATATTCATACTGGAGCATTCAGAAAAATATTTACCCTTGGAAATACATTCAAAATATATATTTTTGAGGAAGAAGGTTGGAATCGCAACTTTCACATTTTTTGATTTTAAACAGGTTAATAATGAGTAAGAAAAATATAGCTATATATCCGGGAACATTCGACCCGATAACTAACGGGCATCTTGATGTTATTGACAGAGCAGTCAAACTCTTCGATGAAGTTGTTGTCGGAGTAGCATTTAATATCAATAAAACTCCTTTGTTTACAAAAGAAGAGAGACGCGATTTAATCTTAAAAGTAACAAAGAAATATAAAAACGTAAGAGTTGCGATGTTTAACGGTCTCCTCGTAGATTTTGCTAAAAGTCAGAAAGCCAATGTAATCATCAGGGGTTTAAGAGCTATATCAGACTTCGAGTATGAATTTCAGATGTCTTTAACTAACAGGAAACTCGCTCCGGGAATTACAACTATGTTTTTAATGCCGAACGAAAAATACACTTATCTGAATTCTTCTCTGGTAAGGGAGTTGTCAAAATTAAAAGGGGACATCAGTAGTTTTGTGCCCCCCGTCGTAGAAAAATCTCTTAAGCTTAAATTAAAAAACTTACTATAATACTTTACTCAAGTCTGTGTTCTGATATTTGTTTTCTGCAAAGTACTTCAGCAGTTTCTCAAAGTCTCCTGCATCAACATATCCCGAAAATGCATTAACAGATTCACCGTTATACGTGAATTTCAGCAATGAGCCATCAGGCCCTAAAAATACGTGCGTCGGATATCCCGTTGCCCCGAAAAACTTAGCCAGTGACGCAGATGTGTATTCCTTGCCGCCGTAATTTATCTTGTCGCTGCCGTTTGCGTTTAGTTTAACATAAACGAAGTTAGCATTTACGTAACTGCTTATAGTTGCATTTGAATATACCTGATCCATTTTCTGCGACCATGTGTCACTTTCCGAATATATGTTTACCACTATCTTTTTGTTCTGCGACTTTCCTTTTGAAAGCCCGTCGCCAAAAGATGTCTGAGCATTCACCACACCTGTTATCATCAATATCGCTACTACCAGACTAAAAATTCTTGCTTTCATAATTTTGTTATATACTTTTAAACTAAAAGCCTTTAATATTGTTCCGGCTTCCTGCCTGTCTAAATATCAACAAATTAAAGTAAACTTTCAATAGTTTTAATGATTTCCTCTTTCGTCTTCGTATAGTGCTCTCCTGTTCCCGGTCCCGAAAATCCTGTATAAACTGTTACAATTTTATGCTCTTTGTTAAGGTATAAAGTCGTCGGATAACCGTTTAGTTTTTCTATAAACGGCAGTGTC
This sequence comes from Ignavibacteria bacterium, assembly GCA_049317745.1. Lineage (GTDB taxonomy): Bacteria > Bacteroidota > Ignavibacteria > Tepidaquicellales > Tepidaquicellaceae > CAIKZJ01. The sequence goes on from JBMOHR010000006.1 coordinate 23,258, forward strand.
TCGTTTATGTTCTTCCCCACTTCCCCTGCGTACAGAAAGTCATATTTTGCATTAAGTTGTTTCACAAACCTTTCTATTCTATCTTTCGATTCTTCAAAGTTGTTCGTTTCAAAACTTAATCCGATTATCTGCAATCCTTTCGGATTGTACTTCGGAAACAATTCATTGAAAAATCTCGTCTCATCCATACAGTTAGGACACCACGACCCCATCAGCTGCACTACCACAGGTTTCCCTTTGTACTTCTCATCGCTTAAACTTATTCTCTTACCCGTCATATCTGCAAAAGTAAAATCTATCACACCTGTGCCTTCTTTTATCTTTGTTATCGTTTCGGGCTCAGGCAGTTTGAAGTTTTCGTTCTTTACGGCAATCCATTTCTCTCTCCATTTAGGTCCGCCTATCAGTAAACCGTTTTCAAGCATTCCGTCTTTTGTTATGTCCGCAGTTATCAGTATTGTATGGTTACCGTCAACAGATGAAAGTTTCATTTTACTGCCTGTAACAATACCGTCAAGGTATCTGTGGTCTCCCGCCGTTGTCAGAAATGTACCCGTTAGTTTATTTCCTGTCTGTTTGAATTCACCAACTATCTTATACTCTGCCGAATCCCCGGGCGCTACTGTGGTTTCCCATCTGCCGGATATGTTGATTGACGGTGGTACTATTTCTCCGCCAAACCTTATCTCCTTTCCTGCTATGGCATAAAAAGGCATCGTGTACTTACTCCTTGAACCGACGTGATAATACAATCCTGCAATTGAATCTTTCGAAACAATCTTTGCTTTAATTTCATCTTTAAAAACCGGCAACTTGATGAACACCGAATCTCCCGAATAAGTTATCTCATTTACGGGTATTTTTTCATCTGCGTTTATTATTGTGATTTCATCTTTACCATCTTTTCCTTTATTCCAGGTAAACAAAAAGGGCATTAGCGATTCTGACGGATTATCATTTAACTGTATGGTTCCTCTCCATACACCTTTTGAAACTTCCATTTGCTTCTTCCCGCAGGAAGTGAAAGTTATTGCTGATAGCAAAACTAATAATAGTATTTTTTTCATATGCAGTCTAATTATTTAAAAATAATACTTTCCTCTTTAAAAGACTACTGATAAAAATTCTTCATTTCGGAGGAAACTAAAGTTTCCAAAAAGAAACTATTGTTTAGCATTTCCCCTCTTCAATGAGCAAAACCAGCTTAAAAACGATACTTTTTGTGGCACGGTAATTGAAAGTATATAGGTAATATATTTATGAATATATTACCCTAAACACCATAGGAATCTAACCTATAGAATCCTATAAAATATAGACCCTTTTAAAGGAAAAAGACCTCGTTAACCCTACGAGGTTTTCCTTTTTAATCCAAATTAATATTTCTTTCTTTTGAAACATTATTAAGATTTTTGTGTTTAAATGAATATATATAAATTAATATTCATAAATGGGGAGAGAGTTATTCGTAATATCCTGCGGGATATTTAATATCAGTTTTGGCATTCTGCATCTGTTCTTCTGGAAACTTTTCGACTGGAAACATGACCTGCAAAAAATTTCTTATTACAACCGTGCAACGGTACAAATTCTGAATCTTAGAATGATTTATGTATTCATTTCAGTTGGGTTCATTATGGTTTTGTTCAGGGCAGACATTATGTATTCTGTGTTGGGTGACGCAATCCTGGTTGGAGTACTTTTGTTCTGGCTTGGCAGATTAATCGAGCAGTTAATATTCTTCAGGGAAAAATCTCTGAAAGTTATTGCGCTTACTGTCGTAATATTCATCGGTCTTGCAATACACATTCTTGCACTTACACTGAGTTAAAACAAAAGGGGTTCTGTTTTTGGCAGAACCCCTTTTTCTATCTCTTACTCTAAAATAAAATCAGTGTAAATCAGTTTTTATCATTCTCTATCAGTGTGCAAATCTTTTACGAATTCATTATTTCTTCTATCTCGTCTGCTTCGAGCGGTATGTTTCTCATTAAATCAAAGTTTCCTTTTTCTTTCACGAGTATGTTGTTCTCAAGCCTTATGCCGATTCCTTCTTCGAGTATGTATATTCCTGGCTCGACCGTGAAGACCATTCCGGGTTTGTAAGGAGTCTCGAAATACCCTACGTCATGCACGTCAAGTCCAAGGAAGTGTGATACGTTGTGCATAAAGTATTTTTTGAATGCAGGCCAGCTCGGGTCTTGTTTCTTTATGTCGCTCATCTTCAGCAGTTTCAGGTTTATAAGTTCTCTTTCCATATTTTCTTCCGTTGCCTTCTGTATGTCTTTCCATATTCCGCCCTTCGTTACCATTGCAGTTGTTGACTTCATCACGTTGAGTACTGCGTTGTAAACTTTCTTCTGCCTCTTCGTAAATTTTCCGTTTACGGGAATTGCCCTTGTCATGTCAGCATTGTAGTTATTCACTGCCGCGCCTGTATCAATCAGGAGCACGTCTCCGTCCTTGCAGGGTTTGTCGTTCTCGATGTAGTGAAGCACACAGGCACTTTTGCCCGATGCTATGATTGGTGCGTAGTCTGCAAAGCCGCCGCCGTTGCGGACGAACTCGTGTACAAATTCTGCTTCCACTTCGTATTCCATCACTCCGGGTTTTAAGAACTTCAGAACTCTTCTGAAACCTTTTTCTGTGAGGTCGCAGGCGTGCTGCATCATTTCTATTTCTTCCTTCGACTTGTACATACGCAGTCTGTTTATAACGGGCGCAAGTCTGTGGTAGTTGTGGAGTGGGAATTCTTCTTTGCATTTCTTGGTAAACCTTGCGGCGCGGGTTTCCACTTCTATCAATGCACGTTTATGCTCGTTTGAATTTATGTAAACGTTGTCGGCATCGGTGATGAGGTTTCTGAAGATACCGTCGAAGGTAGAGAGCCAGACTATGTTTTCGATTCCCGTCTTTGCGCGTGCTTCATCTTTCGATAATTTCTTTCCATACCAGATAGCTATTTGTTCGCTGGTTTCTTTCAGGAAGAGGACTTCTTTGAAATCGGGATTCGGCGAGTCTGGAAAGATTACGAGGATTGATTCTTCCTGTGATACGCCAGTGAGCCAGAGGAAGTCGCTGCTTTGTCTGAACTTCATTGTGCCGTCGGAGTTTGTGGGCATTGCGTCGTTTGAGATGACGACTGCCATTGAGCCGGGCTTTAATTCTTTTGCGAGTTTCTTTCTGTTGTTTATGTAAACCTCTTTACTGATTGTAATATTTTTCATTGTTGTAAAATTAATTTTCTCTCTAATGTGGAAAGTTAAAATATTTATTATTAATAATCTATTCTTATTTGGTTGCAGGATGTTTTTGGGGTACTACAATTTGCAAAGGCAGAAATTTAAGGGGGAGGATGAGGGGTGTTGATAGAGTGAATTATTTTGAGGTTGGGAATGCTAACAGAATTTAATAAAGCGTTCATAGGTATATTATTAATAAGATTTTTATTGAGGTGAGAGAACGAGAGTAAGAAAGTGGAAAATCGGGCCGAAAACAACTCAATCGTGTCTGTCGGAGGCGAAATCGAGTCTGTCTGTGACGTAATCGTCACTGCCTGTGACGCAATTGTCACTGTCGGAGTGGAAATCGAGTCTGTCAGGGTGGAAATCGAATCTGTCGGAGTGGAAATCGAGACTGTCGGAGTGGAAATCGAGACTGTCGGAGTGGAAATCGAGATTGTCGGAGTGGAAATCGAGTCTGTCAGGGTGGAAATCGAGACTGTCGGAGTGGAAATCGAGACTGTCAGAGTGGAAATCGGGACTGCCGGAGTGGAAATCGAGACTGTCGTAGTGGAAATCGAGACTGTCGGAGTGGAAATCGGGATTGTCAGAGTGGAAATCGGGACTGTCGAGGTGGAAATCGAGACTGTCGGAGTGGTTCTTTGTTTTTCAAAGATATTATTCGTGCGTTCCAGATTCTTTCCAAAAAGATATAGGCAGGGCTTGGGAACGAGGGGAAAAAATAATTTACAGATTATAATTCAGACCGAGAGAGATTTTGTAGTATGCATTAGAAGTATATGAACTCAGGGTGTGATAATAGTCTTTATAATTTATGGGGTAAAGAATATTGCAAACAGGGCTTACATCAATTTTAAAATTGTCGTTCACTGGAATTTCTAAGCCGAATCCAAAACTGAAGCCGATAGCCGGTTCGGGGTTTATTAATCCAACGTCTTTATTTTCACCGTGATATATCAGAGTATACTTAAAGTTTGAATTGACATATATTCTTGTTGTACCTCTGTTTAGAAAAAACTTTGGGCCAATATCGAATGAGTACCAGTGTGAAGTGACAGTATAGTCAGCTCTTCCGTCAAACACATCGGTATATTTGAAATCAGAAAATATAATTTCGATGTTTCCTGACAGACTAATGTCTTCGGTTAATTTATAGGCAGCATTCATATTAAAACCGTATCCGACAGAATAATGACTAATACCTCCTTCGGGAAAAGTGATTGCAGGCATAAGTGCCAGTGTGTATCTCGATTTTTGGTTCTTTGCTTTTTTGTTTTCTGTATCCTGTGCGTTTGCAGTGCCGCACAAGAGCAAAAGCAATATTAGTATTTGGATTAGTTTATTTGTCATTTAGTGTAAACTGCATGTTATAGATATAATTTTCAATTCGATAATTGGTGGATTATCGCTGTGCGTTCCCAAGCTGGAGGATTAAGAGCGAACCGCTTCGCGGTTTGGGAACGAGGGGAAGCATTATTGATGTTTTCGTTTTTCTTTAGTTACATAAATTCCTTTTATATCCTTTGACTTATATACATCCATAACTATATTTCCTTTTTTATAAAATAACAAATTTTCTTCCACATCCAGGAAATGAAAAAAATCCAAATCTTTACCCCTAATTTCTATAGATGTTCTGATAGGTGCATATTCTTTAGTCAAGCCTATACAATACTCCTTGCTCACTTTCATTTCCTCGTATTCGTTAAAATCAATTGAGTCTTTATTTTCTTTTGATGATATAACAATATATTTAATAGTATCATTATTTTTGGGATAAGAGTTATAGTAAGAAAAAGTTAATATATTAAAACTTCTATAAAATGATGGTCCAATATTTGTTAATCGAGCACAAATTTCCCCGTTATTATTTTTCAAAACAGAATCGATTACTACATTCTTGTACTGGTTTTCTTTCACGTTATTACTGGAAGTACAACCAATCCAGACAGTGCTTAGAAATAATATGTTGACTATAGTGGCTATTTGAATTATTCTTTTCATCTTCTTTGTTTTGTGTAACGTGCATATTTTGGAGATGTTTTTCAATTCGATAATGGGTGCACGGGTCAAGAGGGTTTTGATTATCGCTATGCGTTCCCACGCTGGAGCATGGGAACGAGAGAAAAACGAGATCCCCGCCTAGGGCATGCGGGAATGACAGTTGGGGGGAGCTTGAGTGTTTCTATATTTGAGCGTGGTAACGAGGGGAAACGAGATCCCCGCCAGAAACATGCGGGGATGACACTTGGGGGAGTGTGTGCATTCCTACGCTGGAGCGTAGGAACGAGGGTGGGCGTGTGGACTTCTAAAGCGAATAAATACTGAATATTATTCTTTCATTTAAAATACTATTTTGATGTATGAGTGATTTAAATTTCAGGAGTGTTAAGCTTTCGGACTATACTACAATTAAGCTTGGGGGTGCGGCGAGTAAGTTCGTGGAATGCAGGACGGATAAGGATTTGTTCGATGCGGTTGCTTTTGCGGCTGAGCACGGGATGCGATTTCACGTGCTTGGCGGAGGGAGCAATACTGTTTTTCCTGATGAGGGTTACGACGGTATGATTGTTTATGTGAATACTAAGGGCATTGAAAAAGCGGGAGACCTTTTTGCAGTGAAGGCGGGTGAGCGCTGGGATGACTTTGTGAAGTATGCTGTGGGATTGAATTATTCGGGGATTGAGTGTCTTTCGGGGATTCCGGGAAGTACGGGCGCGACGCCGATTCAGAACGTTGGTGCCTACGGTGCGGAGGTTTCGAACGTGATTGAAACTGTTAAGGCGATAGACGTTCGGACTTTGAAGGCTGTGGAGTTTAAAAACGCGGAGTGTGATTTTTCGTACAGGAACAGCAGGTTTAAATCGGCAGATAAAAACAGGTTTATAGTTACGGAGGTTGTTTTCAGACTGAATGCATCGAGAGCGGCAGAAATTAAGTATAAAGAATTGGATGATTATTTAGGAACTTATCACGGAATTTATTCATTAAATAATGTAAGAGATGCCGTGATGAGCATAAGAGGAAAAAAGTCTATGGTTTATGATGAAAACGACGGGGATTCGCATTCCTGCGGCTCGTTCTTTACAAATCCGGTTTTAAATTCCGCTGAGTTCGAAAGTTTTATTTCTGTTTGCAAGAGTTTAAATTTAGAAGCAAATAGTTTTAGAGCTGGGGACAGGTATAAAATTTCTGCGGCGTGGCTGATAGAGAAAGCTGGGTTTGAAAAAGGGTTTACGGAAAACGGGATAGGGATTTCGAATAAACATACTTTAGCGATTGTGAACAGAGGTGGTTCGGCAAGCGAACTGATTGAATTCTCTGAAAGAATAAAGCAAACAGTGTATAATAAGTTCAAAATAAGTCTTGAAAGAGAGCCCGAGGTGGTTTTAGGGTAAGAAAATATTTTGCATTAATTATACTAATGAAAATTTGTAAATTAATTTGATGAAAAGCGTAGCGTTACACACACTTGGATGTAAGTTGAATTATAGTGAGACTTCGACTTTGGCTAAGCAATTTGAAGATAAAGGGATGAAGTTGAGTAATTATGGCGAGAAATCCGATATTTTTGTTTTAAATACATGTTCTGTAACTGATAATGCTGATAAGGAATGCAGGCAGATAATCAGGAGTGTTCTGAGGAATAATCCGGAGACTTATGTGATTGTAACAGGATGCTACGCACAGCTTCAGCCAGGCGAGATTGCAGGGATTGAGGGAGTTGATTTGATTCTGGGCTCGAAGGAAAAGCTGCGGTTGTTTGAATATCTGGAGGATGTTGAAAGTCCGTCGTGTATTTTCAAAGAACCGGAATCGAAGATTTTTGTATCAGAAGTGGGCGGAAAAGATGATGAGATAAAAGGTGCGTTTTCGGCTGATATAGATTCGCGGACGAGAGCGTTCCTGAAGATTCAGGACGGCTGCGATTACGGATGTTCGTTCTGCACGATTCCGATGGCGAGGGGAGTTTCGAGAAGTCTTCCGCTGAACGAAGTGGTGGATAACGCAAAGAAGATTATTGATTCGGGATATAAGGAGATAATTTTAACAGGTGTTAATACAGGTGATTACAGGTATATTGCAGAAGGCAGGACGAATAAGTTAATCGATGTTCTGCTTGAACTTGAGAAACTTGAGATTGAAAGAGTAAGAATAAGTTCTATAGAGCCGAATCTTTTGACTGATGAGATTATAAGTCTGGTGAAAAGTTCGGATAAGATTTGCAACCATTTTCATATTCCGCTTCAGAGCGGCGACACAGATATACTGAAGCTGATGAGAAGAAGGTACAATCTTGGATTCTTCCGTGAACTTATTGAAAAAGTGAATGCAGAAATACCGGACGTTGGTGTTGGGATTGATGTGATAATCGGGTTTCCCGGCGAGACGGATGAGAACTTTAAGAATACGTATGATTTTCTGAACAGCCTGCAGATAAGTTATCTGCACGTGTTCAGTTATTCTGAAAGGAAGAACACGCTGGCGGTTACGATGCCGGGGAAAGTGGACATTGCGAAGAAAAAGCAGAGAAGTGAAACTTTGAGGAACTTATCTGCGAAGAAGAAGTATGATTTCTATTCGCGATTTGTGGGAACGAAGCAGAAGGTGCTGTTCGAAAACAGAGTGATGAACAGCGGCGGTAAGGATTATATTGAAGGCTGGACGAATAATTACGTACGTGTAAGAATTAACAACGATGTAAGTTTACAAAACGGAATTTCGGAAGTGGTCTTAAATAATTTAAACGGGATAAAATCCGTTGAGAGTTTAATAAGTAAATAAATAAAGCATAAAATTAAAACATATAAGGTATGAAACTGTTCTTAATCAGACACGCAGAAGCAATTGACTATGAAACTGAATCAGTAAGGTCAGATGATTTAAGGTATATAACTCCAAAGGGACGGAAAACATCAACAACCGTTTTCAAGTCTTTGAAGGATTTCTTTCTTGACCTTGATAAGGTTTTCACGAGCCCGTTAATACGCTCGGTACAGACAGCAGAAGTTCTTGCTGCTACTTTGAAGTACAAGCACGACGTTGAGATAGCTAATGAATTGCTGCTTAACGGAACTGCTTCAAAAGTAATGCAGCTCCTGAAACGCAACACTGTGTTTGCTTCTATCGCTCTCGTAGGACACGAACCGCTTATGTCATTGCTGGTTGAAAGTCTTTCGGACAGAAAAGAATTAAATTTCCAGTTCAGGAAATCCGGCGTATGTTATATCGATTACGATGCCGATAAAGGCACCGGTAAGTTTGAGTGGTATTACAACTACAAGAACTCGGAATTCGTCAAGTAATACAAGAGCTGAAATGATATCGCCTTTATTGTCAGTTGAGTCTGTGGATTTTTCTTACAGCGGAGACAGGGTTATCCTCAATGGTATTAATCTTTCTTTCGAAAAAGGAAAGTTCTATTCTGTCATAGGCAGGAACGGCTCGGGCAAATCCACTCTCGTTAAATTAATCACAGGACTGCTCAAAGATTTTAAAGGTAATGTTTCTTTCGAAGGGAAAAACATTTCTTCCTTTCCGTCTAAACATCTTGCACGCAAAATATCATACATTCCTCAGCATAACGTCTTCTTCGATTCGGATATAAAGGTCACAGATTTTCTTGCACTGGGAAGGTATTCATACAAGCCGTTCTCTCAGTTCCGAAGTACTAAAGATGACGCAGATGTTGTTGATCATGCTCTTGAACTTCTTTCTATAAAAGATCTTGCAGACAAGAACCTCGGTAATATATCGGGCGGAGAAAAGCAGAAGGTGATTATTGCGCTTTCGCTCGTTCAGCTTAACTGTGCTGGTGAACTCGACGGTAAGATGCTCGTTGTGGATGAACCGCTTACTTATTTAGACGTTCATTATCAATTTGATATTTTTAATGTTTTACGTAATTTAAACAGGGAGAAGGGGCTGACGATTATTACCGTTACCCACGACCTTAATGTCGCAATAAAATACACAGACGAAACGATTCTGCTCGAAAACGGAAGCGTCGTTTCAAAAGGAAACACACTGGATATTATCACTGAAGATACTCTCACAAAGTACTTTATGATAAAGTCGCAGGTTGTTAATTTCGAGAATGAACATCATATTAATTTTATAACAAATTAATAAAAACATATATGGACAGAGATTTTAAAAAGATAATAGTGCAGGATATGGGTCAGACTAAAAAGCTGACACTTAACCGTCCTGACAAAAGAAACTCGCTCGACGATGAAATGATAAAGGAACTGACAGATGCCGTAAACTTTCTTTCGGAAGATGACGGTACCAAGTCGATTATCATCACTGGCGCAGGCGGAAATTTCTGTTCGGGACTGTTCCTGGACTATCTGCATAAGATTCAGGACTTCGACGTTCTTCAGAACAAAAAGGATTCAAGCAACTATAAAAACCTGCTTCTTGCAATCTATGGCTGCAGCAAGCCGACTATCGCAATGGTTGACGGATACGCTCTTGCAGGCGGATGCG
>JBMOHR010000007.1:0-30795 GCA_049317745.1 Ignavibacteria bacterium
GCTAAATTAATATTGTGATGTTTTTTTATATTTACACAAAAAAATTTACACCCTCTTTAAACATGCATATGTTTGGTTTAAACATGTATATGTTTGGTTTAAACATGCATATGTTTGATTTAAACATGCATATGTTTGGTTTAAATATGTATATGTAAGAACCTGATTTGCGTGTATAAAAGAAAGGCATGAAGATATTTAAACCTTGCATGCCTTGGTAAGAAGCTTAGCTGTTTATGTAATGTGCTTTCTTTATCTTGGGATGAAGCTGTAAGGTTCGCTCCAGTCACCCGTTCCTTTAGTATTGCTTGCGGCAACACGTATAAGAATTTCTTTTCCTTTTTCCAGACTGTCAAGTACAAGCTTTCTTGATGAAGTGGATTCCATAGCCGGTGCAAAGCTTGGTGCAGTGCCCGGTACAACAACTGATATCTGTACTTTATATGTTAATCCGCTTCCCATATTCGCTAATGTAATTTTTGCGCTTTGAGGTGTTTTGCCGTCTATGACTTTTTTAATCACGACTTTGGCGGGAATTCCTTTAGGGGTCGGCTCTTTGTTTGCCCTGAAACCTGAAAGATAAATAAGCGACTGGTCTCCGTTGGCAATAGAATTTACGTAAGGTATTGCTTCATTGATTAAAAGATTATAAACCTCGACGCACTTCTCATCACGTTCAATCTTTTTCTGGTGATTGCCTTTAGCTTCCGCAATGTGTAAGCCAAGCATATCTCTTCCATTGACAAGATCAACAGTGTCAGGAACAGGTGTTGCGAATACAGTTGGATTGTCTTTGTAGCCGTCTATAACACGGCTTACAAGTGTGTGAACCTTTACAGGCTGCTTCGGCGTGCAACCCATTACTGCTACAAACTTTATTGCTGCCATTTATTACTCCTTTTAATTTAATTAAGATTTTTAATTATTAAATCCTAATACAAAATTAAATATGTTTTTTTTGCAAGTAAACAGGGGTATGCGAAAATTATTTATTCCTCATCCTCTTCAAATAACGGTAAACCGTGGATACGTGCACTCCGACTTTTTTTGCGATTTGCTTTATAGTCATATCAGTTTTTAAGGCTTTCTCTATTTCCTTATGATTTAAATATTCTTTAATCGGAGACAAACTTATTCTTCTGGTTCCTAATTCATGAATTATCATTCTGGCTCTTTCTTCCCCTGTAATATCCAGAAATATTAAGTGTTCTTTGGTTATATGCGAATAGTGATTACCCATATATTTACTTACAAAAACCGTAGAGAAATGTTCCTGTAAGTCTCTGCTAAGAATTACAGTAATTAGTTCGTTTTGTTCAGAAAAATGGGGGACTTCAGAGGAATATCGCATAAATCATAAGGAATTTGCCTTATTTATTATCTAAAGGTCAGGGCTTTGCATTCGGGCGGATTTCACCATCCGCCACGGAGCTTGTCTCAAAACTATAAAAATCACTGAATCACAAAAATGTAAACCTCAAAAAGACACTGGATTCCAGCTTTCGCTGGAATGACAGTTGGTGAAAAACGAGTTATGAGACAAACTCCACGGCGGATTGATACGAATCACAAATGTTCATTTAACCACTGAACCGCCAATTTCTTTTAGCTGTTATAGGGCGTTTTTCTTTCAGACGTATGTTTCATTGATTTTCTAATTGTTGTTTTACGTTATTTAAAGCTGTCTTGGTGCAAAATGTCTGATAAGGAACAGAAAAAACAGGTCCGAGTAATTTTGTCAAAATGTTTCCTGGTGTCGAATATGTTTGAATTTTAAAAACTATTTTATTGTGAAGTTTCTCAACAGTAAAAGTCGAAACACCTTTCTCAACGTGTCCTTCAAGAGTTTCATAACTGAAACCTTTCTTGTCCGATTTGTCTATGATTTCGTTTATTCGTACTCCAAAGATTATTTTCTGAGAAAAAGTCTTTGTCGGTGGAATGTAAACTTGTTGTGCTATTGTGTCGCCAACTTTCATTTTTCTATTCTCATCTGTCCACTGGTTTTTAAAGGTCATTATGTTGTCCGGGAATATTTGATAGTCGAACAGTAAGTCAAAATTAAGTTGGTCAAATTTCTTGTTCGTGATAATTTCAATGGTCGTAATTTTCTCTGTCAGTCGAGATTTTTCATAGTCCATAACTTTCCTTGTCTTTAAGAAGTCAAGATGCTGTTTGAACTTATTTTTCTGGTCTGTTAGATAAATTTTCATTGTCGGTTGTGTTGTCTTTTAAGCTGCCGCATAACTTGTTTATATTTACCAAAAAATAGTATAGATCCCCAGAGTTCTGTATGTATTTGTATCATAACTGTAATTCTTTAGCAAAAGTATATTTCATAAATAGTATTTACAAGTCAACAGATGTAAAATTCTTGTTTTTGAATTCTTTGCATATAGTGGGTCCTTGTTTTCTGAATTCATTTCTATTTAATTTCTATTTGGAATACACAAGATTCTGCTATTGCTGTAAAGTGTATTTTGTAAATTCCTTTGCTTAAATTTGAAATGTCAACAATTTGTTTTTGATTGGGTTCAAGATGCTGTTTTATAAGTAATCGGTTTGTAGAATCAGCTTCAAAAATTTCAATAGTTGATTCTGTTGTGAATGTGCCAAAATTCAGTTTGTGAATGCTTTTATCAGCTTCGAGAAAAACTGTTCGATGGCCGGAATATTCTCCACCCTTTTTTGGTATTTCAATATTATAATAAGAAGTGAGACTATCATCGGTTGTTGTAGAAACCTGAGCACTGCAAAAACTTCCACCAAGCAGCAAAATCAATACAGTAATGAAGTTTAATGTTTTCATCATTTTTAAAATATTATTTATTAATCATTTTTATAAAACGGAAATTTGTAACGCTGAGCGGTAAGAGTTTATATTTTACCAGGGACCATTTCTCGTTACATTAATAAAAGTATTATTTTCTAATCGATAAGCACCTTTAAATCCAACGAACCAAAGTCGGTCTTGTTTGTCCTGGTAAATTTGAAAAGGGAACGGACTAAAGTCATCTTCTTTGATACGAATTTTTGTGAATACTTTTCCGTTGTAACTATAAATATCACGCTTATTTGATTTAAACCAAAGTGTACCGTTTTTATCTTCCAAAATACTACTAACTCCGTCATTTAGGTTTAATAGATTTTCAGTCTTATTAATAAGTGAGTTTCCGTTGTATTGATAAAGCCCTGTTGAGGTTGAGATCCAGTAATTTCCATCAGCACCTTCAATAATTTGATTGACAAAACCTGATTGAAGTCCGTCTTTTTCAGAAATATTTGTTAGTGTTTTTCCGTCATAGATATAAGCGCCGCCATTAGTTGCAAACCACATTTTACCTTTACTGTCTTCTATAATGGAATGAATCATTTTAGTTGTGCTAACTCCCATAGAGGAATTTATTTTTCCTTCCGGAATTTCAAAAGGCGAGAGTGCTTTGCCATCAAAAGTGTAAACGCCCTGAGTAGTTCCAATCCAAAGGATTCCCTTTTTATCCATTGTCATACTCCAAAGTCCACTTCTTGTCAGTATATTTTTTTGGTGAAATACAGTAAAATATGTGCCGTCATATTTTGCAATTCCTCCACCATAACCTATCCAGATATTCCCGGTTTTATCTTCAAGAATAACATGAACGGTTACACTTTGACTATCCGAATTTTTAAGGTCAAAATAAACAAGTCCTGATTTGTCATAACGGCAAAGTCCGTTTTGTGTGCCAAACCATATATTTCCTTTGCTGTCCTGAAAAACAGTACGAACAACACCACTTATCTGGTTTTCCTGAGATTCTTTATCGTGGACGTCAACTTTAAATTCCGGTAGAGTTTCAGCTTTTAAACTAATACTGTCCTGATGAATTTTTGTTACTATAACAGGTATTGAATCCGGAATTTGTTCTGCACACGAAATTGAAAAAAAGGATAGAATTAGTATAAAGTAAGTTGCTTTGATTCTGTGATATGCTGACATAATATTATTCTATTATTGTTTTAACTTTTGCAAAAATGACGCACGACTTATTTATATATAACACAAAATATTACAAATCCTTCTGTATTCATTCTTCCCATAGATGTGATACTTTCGCAAAATAATGAATATATATTAATATTGTAATGGTAAGGTGTTTGATTTACAAGCATTAACCCACAACTGTCCAATATAAACTGTTAACTATAACAAACATCTAAATTTGAGCATATTTATTTATTTTCAAGCGACAATTTGTCTTATTAAAAAATAAACCCAATTTTAAATGCTTCACAATACTTTATTGATATGTAATGTATATATTAACATAGAATGTTCAACCCCTCCGGGGTTGGATCGTTTTTGTGTATTTCCCCCGGCTTCGCCGGGGGTTATTCATATTCAACCCCTCCGGGGTTTTCAGAAATTAATTTTACAGAGAGAAATATAGTCGTGAATATTTAGGAAGTGTTTTGGACAGATGTGATGCGGAGGCATTAACCACAATCCCTTTTCCTTTGTAAGAAAACTCTATTATAAGTAATTTGAATCAGGATGAAGAATTTTATAGAAATACAGGGGCTGAAGAAGAGTTTCGGAGAGAGAAAGCTCTTTGGGAAGTCGGAGAATTTTCTGAAAGCTGTTGATGATGTTTCCTTGCGTATTGAAAAAGGGAAGACTCTCGGGCTGGTGGGGGAGTCGGGCTGCGGGAAGTCGACGCTTGGAAGATGCATACTCAGACTTGCTGATGCTGATGAGGGAAAGATATTTTACGAAGGAAACGATTTGCTTTCCATATCCGAAAAAGATTTTGTTCCGTACAGAAAGAAGATGCAGATTGTTTTTCAGGACCCGTATTCCACGCTGAACCCGCGTATGACTGTGGCAAGTATTTTAAAAGAGATTGTGAAGTTTCATAAAATCCGTAAAGGGAAAGATGTTGAAGTCTATATTTGCAAGTTACTCGATAAAGTCGGGCTGAATAAAAATGCCATTAATAAATATCCGCACGAATTTTCGGGAGGACAAAGGCAGCGTGTAGCGATTGCAAGGGCGCTTGCTGTGGAGCCGGAATTTATAGTTTGCGATGAGCCTGTATCGGCGCTTGATGTGTCTATTCAATCGCAGATTCTGAACCTGCTGATTGATTTGCAGAAGGAACTTGGGCTGACATATCTTTTCATATCCCACGATTTATCTGTGGTAAAACATATTTCAGACAGTATTGCAGTGATGTACCTTGGGAAAGTTGTAGAGTACGGTGAGACAAATCAATTGTTTAATGATACTTTTCATCCATACACAAAAACACTATTGAATTCTGTGCCTGAGCCTGTTGTGGGTTCGGGTAGAAAATCAAAATCAATCGCTGCTGATATAACTAATGCGGTTATTCAGACTGAAGGATGCTCTTTTCAGTCGAGATGTAAGGATGTAATGGAAGTTTGCAGAAAAGAATTTCCCGAAGAATATAAAGAAGGTGAGCATAATGTTTATTGCCATTTGAAACTTATGCAGGGCAAATAGCGTTTTACTTAATAAATAAGGAATAAATGAATAAAATAAGACTGATCATATGCATATTACTCTTAAATACGGCATTCCAGTTAAACGCGCAGATTGATTCGGCGAATTCAGTTTTAACAGGTACAATAAGAAATGCAAAAGATAAAAAGCTGCCGGGAGTAACGGTAGCAATCTACAATAAAACATCACAGGAAATTTTCAGAGGTAAAACTAATTCAGACGGTGAATACTCGATAGATGCACCAAAAGGAAAATACAGGTTAACAGCATCGATGGAAGGATTCACTCAGTATGAAAAGGATGAAGTGATTCTGAATGAAAGTAAAGTAGTTTATACAGATATAACTTTAACTGAAAAGCTTTATTCAACGGATGAGATTGAAGTGCTGGGGCAGAAGCAACAGCAGAATGATTTAAGAACGAGCTGGTTCAACGTTTCGCCTGCAAACATAAAGGTGCTTCCGGGCGGACTTGAAGATGTTATGCGGTCACTGAAATCGCTTCCGGGTGTTACTGCGCCGAATGATTTTACATCGCAGTTAATCGTAAGAGGTTCGGGTCCTGACCAGAATTTAATAATTATGGATGAGGTTGAGATTTTTAATCCGTACAGGTTGTACGGACTCGTGAGTATGTTCAATCCTGAAACTTTAAGCGATATAAATCTTATCACGGGAGGTTTCCCTGCAAAATACGGTGATAGGCTTTCCGCAGTGCTGGACGTAACAAACAAAGAAGGTGTTACGGACAGGAAGCTGAGTGTTATTACAAACATAAATATTGCGAATACGAACATAGTGTTGCAGGGTAAGAATCCGCTGAAGATTCCGGGCTCGTGGCTGGTTTCAACGAGAAGAACTTATTACGATTTAATACTCGGACCTTTTGCCAGAAGTGCAAAACTTATTACAGATGATTCATCTTTCCCATCTTTCGAAGATGTTCAGTTTAAACTTGCGTTCGGTCCTTTTAAGAAAAGCAAGTTTATCATTAATGGAATATTTTCTAAAGACGGAGTTGATATAATTCCAGGTTCAGAAAGAAGCAATCCTGACAGCGTAAACGTAAACGATGTGACGAACAACAATGTGCTTGCAGTGGGATGGCATTACAATCCGAATCCCGGATTTATTTCGAAGACAACTTTTTCGTGGTACAGAAACAGCGGTGATAATCAGTTTGACGGAGATATAATCGACCCGTTAATAGACAAGGAAAACCTAACACCTGAGCAGAGAGACAGTCTGAGATTAATCGGAGCATTGCTTGGGTTTGATTTTAAATCAACATATGCGTTCAGAAAACTATCTCTGGGAAACCGCTCGGTGCTTTTAAGCGGTAGTAATAAGTATGAGTTCGGCGGGGGAGTTGACATTATCAGAAACGACCTGACCTATTCGCTCAACCTCGACCCGGCATTCAAGGCATTTCTGAATTCGCTGCCTAATGCAAGACCGTTTCTTCAGGATTTTACGATAAACGGAAAGGATAATTACAGGGCAAGTTCTTACGGACTGGCAAGGTTTGAAGTCGGCAAGCAGTTCTTCTGGCAGCCTTCATTGCGTCTGGATTATTACTCACTGCTGAGTAAGGTATATGTATCTCCGAGGTTTAACGTTGGGTATGCATTCGACCCGTTAACTACATTAAGAAGTTCTGTAGGAGTTTATTACCAGTCACCGGGTTATGAAAAGCTTGTTGATAACCAGACTTTTTATGACCTGGCAAGCCCACAGGTGACGGATTTGAAGGCAGAAAGGTCGTTGCATTTTGTGCTTGGAGTTGACAGATGGCTGAACAGTTCATGGCTACTGAAGCTTGAAGCATACTATAAGAGATTCGATAACCTGATTGTTTCACAGAGACTAACTGCATACAGGTATAAGTATTCATTGCTTGACCCTAATAACCACGATCCGATTTATATGAAGAACCCTTCAAACTGGGTACGCTCTGCAGACAGGCAGCCTATTGATTCTGTGACTTCAATACCGGTAAATGCAGGAACAGGAAATTCATACGGAATTGAAATTAGTCTTGAAAGAAAATACACAGGACCGACTACAAGGCTCTACGGATGGATAAACTATTCACTCTCGAAAGCTACACGTGAAAGGTATGGTGTAGAATCTGTTTTCAGGTTCGACCAGACACATAACATTAATGTAGTTCTGAATTACAGGGTTAATAACTGGTTTGAAGTAGGTGCAAGGTGGAATTATGCGAGTAACTTTCCGTTTACAGAACCTTTGGGTATAACTCCAAGGGTTGTGAGCGATACACTTGTTGTTAATCCATTAACAAATCAGGTGATTTTCAATCTCGATTATGGAGACGATAACAATCGATTTGCTTCAAGAAGACCAGCATATCATCGATTAGATATCAGATTATCGGCCAATACACGTTTCTGGAATGCTGAATGGAGTTTCTATCTGGACGTGATTAATGTATACAACCGAAAAAATGTTTTAACATATAACTATACAATAGGCAGTGATTTAAGTGTGAAGCAAAAAGTAGTTGGAATGTTCCCAATATTGCCAACACTTGGAGTAAACGCCCGATTCTAAAGTATAGTATAACTACTATAAAAGTAGTTTATTAACTTCGATTATTTAAACTTTAAAACAAATGAAGTGCTGAAATTTTAATATTTTACAAATATTTATTATGGCACAGAAATTGTAATGTATACTGTAACTTAAAGATATAAAGTTTTAAAATGGAAAGGGTAAATTAAATGAGTGAATCAAATAACTCAAATGATAAAAGTAATTCCAAATCCATCTATGATATAACTCATAAGATTGAAGAAGAATTAACTTATATCTATGAAATGAGAATGAAGCAAATCATTAAAACCTCAGAACCTGTAAACAAAGCTTCTGATAAGATTAATTCCGGCAACAGCAGGAGTGCAAACCAAACTATCTCATTATTTGCAAGATAAGTTATTACAATTTGAACTGTATTAAGACAATAAAAAAGGCGGTCATTGACCGCCTTTTTTATTTAGAACAAAAAGATCTTATTATTTAATCGAAATTATATCGTTGTAGATTACGAATAGCATCAATGCTATTAGCAAAATAAAACCTACATTTTGCAATACTATTTGTACCTTGTACGATACAGGTTTACGAAATATTGCTTCAAACATTAATATCACAAAGTGTCCTCCGTCAAGAGCAGGGAAGGGAAGTATGTTTATTACTGCAAGTGACATTGATAATAAAGCAACAAAACCTATAAATGATGCAAAACCGCTTTCGGCAGATTGTGCCGATGCCTGAGCAATTTTAATAGGTCCGCCGATTGCTTTCTTGAAAGGTATATCACCTGTTATTACTTTACCGATTGACTTAAAGAATACCTCAACACCAAAATAATACATATCGCTAAATGCGTGGGGAATAGCCGTGATGACATTATACTTCAATTCCTTCACGCTACCCTCATATTTAGTAGAAATGTCTATACCGATAGTTGAATCGGCACCTACGAGTATTCTGGATGCCATTTGTGAACCATTGCGCATCCATTTCAGTTCTATTTCTTTATCAGCATTCATTTTAATGTTATCAACTAACTCCTGTGTGTTCCCGATGTTCTCATTCCCAACGTTCGTAATTACGTCACCCTTTTGCAATCCGATTTTATCTGCAGACTTTCCTGATACAGTCCCGTTGATTATCGGAGTCATTTTATCAGGATATAAGCCGAATGACTTATCGCTTAATATGCCGACTTTTTCTTTAGGTATTTTAATCGTTAAGTTCTGTGAATTACGTAAGATGTTTACTGTTATTGCTTCACCGAGATTATCTATATACAATGAACTCTGAACTTCATCCCAGTACTGAATCTTCTGATTGTTTATACTTATAATCTTATCACCTTTTTGTATACCGAATTCTGCGGCAGTTGAACTTTTTGAAACATATCCGACCGTCGTTGTGTCAATTAATGATTTTCCTTTGAATATAGAAAGTGAATAAAAGACAAGGAAGGCAAGCAGTATGTTCATGATTACACCTGCAGTTATTACAATCATCCTTTTCCATACAGGTTTTGCCCTGTATTCCCATGGTTGTGGTTCAGAGTTGACAAATCCTTTATCCATGCTTTCGTCAATCATACCCGAAATCTTTACAAATCCACCGATTGGGAAGGCACAGATTCTGTAATCTGTATGATCACCAAGTTCAGCATTCTCATCAAGTTTACCAAAACTAAATCCGTTAACCCTGTTATATCCGAATAACCGGTATCCCATTCCAAAGGCAAATACTTCTGCACGCATACCTGTCATACGCGCTGCAAAAAAATGTCCGAATTCGTGTACAAAAACAAGTACACCGATAACGATTAAAAAATAAAATATTGTGCTTACTATTTCCATATTATAGTTTTCTCTTCTTTACGTTTATAACAACAAAAAGTTGTTTAAAATTTATTATTTAAATTTCTCAGTTAGTATATTTCTTGTATCAGTATCAATATTGATTAAATCTTCGATGACGAAATCATTTATAGGATTATGACTGTTTAAAGCATCTTCAGTTATGTCCGCTATATCGGTAAAACCAATCTTTTCCTTTAAGAACAAGTCTACGGCAATTTCATTCGCCGCATTCAGTACAGTTGAATATGTTCCGCCATTTTCCAAAACATCATAAGCTAACTTCAGGCATTTGAATGTATGTATGTCAACTTTCTCAAAATCAAGTCTCGGTGCTGTAGAAAAATCCAATGGCATAAAAGACGAATTCATCCTTTCGGGATAAGTCAGTGCATACTGAATCGGCACCTTCATATCAGGGATTCCCATTTGAGCCTTTATTGAAGTATCATAGAACTCAACCATCGAATGAATAATCGACTGAGGATGTACAATAACATCAATAATCTTTGAATCTACCTTGAACAACCACTTAGCCTCGATCATCTCAAGTCCTTTATTCATAAGAGTAGCGGAATCTATCGTTATCTTACTTCCCATATTCCAGTTCGGATGCTTTAGTGCCTGTGCAACTGTAACTGACTTTAACTGTTCGTAAGTGTATCCTCTGAAAGGACCACCGGATGCAGTAAGTATTATTCTTTTTACATTCTCTATCTTTTCGCCTGTTAAGCACTGAAGTATAGCTGAATGTTCACTGTCAATCGGAATAACTTCAGAATTGTATTCGTTGCAAAGTTCATTTATCAGCTTACCTGCTACAACCATCGTCTCTTTGTTTGCTAATGCAATCCGTTTACCAGCTTTTATTGCTTCAATCGTGGGAACAGTTCCTGCGAACCCTACGAAAGAATTTATCAGTATATCGTAATTATCTCTTTTAACAAGTTCAATTAAATCTTCTTCACAGTTCAGAAGTTCAGTATTCTTAAAACTTGGGTTAGACGATGCACTTTTAAAGGAAGTCTCGTTTTTAATATATACAGTCTTAGGTTTGAAATCCAGAACCTGCTTTTCTAAATCAGTTATGTTACTATTACTGCTAAGGAAAACAACTTCGCATTCACAACCGTTAGAAATGAGATTATTTATTACAACGAGGGAATTCACTCCAATAGAGCCTGTTGACCCTAAAATCCCGATCCTTTTTTTCATCAAAAATTATATATTCTATAAAAATACTTATTTCTCACTTAAAAAACTAATAATAAACAAAAAGCCCTCCGAAAGGAGGGCTTTTGAACAGATAAAACTAATATTAGAGATATTTCTTTATCGCAGTTAAAAATGTTTCTTTGTCTCTCATTCCAACCATCGTTTCAACAATCTTTCCTGTTTTGTCTACTACTAATGTCGTAGGAACACCTTCCATCTTTTCTCCCATTGCTTTTTCAAATGCTGCAACAACTTCGTCGTTACCGTCTAATATCGGATAAGTAACAGGAATAGTTTGTAATACTGACTCAATTGAAGGATTGCCTTTAAAGAATACATTCACTCCGTACATTTTGAAATCTTTATCTTTAAGTTCGGTATTTATTAAAGATAAGTCAGGCATTTCTTTCTTGCAAGGTGCACACCATGTGGCCCAGAAATTAATTAAAAGAACTTTTCCCTTGAAGTCTGCTAATGATAATTTCTTTCCGCCTTCTTCCCAGGTAACGTTTGGGATTAATTTATCACCGCTTGATGCCTGTACACCCGATATTTTGAATATCTGTGATGAAGAAGATGTTGTGGTTGTGTTTTGTTGTGTTGTCTCGGTTTTCTTCTGCTCTACTTTCGGTACATCGTCTTTCTTCCCGCATGATGTTAAGGCGAATAAGACTGATACTGCTAAAATAAGATTTAAGATTTTCATATTGATATTATTTGTTTTAAATTAATTAATTTCCATTATCGGTAAAACAGTTGTATAAATTACATCATTTTTACATAAATATCAGCATAAATATGATTAATAAGAGGGGATTCAGACAACTGCGTTTTCTACGTCGTAACCTTTTTCTCTTGCATATTTATACAATTTTTGTGCAAGAAGCTTTCTGGCTCTGTGCAAACGGCTTCTGACTGTCCCAATCGGACAAAGTACAAAATCCGCTATCTCTTCATAACTAAGGCCTTCCAGATCACATAGAATTATTACAGTTTTGAAGTCATCCTGAAGTGAGTTCAGTGCCCGTGTTACTTCATCATCGAGTAAATTGTTAAAAACTCTTTCCTGAAGGTCAGCTGTATCAAGTCTGTCGGACTTGATGGTCTCAAAGAAATTCTCAATTTCGTCGTAGTCTACCTGACCGGGGGTCTTTTGCGACTTTCTGTAATTGTTAATGAATAAATTCTTCATTATACGGAAAAGCCATGCCTTACAGTTCGTTCCTTTTTCAAATTTGTGGAAAAAGCGGTATGCCCTAAGGTAAGTTTCCTGTAACAGGTCATTGGCATCATCCTGACTACCGGTCATTTTATAAGCATAGTTAT
This sequence comes from Ignavibacteria bacterium, assembly GCA_049317745.1. Taxonomy (GTDB): domain Bacteria; phylum Bacteroidota; class Ignavibacteria; order Tepidaquicellales; family Tepidaquicellaceae; genus CAIKZJ01. The sequence goes on from JBMOHR010000007.1 coordinate 12,450, forward strand.
ACAATATACCAAGGTGTGGTAATGCTTCGTTCTGAAATTCCTCTTTAAGCTTTTCTACTTCCTCATCGCTTTTAAAACCCTCTATTCCTTCTTCTTCCTCTTCATTCTCATCTCTTGCATCATCATCATAATCGGTTAATCTCTCTTCTTTCGGGGGAAGTGGAGACGCTTTTTTGTCTACCTTATTTTCTTTCTTGCGTACCATTTTAATTGTTGAAAATAAACTACTTATTTATTAAAACATAATCAAGTTAATTTATTTAAAAATAAAAGTTCCCCAAAAATTATCTATTGACAATTTAGTTTATTTTGTATAAACATAAAAGTTCCATTCTAAAGTAAGAAATGTCCGGAAGTTAAATGTGGTATGTTATACGATAAAAACATAAGAAAATCCTGTGGAGAATCTGATATGAAGTCTGTGTGTGTAGTATTAAGGGCGAATAACGGGGTTCGAACCCGTGACATTCAGAGCCACAATCTGACGCTCTACCAACTGAGCTATACCCGCCGTATTTTTAAAAGTATCGATTTTAACTACTAATTTCAATGCCTTTCAGAAACCAATCCAGAATTTTGTTGAATTCCTCAGGCTTCTCTATGTTACATAAATGACCGCAATCATTCATCTTTATTAAAGCAGTGTATAAAGTGTGTTTCCTGTTTTCCCGCAAGAGCCTGAACATATCATCTGTTTCAATATCAGAGTTTATTTTGTCATCCTTGCCAGATAACAATAACAAAGGTATATTTAATTCCTTCAGTTTATCGGTTGTGTTAGTTCTTGTTGATAAGGCTAGTATGTTACCACAAATACCTTCATCAGAATTCTCTGATATAATGTTTTTGATTAATCTTTCGAGATCAGGTGTATCAGTGGAAATTAATTTCGGCAGTAATTTCTGCAGGTATGCCTCACGTCCGCCTGATTGTATCTTAATCACTGCGGAAGACCTTTTAAGAATAACTTCATCATCATCCTTTTTGGTCTTGGTGTTTACCAGAATTAAGGAATTAAACCGCTCGGAATCTTTAAGTATTGCTCTTAGCAGAATGTATCCTCCCATGGATAGACCGCACGCATTAACTTTCTGTACTTTCAGATTATTCAGTATATGAAAGAAATCATTAACCAGTTTTTCCATTGAGTAAACATTATCCTCGGTAGTGCTTTCACCAAGACCTCTGGTATCAAAAGTTATAACTCTGTACTTATCTTTGAAATATTCTACCTGCCTGTCCCACATCTTACTCGATAGGGGAAAGGAATGTACAAATATCAACGGTATCCCGTCTCCGCCGTAATCGTTTACGCTTACTCCAAGTACTTTGGACTTTTTCATCTATGTTTATCCAGAAATATTTTCAAATGATTGTTAAATGATGCCGGATTTTCAAGGTTGCTTAAATGACCTGAATTTTCTATGACTGCCATTTCTGAGTTCTTAAAACTTTCTTTGATTTTCTGCGAACACTCTACGGGTGTTAGAACATCATCTCTGCCTACTAAAGCAAGAACAGGAATATCTGTTTCACTGAATGCATTCGTATTATCAGGTCTTGTTGCCAGTGCAAGCATTGCTCCTGCGATACCTTCGTTTGTGTTTACTGAAATCATTGACTTTATCTTATTAACAAGTTCTGACTTTTTATAATTATCCTTATTAAAAAGGTTAACTATAAAACCTTCAAGAAATTCGTCTCTTTGTCCATCAAGTATTTTTCGGATTGCAGATGCTCTTACAGCAAGTCCTTCGTTAGAATCATTCTCAAGTCTGGTATCAGCAAGTACTGCTGTTTTAAACAAATCCTTTCTCTTTAAAAGGGCTCTCTGGATTATGTAGCCGCCCATTGATAAACCAACAGCATTTACGTATTGCAGCTTTAATGCTTCGATTATGCTTATTAAATCGTCAGCATAATGTTCCATCATAAACTGATTATCGCTTTGTCTGCTCGCTCCAAGACCTCTGACGTCGTATAAAATAATCCTGTAGTCTTCAGCGAATGCTTTTTCCTGCTCATCCCACATCCCTGAATTTAAAGGAAATGCGTGAACAAATATCAGAGGTTCTTTGCCATTATCCGAATCGAAAACGGCAATGCCATTAATCTTTTTGCTTATCATTCCAGTGTCTTATGAGTTCCGTCGCAGAATTCACCTGTGCAGGAATTCTTGCATGCACACCATGCTACTTTTTTATCCTCTGTTATTTCAACTTTTTTTGGTATGAAATCTGTACCTTTGTGAGAGCCGTCGCAAAACGGCTGACTTGCAGAGTGTCCGCACGAACACCAGTAATATGTACCTGCTTTTTGTTCTTTTACGATAGGGAACTTCTGAAACACGTTTGGTTTTGACATTTTTTTATTCCTTTCCAGTTTATTTTATTGAATCGAATAGAAACTTATTAAACTCATTAGTAATTGAAATATTATTTACGATTAATTCCATTAACCCGTCACTCAGCCCAACATCAGGTTTGTAAGATTTCATAACATACATCTGCTTCATTTTAATCAGATCTTTTGTATCATACTTCAGCGCTGTATTGCTCCTGTATTCAAGCGGAACATTCACAAGGCGTTCACCGTTTACATTCCCGAATGTTTTAACGAAATCCTTTTTGTGAATGATTGTCAAAAACTTTTCTTCATTGCGGATTATATTTCTCCTGAGTTTATTTATCAGGTTATTATCTGTGCTGTACTGACCGGCAGCGAAGAAAAACTCATCTGAACTTAAATGAAAATAAAACAAAGGTAATTCGGGTGTCTTAATTATATCATACGTTATAGCTGCCGAATAGTGTGGCTTATAAGGAGTTTTATCTTTCTTGAACCTTATGTCACGGTTTATGCGGAAAATTGATTTTGGTGAAACAACAATTCTTTCGTCAATCTTTTTCAGCTCAGAAGACAAATTATCCAGTAAAGAACGCATCGGTACTTTTATGTAATCTTCGTAAACATCCCTGTGCTTATCAAACCATTCTTTATTATTACACCTTTTACTCTTTAGTTTAGCGAGGAAATCCAATGATTCCTTACTAAAGCCGAGGAAAGGTTCTGATATAAGTAAATCCAGCATTGTATATAATTTTCTGTATAATCAAAATTTATTTTAAAGCTAAATAGTTCCGCTCATTCTGTAATTACGCATTTTTCATTTAACATTCAATATATTATTTGATGTAAATAACTTTTAAATTTAAATATATTCTATCTGAAATTAGTTTAATTGTAATTAGTCATAAAACCATTTATTAAAAAGAAGTCTGAGTTGCAAGTGCTCAAATTAATCAATTTATCTATGTCTAAAATAGTAGACACTGGTGCATTAAAAAAGATATTTACTTTTAATATTATTATTATGATATTTGCAGGTTATTAAATTAACCTTTTTAATTAAATTAAATTATTTAGAAACATTATGTCAAGAATTAAAGCTTTATTAGTTTTAGTTATCTTAGTCGGATTTTTTGGATCCGCATTTGCAGTAAATTTCCCAGGCGACAGAGCCGGTTGGAAAGCTGATTATTTATACAAAAAGCTCAATTTAACAAAAGAGCAGTATGCAGCAGTTTATCCTGCATATTTCAACTACGAAACAAAAGTTGACGATTTAAAGGCAAAGAAATTAGACAAAAAAGGTCTTGAAGCGGAAATGACAAAGTTACAGGCCGGTGTCAACACAGAAATCGAAAAAACTTTAACAAAAGACCAGGTAACAAAATGGACTCCTATAAAGGACAAATTTTACAAGATGACATGGAAGAAAAAAGTAAGAAAACCTAAGACAGAAGGTACAGAAGAAGTAAAGAAAGACGAAAAGAAAGATGTCAAAAAAGATGAAAAGAAAGACGTAAAGAAAGACACTAAAAAAGAAGTAAAGAAAGAAGTAAAGAAAGAAGAAAAGAAAGACGTGAAAAAAGACGTTAAAAAAGAAGAACCAAAGAAAGAAGAAAAGAAGAAATAAGCGTTTCTTTGATTATAATAAAAAAGGGTTGTCATTTGACAACCCTTTTTCATTTGTGAAAAACAAACTATTCGTATTTCTGAGTGTGCTTACTTATCAGTTTTAAACCGGTAACTTCCCGGTTACCTTGTTAATCCATTTATGTATATTGTGTACTATAGTTAAAGGTTCAGTGAACATCATTATGCACTCATCGGATATTATTTCGATTCCGTTTTCTGTACACATAGTTACAGCTTTTTCTGAACCTGACCTCTGTTGTATCCAGATTTTCTTAATTCCGTATTTAATTAATTCTTCAACCACTATTTCAGTATTCTCCGGACCAAGAATAATAATTGCACATTTCAAATTCTGATTTATGTCAGAAGGACTTTTGTAGCAATCTATTCCGATTACCTGTTTTAAATCAGGATGTACCGGGAATACAGCATAACCGTTATCATTTAAATGCTTTAATACTAAATTCCCAAATTTACCTTTAACAGGAGAGACTCCGTAAAACAAAAAGTTCTTTTCATTTACGAAATCCTCAATTTGCTTTTTGTTGATTTTCATAATATGAATAGTTTAATACCTTGTTACAGTTATAATCAATGTTGCGATAGAAACCAGCGTGGTTGTTATTCCAAGTATCAAATATAAGTTATCCCTGAAATTGAATTTTGGTGAATTCGGAATCATTATCATATCACCCGGATAAAGTACAGGGTTTACTTTCTCAGGTTTTGTTATTTTTTTCTCCCATAAAAACTCATTGTAATCAAACGTCATGACCTTATCTTCTTTTACGCCAAGCGAGTCATTCTTAAGTCTTATAATCCTTAAATCCTCAAGCTTAGAGTCATTAGACGGGCCTCCGCATAAACTTATCAAATCCATTAAAGTTGTTCCCTGCGGTATAAGATATTTCCCTGGTGCCCTTATAGAGCCCCATACAAAAACGTCTATGTTTATCTTATTCTTATCGCCGTAATTAAAATAATTAGAACCAATCTTTAACTCATCCGGTATTCCTATCTTTTCGTTCTTATCCTGCGCGTATGCAGAAAGAGATAAAAGAATTAATATTGCTATAAATATATTTTTCATTTTCTGGTTTTAAATGTAATTTATTAAATTAATTGCAGTCATTCAATATTGAAACTTACATCCTTTCGGGAGCGCTGATTCCTATGATTGAAAAACCATTCTTCAGTACCTGCTTTGCTGATTCACAAACCTGTAACCTTGCATAAGTCCTGTCCATATCTTCAAGGTTTACAATGCGGTTATTGTGATAAAACCTGTGAAACATTTCTGCTACTGAGTTTAAATAGTAAATCAACTTATGCGGTTCAAGACCTTCGTACGAACTTTTCACTTCCTCAGGAAACTTTGAAAGTACCTTAATCAATTCCAGTGCTTCAGGTTCGTTAATAACATATTCCTTCGAGAGATATTCTTCATTAAAATCTTTTATGTTTTCCTCTGCATTCCTGAATATTCCGCATATTCTCGCATGAGCATATTGTAAATAGTATACAGGGTTCTTGTCAGATCTGTCTTTTGCAAGTTCAATATCAAAATCCAGATGCGTATTAGCCGACCTCATTACGAAGAACAACTGTGTAGCATCAACTCCTACATCATCTATTAAGTCATCAAGATAATATACGTTATCGCTTCTCTTGCTCATCTTAACGGATTCCTCGCCCATCTTAAAAGTAACCATCTGATGTATTATTACTTTTATGTTCTGTGTCTCATATCCTGCAAGTTCCATTCCATACAGAACTTCTTTGTATGTGTCGCCGTGGTCCGAACCGAAAATATCAACCATCAGGTCGAATTCTCTGTTAACTTTATTTATGTGATAAGCCATATCAGGAAGCCTGTATGTAGGTTCACCTGTAGCCTTTACAATCACTTTGTCTTTCTGAAATCTGTCCTTATCCATTATCAGCCACGTTGCACCTTCTTCAACTCTGCTTGCACCTTTACCTTGAAACAGTTTTAACAATCTCTCTATATCTCCGTTTTTGTACAAATCTGTTTCACTGAAGAATACATTATGTTTAATCCCGAATTTAGCTAGAGTGTTCTTTATCCTGTTAAAGTTTGATTCTTCACCTTTGCTCTTGAAATATGAAATGTCTTCACTGTCCTTCAGTGAGTCCTTTTTCTCATAATAAATCTCTTCGGCAATTTCCTTTATATAATCACCTGCATATCCGTCGTCTGGGAAAGGGAAGTCCGGTTCGAACTTCTGCATATATCTTGCATAAACTGATTTTGCAAGGTTGTTCATCTGATTGCCTGCATCATTATAATAATATTCTCTCGTTAAATCGTATCCTGTCCATTCGAGCAGATTCGCGATTGCTTTTCCGAGGCAAACCTGTCTGCCGTGTCCTGCATGCAATGGTCCTGTAGGGTTTGCACTTACCCATTCAAGGTCAGCAGTCTTACCTTTATTTATATCAAGTCTGCCGTACGAATCTTTCTTATTGAGTACATCCTTTAATATTTCCTGATAAAAACTGCCGGCCACAAAGAAGTTCAGAAATCCTGCTCCTGCAATCTCAACCTTTGAAAAACAATTTTCTTCTGAGAGTTTTGGAAGAAGTTCCTCTGCTATTTCACGTGGATTCCTTTTTAATTCTTTTGACAGCAGTAAGGATACGTTTGTGGAAAAATCACCGAACTTCTGATTCTTCGGATAATCGACACTGAATCCGGGCACGGGTAAATCAAGACCCTTAAGTGTTTTCTCAATTATATTGTGTATTATATCTTTCAATTTTATACTCTTATATTATTTAATCCAGTTTTCATTCTTATACCATTCGTAAGTATCTTTGAAACCTTCTTCAAGAGAAAACTGCGGCTGAAACCCGAGTTTATCCTTTGCTTTCTGATTAGAGGCGAACCATCCTGCCCTCGTAATGTCAAAACATTTCTCTATGTTGAGTGTAGGTACTGATTTCGTAAACTTGTATACGAATTCCATTATACCGCCAACAGTAAAGACAACAAAATGAGGTACTCTTAACTTTATTGCTTTCTTATTCATCACTTTGGATGTCACTGTACCCACTTCGTCCCAGTTGTATGGTTTGTCTGAAGTGATGAAGAATATATCACCGCTTTTGGTTTCCTTTATGCCAGCCAGATAAATTCCCTTTACAAGGTCTTTCACGTGAATAAGGCTCAGGTATTTATCCTTAAATCCGATAATACTGTTCAGTCCACCCTTAAAAGTCTTAAAGTAAATTAATATCTCAGCGTCACGGGGACCATAAATTGCAGGTGGCCTCACGATAACAACAGGTAATATATCACTGAATTTTAATACTTCCTTCTCGGCTTCTCTTTTCGTTCTTGCATAAGTAGTCATTGGCTTTGGGATATACTCTTCAGTCAACGGCTGATTATCCGGATTCGGACCACAAACCGCAAGCGAACTTACGTGTACAAACTTCTTTAAACCTGGATTAACTTTTGCAGTTATCTCAATCAGATTCTTAGTTGCAAGATTATTACCTATTTCGAATGCTTCCTGATTCTTTGCTTTTACTACTCCTGCGACATGAAATACGTAATCTACGTCTTTAATCGCAGTTTCCAGTGCTTCGTTAGAATACAAATCTCCGTCAATAAAACTTACTTTCTTGCCTTCGAGCCACTTTACTGATGAAGTCTTCCTTTTAAGGCATGATACTTCAAACCCTTCTTTCAGCAATAAATCGACTAAATGGCTTCCTACGAACCCTGTTGCACCTGTTACAAATGCTTTCATTAAACTTTTTTGAATTTTAATTTTACCATAGAAGTTATCAATATTAATATGTATTTTCTATGTTAAAAATTTTACTGCAAGTATTAACGATAATATAAATATAAATGAACGACTTATTCACAAAGTGTTACACATTTACGAGAGCAGATGAAGTAAAATCTGCAGGATTTTATCCATATTTCAGGCCAATAGAACAAAATGAAGGACCTGTTGTTAAAATTGAGGGACGTGAAGTTATCATGGCAGGCTCAAATAACTACCATGGCTTAACTACTCATCCTAAAGTAATCGAAGCAGCTCAGAATGCTTTATTAAAATACGGAACCGGCTGTTCCGGTTCAAGATACCTGACAGGAACTCTTGACCTGCATATTGAACTTGAACTGAAACTGGCAAAGTTTCTTAATAAAGAATCCTGTCTGTTGTACTCTACGGGTTATCAGACTGCTCAGGGAATTATTCCTACTTTAGTAAATAAAGGTGAATACATTATATCCGATAAAGATAATCATGCGAGTATTGTGGCTGGTACACTTATGGCTAAGGGTATGCTTGCTGACCTGGTAAGGTACAAACACGGTGATTTAAATGACCTTGAGAGAGTTTTAAAGGCCATTCCTCTTGAAACAGGAAAGTTAATCGCTACTGACGGTGTATTCTCAACTTCGGGTACTGTTGTTGAACTTCCTGAAATAGTCGCATTGTGCAAAAAGTATAATGCAAGATTAATGGTAGACGATGCACATTCACTCGGTGTTATTGGAGTTGGCGGAAAGGGAACAGCTTCACATTTCGGACTAGATAATGAAGTCGACATGATTATGGGTACGTTCTCAAAAACACTTGCTTCACTCGGCGGTTTTGTTGCAGGTGAAGAAAGAGTTATTAATTTCTTAAAACATCATTCTCCTGCACTGATATTTTCTGCATCACCTACACCTTCTTCGGTAGCGGCAGCAATTGCAGCACTCGATATACTCAGTGCCGAACCTGAAAGAGTTACGAGACTTTCAAACAATGCCAATAAAATGCGTGAAGGATTAAAAGGACTTGGATTCCATGTTCTCGATGGTGTTACACCTATCGTTCCTGTAATTCTTGGTAACGACCTTTTAACATTCCAGTTCTGGAGAAAACTTTACGATGCAGGTGTATTCGTTAATGCATTCGTACCGCCAGGAGTACCTCAGAATCTTTCGATGCTGAGAACATCTTATATGGCAACTCACGAAGAGAAGCATCTTAACAGAATACTCGAAGTATTCGGTGATATTGGTAAAGAAATGGGAGTTATAAAATAATGAAGTCTTACTTTTTATCTTTAATCATAGTATGTTTTTCTGCAATCCTTCTGGCTGCAGGATGTGGTAAAGAGAAAAGCATTAATACTGCAAACGAGCAAAAACAGCAGCAACAGCAGATGGGGATTGAAGATGAAGATACTACTGCTCTTACACCTGCGGAATCTTTTGCTACTGCACTGTGTCAGGATATACTGAATGATGATTCTGAAGCTGATTTTGAATCATACTTAATAGATGTAGTTTATCCTAAGGTTTCGGGTTCTACAAAAGTTACTCTTAACAGGGTTTCTTCTTCTATTTTTCTTCTGACATATTTTGAAGGCAGTACGGAAAATCATCTTTTAATTCAGAAATATTTTAACCCTCAAAAGGGAGAAATATTTTTTGAATCTTCTGAAACATCATTATCGCCAAGTAAACAATTTTTGAAATAGAATGAATAAAGTTATTGCAGTTATTGGAATGTGCGGTTCCGGAAAAAGTGAAGCAGTAAAATATTTTGAGTCTAATGGTTACAGGAAAGTGTATTTCGGTGAAGTTGTTATTAATGAACTGAAAGCAAGGGGACTCGAAATTAACGAAAAGAATGAAAGATTCGTGAGGGAAGATTTACGGAAACAATTCGGGATGGGTGTTGCGGCGATTAAAAGCATAGATAAAATCAAGGACTTACTCAACGGTTCAAACGTTGTAGTTGAAAGTTTATATTCCTGGGAAGAATACAAAATCCTCAATAAAGAATTCGGAGATACATTCAAATTACTTAATATATTTACTACAAAATCTATACGATACGCAAGGCTTAAGGACAGACCATTCAGGCCTTTAACAGCTGAAGAAGCCCGTTCAAGGGACTACAGCGAGATTGAGAAACTTGATAAAGGCGGTCCGATTGCGTTTGCCGATTTTACGATTCACAATGATTCCACTCTTGATGATTTAAACTTAAATCTTAAGAAGTTTCTATGAAACGTGATGATTACATAAGCTGGGATGAATATTTTATGGGAATTGCAATGCTCTCTTCAAAAAGGAGCAAAGACCCCAGTACTCAGGTAGGTGCGTGCATAGTCGATAAAGAAAACAAGGTTGTCGGTATCGGTTACAACGGATTTCCTATCGGATGTTCGGATGATAATCTTCCATGGGAAAGACAGGCAGATTCTGCAAACCTGACAAAGTATCCGTATGTCGTTCATGCTGAGGCAAACGCAATACTGAATTCAACCAAGGACCTTCACGGTGCAAGAATATACGTAGACCTTTTTCCTTGTAATGAATGTGCAAAGCTCATCATACAATCGGGGATAAAGGAAGTTGTATTCCTGTCGGATAAATATAAAGATACTGATTCCGTAAAAGCATCGAGGAGGATGTTTCATCTTTCGGGTGTGAACGAAAGACAGTTGATTGTTAAAAACAAAAAGATTATTTTAGATTATAACATAGTTCTTTAAAAAAGATTTTTCGGTTGCTGCTATAACATTAAAAGGGAATCCGGTTAGATACCGGAACTGTCCACGCAACTGTAACAAAGAAGACCATTAGCTTAACCACTGTTCTTTTTAGGATGGGAAGGTGAATGTAAATTGCTTTGAAGTCAGGAGACCTGCCGTAAAATCGAGTTTCAAATTCTGCGATGGAAAGAATTTTGGATTTATTCTAACTCTTTGAGTTATTCTATATCTACGTTTCTGCATATCGCATACTTTAATCAAAGAGTTGAATGAAAAGATTACCACTGTACATATTAGTTCTGTTATTTTCATCGAATTTGTTTTCGCAAACAGATTCTGACTCTGTTATTGTATCAACTCCTTCAATAAATGTATTCTCAAACAGAATTGTAACTCTCAGGGAAGATTCTCCGTCAGCTGTTCAGGTATTCGACAAAGAATTCATATCTAAAGTAAACGGTAACCAGGTATCGGATGTACTTAAGTTTGCAGGAAACGTTTTTATTAAGTCATACGGCGGTAATTCATCATTAAAAACTATTTCAATAAACGGACTTAGCGCCGAACACACTCTGATACTGCTTAACGGTGTACGTCTTAATTCATCCCAGAATGCACAGTATGATTTATCTTTGCTGTCGAAAGAATCAATTGAATCGATAGAAGTTATGCCTTCAGGAGGAAGTGTTTCCTACGGAAGCGACGCAATAAGCGGAGTAGTGAACATTAAAACTGCATCACCTGAAAATAATTTAAGCCTTAAAAAACTTAATGCATCTGTATCGGCTGAAGCGGGTTCTTATAATTTTAATAAGTATGACGTCAGTGTCTCAGGCAGAGTGAGCAATTCATACTTCAATGCTTCATACTACAATGAACGTTCGGATGATGCGTTCGACTATTATTACTTTAACGGCAGCGTTAAAGAAAAGAAAACACGTCAGAACAATTCTTATTCCAAGGATAACATAAACCTTCAGTATTCATTCGCAAGGAACAATACACAACTTTCATTGCTGACGTATTATAATGTAAGTGACAGAAACCTTCCCGGTGTGGAAACAGGGTCTGACCCTTCAAATGCAAAGCAAACAGACAAAAACTGGAATACAATACTTAACTTTGAATATAAGTCAGGTTATACGTTTAACCTTACAGCGAATTATCAGAATAATCTTTCAAACTATTCTGTCGTTCCGTATCAGAATAACTATTATAAAAATACAGTCGGCGCATTAAATCCGTCTTTTCAGTTGATCTATCAGTCAGCGAAATTCCTTTTAGGCGCCGATTTATCCTATGTTTCTATTAAAAGCGATCAGATTGACGGATTCAGAGAAAGAGTATCGTCAGCTATATATGCAGGCAATGAAACAAATGTTCTAAAGAACCTGACTTTGTTTCCTTCGTTGAGGTTTGAAAACATTTCTGATTTGAATAAACAGGTTGTTACTTCAAAGTTTGGTGTTAACTATAAACCTTTGAATGATAACACAATTGCTCTGCATTCGAACATAGGAAATTCTTTCCGTTCTCCTACGTTTAATGAACTTTACTGGAAAACGGGAGGTAACCTGAATCTGCATCCTGAAAAATCATTGAGCTGTGAAGCAGGTGTGCTCTCAGAGTTTAATTTCATCACCGGGAACAGTATTGAGGTAAATTATACGTACATTAATTCTATAGATAAGATTGTATGGAAACCAGGAAATACTATCTACTGGTCTCCTCTTAACGTAGGAAATTCTGTCTCAAACATACTGAGCATAAGTCTTAACTCGCTGGCAAAGTTATCCGATTTTACTACATTAAAGTTTAACGTAAACTATTCGATGAACGGTTCCGTGAAGAATAACAGTGATTATTCAGGAGATCCGACTTACAACAAGCAGTTAATATACATACCAAAAGACCTGTTTAAATTCAGCGCCGATGTTGCTTATAAGTCATCGGGGATAGGGTTGTATAATATTATTCTCGGGAAACGATACACAGACTTTGAGAACACGGCATTCTTAAATCCGAGTTTTCTTCTGGACGGAAATATCTATACAGGTATCAGCATTAATAATATAACGGCTTTACTTAAGTTTGAAGTTAATAACATAACGAATGAAAATTATCAGGTAATCTCAGGATATCCTATGCCATTAAGAAATTACAAAATTGTATTAACATTAAAATATTAACAATGGATAATCAACCAGGCGGTAAAAAACAAAAGGAAAAGATAATGAAAACCATTGAAGGATACAAAAACCTGTCCGATGAGGATAAAAACTGTCTTCATATATATTACGGATACGGTAAAGGCAAAACTACGAGTACAATTGGTCTTGCAGTTCGTGCACTTGGTGCGGGCAAGAAAGTTGCACTCGTACAGTTTGACAAAGGTTATGACGGAACTAATGAACACTATGCAGAGAGAGTTGTTCTGAGAAAGCTCAGGGATGCAGGTTTTGAAATAAACCTTTATCCTACAGGATGTGAACGCATGAACAGTGACGGTACTTTCAGGTTTGGGAATGAAGAACAGGATTATGCCGAGGCGAAAAGGGGACTTGGCATTGCAAAAGATTTAATCATAAACGGTAAACAGGATGTCCTGATACTCGACGAGTCTATTGCAACAGTTGCATACAACCTTCTTAATAAGACAGACATTGAAGAACTCATAGACCTGTTTAAGAAGAATAAGCGTTTCGAACTTATTATGACGGGTCATAAACTCTGGGAGGGGCTTGAAGAGAAGGCAGACCTGATAACTGAAATGAGAAAAGTTAAACATTATTTTGATAACGGAATCCCTGCGAGACCCGGGATTGAATTTTAAAAATCATACACAATTATTTAAACTATGAAAAATCTTATTTATCTGCTTTCTGTGTTCGTCGCTCTTGTTTTTTATTCCTGTAGTGAAAATAATCCTTTAGTCCCTCCTGTCATCTCTACATCGGAAGGAGTTTTCATACTTAGTGAAGGTGGAATGACTCCAGGTTCTTCAAAACTGTCATATTACAACAGTAACAAAGATTCGTTTTATGTAAATGTATTCAATCCTACAACTCTGGGTCTTTTTCCTGACGGGATGATAAAGTACAATAATAATCTTTACATTACCGAGCAGGGAAACTTCTATGCTGCAGGTAAGATATATAAAACTAACATGAACGGGACGGTAGTCTCGCAGAATTCTGTAGGAACCAATCCGTATTCTTTGTGTACGGCAAACAATAAGTTGTACATCACAAACGGTCCTACCTCAAAAGTGTCAGTTGTTGAAGTAAATTCATTAAACACTATAAAGGAGATAAATGTTGGTGTTTATCCTCAGGAAATTATATCCTATAACAATAAAGTTTTCGTATGTAACACAAGTACATACGGCGGAGCATCAGATTCAACTGTTTCCATTATAGATGCAAATTCAGATGAGGTAACCAAAATATTAAGAGTTGATAAAGACCCCTCAGGGCTGGCAATAACGAACGACGGCAGATTACTCGTCTCATCAAACAGCACAGGCGGTAAGATATACGTCTTCGAAGCGACTACTTATAACCTTATTGATTCGCTGTTTTCACCTTATGGATTTTCTAAAGATTTCAGTATAGATAAACTCTCTAACGTTGTATATTTTATAGGGATTAACAGCGATATAGTGAAGTTGAATTTAGACACAAGGGCTTTTACTAAGTTTATATCAAAACCAAGTACTCAATCATTCATTTACGGCTATGTTTACGATTATGTAAGTCAGAAGCACTATCTTGCTGATGCCGGAGACTTTGCTTCTGTGGGTAATCTATTGGTTTATAGTGCAGGCGGTACAAGTTTGAAATCCTTAAATACAGGTGTTGCTCCAAGACGTATAATCGTTAATAAATAATGTATAAAAGTAAGTAATAAAAATATGATATTACCATACATGGGAATTCATCCCAAAATCGATGAATCGGTCTTTATCTGTGACGGTGCGCAGATTATTGGCGATGTTGTACTGGCAAAAGATGTGAGTGTCTGGTTTAATGCAGTCGTTCGCGGAGATGTTCACTACATCCGTGTCGGCGAAAGAACCAACATACAGGACGGCAGCATACTTCACTGCACATATCAAAAACATCCTTTGAATATTGCGAATGACGTGACAATCGGACACGGAGCAATCCTGCACGGATGCACCGTAAAAGACCACGTATTAATTGGAATGGGTGCTAAACTTCTTGACGGGTGCATGATTGGAGAGAACTCATTCATTGCTGCAGGTACACTTGTAAAAGAGCATTTCCAGGTACCTCCGGGAGTTCTGGTAGCAGGATTACCGGGAAAAATCATACGCGACCTGAAACCTGAAGAAATTGAAAGAATAAATACAAGTGCTGAACATTATCTGATGTACGTAAGAAATTACAGGGAATCTGATAAAGTCTGGGTAACCCGTGAGGCAGGGGAATAGAACGAAAGCGTATTCTGAATCGAGTAAACTGACACATACGACAAATATACCTATCTGGAGCGCAAGGTCGACCTAGTTAGAACGAGAATCATACGAGAACCATACGAGAAGACGCCTGAAAACGTAATGTTTTCAGGTATTCAAGGCCGAAATGGACGAGGCGACAAACGGTAAAACCGGTAACTTAGATTGAAATAATCTCTTCAATATAAACAGGAATGCATTTTAGTTTACATTAATAAAATCAACTTGAACAATTTATAATCTGATCTTTGACTCCATTTGTCGTTGTGGATGTAATATTTCTCTAATGCCTAATACCAAAATCCTATTGCATGATGACTATCCCCTTACAAAATTCTCCATTACTTCGGGTATTTCCATCGATATTTCTACAAATCCTTTATATACCTTATTTTCGTAATAAGGTGCCTGATAAATCAGCTTTTTTATGCCGTTCTTCTGAATCGTATAAACATTCTTTGTTTCCGTTTTCAGCATACCTGCAAGTTGAGTTCTAGAGGGTTCGGGGTGGCAATCCAGAACATTTGTTCCAATGAGTTTTTCCCCTCCGTCCTTATCAAATGTCCTTATTGCTTTATCATTCATGTACGTAATAGTCCCGTTTTTCTCGCACAAAGTGACAGAAAAATCTGATTCCTTAATCCAGTCCATATGGTTTTTTAAGTAATTTTTAAATATTATTAATTGTTATACATTTTAAATAATAATTATATTCTGTAATTTCAACAATATAAACTTTTAATAAAATGAAGAAAATTACATCTTTCTTGCTGATAACTGTAGTAATCTTTGCAGTGTCAATTGGAACAAAAACAGAGTACACCAAAATCTCTGATAGAGTCAAGAATGCTATTGATTATTCAACAGATGAAAAATTAGTAGTATACGTTTATTTCAATGATAAAGGTCCAAACGTGGATCAGTATTTAAGCAATCCTTTATCATTGGTTTCTGAGAAATCTCTCGAAAGAAGAAGAAAAGTTTTACCAGCAAATCAACTCGTTGATATTACAGATGTGCCTGTTTATCGGCCGTATATGAATCAGGTATCCAATAAAGTCACAAAAGTAAGACACGAACTAAAGTGGTTTAACTGTGTATCCGTAGAAGGAACAAAAGCACAGGTACTCGATATAGCCGGTTTAGATTGTGTAACTAAAATTGATTTAGTCGAAAGATACAGAAAAGTAAAAGAGAATGATGAGATAGTATCGGGTAATGGAATCAGTTTTGAAAATGATTCACCGAACGTTGATTCATTAAGTTACGGTCCAAGTTTAAAACAGGATACAATGATAAAAGTAAATCGTGTCCACAACAATGGTATTTACGGACAGGGAGTTATCGTTGCTAATTTTGATGCAGGATATCAGAATTTAAACCACGAAGCATTTACAACATATCCGATGAAAATCTGGAAGAAGAAAGATTTTCAGACAGGAGACACTGTTAATCTGGCATCGCATTCACACGGACAGGCAACTCTTTCCTTAGTGGGTGGTTATAAACCAGGTTCATTAATCAGTCCTGCTTTTGCATCAACTTATGTCCTCTGCAGAACAGAAGTTGACCCGACAGAAACACCCTCAGAAATGGATTACTGGGCAGCAGCTGCTCAATGGGCTGACAGTCTTGGTGTGGATGTAATAACAAGTTCTCTCGGTTATTTAACATTCGACGCACCTTATACAAGTTATACGTATTTAGATATGAATGGTAATACTCTGCTAATTACTAAAGCAGCTGATTTAGCGGTCCATAAAGGAATTACAGTAAGTAATTCTGCAGGAAACGATGGTAATAATACTCATAATACGCTGGGTGGTCCGGCTGACGGAGACAGTGTAATCACAATAGGTGCTTTAGAACCAACTGGTTTACGTGCCACTTACAGTTCTGTAGGGCCAACAACTGATGTACCAAATAGAATTAAACCTGATATAATGACACAGGGTTCTTCTAATCAGGTTGCAACTCAAACTGGTTACAGTACATTTGGCAGCGGTACATCCTGGGCATGTCCAATGGCAGCAGGTGTAATGGCTTGTATGCTTTCAGCAAATAAAAACTTAACTCCGATTCAGATAAGAGGCATCTTAAGGAAGTTTTCTAGTAACAATGCAAGTCCAAATAATTTAATCGGGTGGGGAACTATCGATGCTCAGAAATCAGTTGATTCAGCAAGAGCAATGGACAATACTGCTCCGACAATCTTGCACACACAGCCATTTACATCGACAACAAACACAAACGATCTTTTCTTTAAAGCAAGAATATTCGATAACGGAATAATCAGATATACCAGAACCCTTGAAGCACCGAGGATTTATTACAGAAAGAATACAGGCGGTGGATTTGGCGGATGGAATTTGGTTCCTCAAACTTCAGTAAGTCTTGATACCTTTACTTTCAGGATTCCTGCAAGTTCTATTGGAACTACAGTTCAGTATTTCTTTGCAGCACAGGATATTGCACTTCCAACACCAAAGATGTCTACACTACCGGCAGGCGGAACAGGAATAAATCCACCGGGTGGTGTTTCTTTGCCAACAACATTCTTCCAGTTTGTTGTAGGAACAACATCAATCACAACAATAGGTAATGATGTTCCGAAAGAATTCAAATTATTTAATAATTATCCTAATCCTTTTAATCCAACGACAGACATAAAGTATGATTTACCAAAATCAGGTGTCGTATCGTTAAAGGTTTATGACATAAACGGAAGACTTGTAAAAGAACTCGTAAATCAAATGCAGATAGCAGGAAGTTACACAGCCAGGTTTGAGGCATCTAACCTTTCATCAGGTATATATTTCTACCAGCTTACAGCAGGTGAGTTCAAAGCACAGAACAAGATGTTATTGGTTAAATAAAGAATAAAATATATCATATAATAAAAAGGCTGACGGTTATCGTCAGCCTTTTTTGTTTGTAATGATTACTACCTATTAAAAAAGCCGCTGGAATTTCTTCCAGCGGCTTTTATATTTTAAACGATATTTACGGATTAATACATTCCGCCCATATCACCCATTCCACCTCCCGGAGGCATCATAGGCATATTGTTTCCTTTTTCAGGTTTCTCACAGATTGTTGCTTCTGTCATTAAGAGTAATGCTGCTACTGAAGCTGCATTTTCAAGTGCTACTCTTGTTACCTTTGTTGGGTCAATGACACCGGCTTTGATTAAATCTTCGTATACTTCTGTTGCTGCGTTGTATCCGTAACCGCCTTTACCCTCTTTTACTTTGTTCACGATTACTGAACCTTCTTCACCAGCGTTTAAAACTATCTGTCTGATAGGCTCTTCGATTGCTCTTTTTACAATCTTAATACCTGACA
>JBMOHR010000008.1:0-29385 GCA_049317745.1 Ignavibacteria bacterium
AAGTTATGAAGAAGTCATCTGATTATATTATCATTAAATCTTTTGACGACAAGAAATTATACGCTATTAAGAACGAAAGCAGTAAATATGAAATAGGGGAGGAAGTGGTAATCAGCGGTATAAAAAAAGGTAAGGCAGATATAAAAGACGATGCCGGAAATCTGATGTTATTGCCTGTAATTTACGACTATTCTTCGGGTCAGTTTTTTGGCGGAAATAATGACAAAGAGAATATTGTCCAGAGGTTAAACCTGCTCAGGGGTCAGAAAGAAAAAATCGATAGTTTATTGAAAATTGGCATTTAAATCAGATTTACAGTATACAAAGATTTATTGAAAATCCTTAAATTATATATTGATTTATTGGTTTAAATTCCCTAAATTTACCATTTGTAGAAAATCCGGGTAGGTAGCGAAGTGGTTAAACGCATCAGACTGTAAATCTGACGACTGATGTCTTCGGAGGTTCGAATCCTTCCCTACCCACGATATGCGGGAGTAACTCAGTTGGTAGAGTCACAGCCTTCCAAGCTGTTGGTCGCGAGTTCGAGTCTCGTCTCCCGCTCAGAGAGTTGCTGATGTAGCTCAGTTGGTAGAGCACATCCTTGGTAAGGATGAGGTCACCGGTTCAATCCCGGTCATCAGCTCTAGCTTGAAAATGAAGACTTCGAACTTGACAAATCAAGCTATGTATCCGTTAGTTCTTTTAAATTTACAATTTATTATACGAGTGTAGCTCAATTGGTAGAGTTCCGGTCTCCAAAACCGTAGGTTGGGGGTTCGAGTCCCTCCACTCGTGCAGAGAGTAAAATCAAATACATATGAGAGATAAAATATTAAATTTTTTCACGGACATCTACAAAGAAATGCAGAAGGTTTCGTGGCCTAAGAAAGAAGAATTGAGAGATTACACAAAGGTTGTTGTAGTAACAATGTTTGTGTTCGCTATTTTTGTTTATGTAGTAGATAAGGGAATCAGTGAATTACTGAAAATATTATTCTAACAATTTATGACAGATACTGAAAATACAAATATTGAAGATGTGAACGAGGAAATCGTTAATGATCAGGGATTAACTAAAGACGATGAGTCTGTAGAAATTCCCGAAACAGTTAACGAAGAGACTGTTGATTCTGATATTTACAAATGGTATGCGATACGAGTTGTTGCAGGCCATGAGAATAAAGTTAAAATTTATCTTGATAACCAGATCAGGGAAGAGCAGCTTGAGAATTACATCAAGACGGTTATGATTCCTCTTGAAAAAGTTTTTGAGGTTAAGAACGGCAAGAAAAAAATTAAGTATAAGAACTTTTTTCCTGGATACATTCTGCTTGAAGCGTTCCTTAATGATAACATTAAGAGAACACTCGCAAAAGTACCAAGTGTTATGGGTGTAGTCGGAGCCAAAAACATCAAAGGTCAGAAACTTGAGCCAGTTCCTTTAAAAGATTCTGAGATTAAAAGGATTATGGCAATTCTCAACGATGAGAATCTTACAGAAAAAATTGACCTGAAATTAGCCGATGGTGATGCCATAAAAGTTACAAACGGACCGTTCAATAATTTCAACGGTGTAGTGCTTGAAATTAATGCTGAAAAGATGAAGGTGAAAGTAATGGTTAGTATCTTCGGAAGAAAAACACCAATCGAATTAGAGTTTAACCAAATAGAGAAATTAAAATAAACATTTTTTAAATATATAATATCATGGCCAAAAAAGTAGTAGGATTCATCAAGTTACAAATTCCGGCAGGGCAGGCAACAATGGCCCCTCCCGTTGGACCGGCATTAGGGCAAAGAGGTGTTAACGGAATGGAATTCTGTAAACAATTTAATGCTAGAACCCAGGATAAGAAGGGTTTAATAATTCCGGTTGTTATTACAGTTTATTCGGATAAGTCATTTACATTTATTACCAAAACTCCTCCGGCGGCAGTATTACTTCTCAAAGCTGCTGGTCTGGAGAAAGGTTCTGGAATTCCGAATAAAACTAAAGTAGGTAAAGTCACCGTTAAGCAAGTGAAAGAAATTGCTGAAACAAAAATGGTAGATTTAAATGCAAGAGACGTTGAACATGCAATGAGCATGGTTAAAGGTACTGCAAGAAGTATGGGAATAACCGTAGAATAATTAACGAAATTAAATTGTTTTTAGAAAAATGAGACTAACAAAGAAACAGAAAGAAATAAGTAAATCATTCGATTCAAAGAAAGAATATAAAATAGCAGAATCAGTTTCAATAGTAAAGAAGTATGCTAAATCAAAATTTGATGAGTCAGTTGATATTGCTATGAATTTAGGAGTTGATCCTAAACACGCAGATCAGGTAGTTCGCGGTACTGTTGCCCTTCCTAACGGAACAGGTAAAACAGTAAGAGTACTGGTTATAGCCAGACCTGATAAACAGCAGGAAGCAATCGATGCAGGTGCCGAACACGTAGGATTCGAAGAATATTTAAAGAAAATCCAGGACGGATGGACAGATGTTGACGTTATCATTGCAACACCTGATTCAATGGCAGAACTTGGTAAATTAGGTAAGATTTTAGGACCACGTGGTTTAATGCCGAATCCGAAAAGCGGAACGGTTACACCTAACGTCGGTCAGGCAGTAAAAGAAGTAAAAGCAGGAAAGATTGATTTTAGAGTTGATAAAAACGGAACCGTCCATTCAGCAATAGGTAAAGCTTCGTTTGATGAACATAAGTTAGTAGAAAATATTACTGCTTTTGTGATGATGATTATTAAATTAAAACCAGCAGCAGCAAAAGGTGTTTATATTAAAGGTATTACACTCTCGAGTACAATGGGCCCAGGCATAAAGATAGACAGATCGTTGCCTGACCTTAAAGCCGCGGTATAAAAAGTTTACGCACTCAATACATATATAACGTATACCGGGATTGTGATAACCGGATATGGCTTCAAAATGTTTTATAATTTTTAACAATTTGTATGGAAAAAAGTAAAAAGAATGAGATAATTGCTGAGATTAAGGAAATGATGAACAATGCACCAGCTATCTACTTAATTGATTTCGTCGGAATGACTGTTGCAGACGTTAATAATCTGCGTGGTGAATTCTATAAGGCGGAGATTAAATATAAAGTCGTAAAGAACACTTTCGCTATCCGGGCATTACAGGAAAGTGAACAGTATTCAGGCTTTGTTGAAAATCTTAAAGGTCATTTAAAAGGAAATACAGGTATTGTTTTTTCCGGAAGTAACCCTATAGCACCCGCAAAAATTCTAAAGAAAGTAACTGAAAAAGTTGACAGACCAAAATTTAAAGCAGCTATAGTTGACGGATTATACTATGGCAGCGATAAAATGGGATTACTTGCTTCGTTGCTTTCGAAAGAAGAACTTATTTCGGGTATATTATCAAGCCTCGATTCACCGGTATCGGGTATCGTCGGTTCGATTAATGCGGTTGTCAGAGATCTTGCAAGTATCATTGAAGAAGCTGCCAAAAAGAGAGCAGCTTAGTTTTAAGTAAATTTTAAATTAAATTTTAATTATTAAAGGAAATAAAAATGTCAGTAGTAGAAGAATTATTAGAAAAAATATCAAACTTAACTTTAACTGAAGCTTCAGAATTAAAGAAAGCATTAGAAGATAAATTTGGCGTAACAGCAGCCGCACCTGTAATGATGGCAGCAGCTTCAGCTCCTGCAGCAGCAGCGGAAGAAGAAAAAACCGAATTCACAGTTGTATTAGCAGAAGTTGGTGCTGATAAAATTAAAGTTATTAAAGCAGTTAAAACTGCAACCGGTTTAGGTTTAACAGAAGCTAAAGCATTAGTTGAAGGTGCACCAAAACCAGTAAAAGAAAATATGCCAAAGGCTGATGCTGAGAAATTGAAAGCAGAATTAGAAGCAGTCGGCGCAAAGGTTGAAATTAAATAAAACTCTAAATATCAGAAATATTGAAAGTAATTGGTTTGAGGATGAGAGATCATCCTTAAACCTTATTACTTTTATTTTGTTTTATATTTTATATATAATTAAATAAGAATAAATGGAATTAAAAGGTGTTTTAGCAGGATTAAAACCCCTCAACAGTAAGAACAATAGATTAACATTCTCTAAATCGGATATCCACAAAGATCCGCCTGATCTATTAAACGTTCAGTTGCAGTCATACAAAGATTTCTTACAGGAAAATGTTCCTATCAGTAAGAGAAAACCTATTGGACTACAAAAAGTATTTGAGGATAATTTCCCAATAACAGATTCAAGAGAGACGGCATTACTTGAATTCGTAGAATATTTTATCGAAAAGCCACCTTACACTATTATAGAGTGTCAGGAACAGGGATTGACATATTCGGTTCCGGTAAAGGTGAAATTACGTTTGTCTACGAAGCCAAACTCTGCCGCTAAAGAATATAATTACGTTTTAGAACAGGATGTTTATTTAGGCCAGTTACCTTATATGACTCCGAGAGGCAGTTTTATAATTAATGGCTCTGAAAGAGTTATAGTCAGCCAGTTGCACAGGTCTCCTGGTGTTGTATTCAGTGAATCAACACACGCAAACGGTACTGAACTTTTCTCTGCAAGGGTTATTCCTTATAAAGGTTCATGGGTTGAATTTACGACTGACATTAATGACTTATTGTATGCTTACGTTGACAGAAAGAAGAAATTCTATTTTTCAACTTTATTAAGAGCTTTATCTATAAATGATAAACTCAAAATGATGGAGTTGTTTAATCTTGTTGACCATGTACACGTTACGAATAATACATATCTGGATTATGTTGGAAGAACAACAGTTGAAAACATTATAGATACTAATACCGGTGAGGAACTCGGAATTGAATCAGATACTGTATTAAGTGAAGAACATTTAATTTCCGTTTTAAACGCGAAGATTCATTATATTAACTTACTTAAGAAGGATTGCACAGACGGCGAGAGAGTAATATTTAATACGATTAATGAAGATGAAGAAGAAGAAATCGCAACAGCACCGACCGAACCAACTAATCCAAAAGATAAGAAGGCTGCTCAGCATTTAATGACTGATGCAGAAGGTGAAAGTGCAAAGAGTTATATTGAAAAGCAGTTCTTCAACACAAAGAAGTATGACTTAGGTGAAGTAGGAAGATATAAAATAAACAGAAAACTTGATTTAGATATAGATTTAACCACAACCATTCTTACACTTGAAGATATAAAGAAAATTATTGAGTACATCAGGGATTTAGTTGACAGGAAAAAAGAAGTTGATGATATAGACCATTTAGGAAACAGAAGAGTAAGAACAGTTAACGAACAGTTGTCACAGCAGTTTGGTCTTGGTCTTTCAAGAATGATCAGAACCATAAGGGAAAAGATGAGTATTCACGATGAAGAAAATTTAACTCCATTAAGATTAGTGAGCTCAAGGCCAATTACAAGTGCCTTGTCTTCATTCTTCGGAACAAGTCAGTTATCACAGTTCATGGATCAGACAAATCCATTATCAGAGATGACTCACAAGAGAAGAATCTCGGCTTTAGGTCCTGGCGGTCTTTCACGTGAAAGAGCCGGATTTGAAGTACGTGACGTTCACTACACACACTACGGAAGATTATGTCCGATTGAAACACCGGAAGGTCCGAATATCGGTCTTATTTCCTCATTGTGTATTCACTCAAGAGTTAACGAACTCGGATTTATTGAAACACCTTACAGAACAGTAGACAACGGAATCGTATCAGATACTATTGAGTTCATTTCTGCTGATAAAGAAGATGAATTCTATATTGCACAGGCAAACGAACCTTTAGATAATAAAGGTATCTTTATGAATAAGAAGGTAAAGACCAGATTCAAAGGTGATTTTCCTTTGGAAGAAGGTAAGAATGTCGATTATATGGACGTTGCCACAAATCAGATTGTTTCTGCGGCAGCAGCATTAATTCCGTTCTTAGAACATGATGATGCTAACAGAGCACTGATGGGCAGTAATATGCAGCGTCAGGCAGTTCCGTTATTAAGACCTCAGTCACCGATAGTCGGTACAGGATTCGAAGAGATTGTCGCAAGAGATTCCCGTTCGATGATAGTTGCCGAAGCGGATGGTGTAATTGAGTATGTTTCATCAGATAAGATTATTGTAAAGTATAATATAAGAGAAGATTCAGAAGAAAGTCTTTTAAGTTTTGAAGACAAGAGAACAGTTGAATACAGATTAGTTAAATTCTTAAGAACAAATCAGGATACTTCAATTAACCAGAGACCAATCGTTAGAGAAGGTCAAAAAGTTAAAAAAGGTGATATTCTTGCTGATGGTTCTTCAACTGAAAACGGTGAACTAGCACTGGGAAGAAATATCCTGGTTGCATTTATGCCTTGGAGAGGATATAACTTTGAAGATGCTATAGTAATAAGTGAAAAAGTTGTATCAAAAGATATATTCACTTCAGTACATATCGAAGAGTTCAGTCTTGAAGTCAGAGATACAAAAAGAGGTGAAGAAGAATTAACAAAGGAAATTCCAAACGTTAGTGAAGAAGCGACAAAAGACCTCGATGAAAATGGTATTGTCAGAATTGGTGCAGACGTAAAAGAAGGTGATATATTAATAGGTAAAGTAACACCTAAAGGTGAAACAGAACCTACACCGGAAGAGAAACTCTTAAGAGCTATCTTCGGTGATAAAGCAGGTGACGTAAAAGACGCTTCTTTAAAGGCAACTCCCGGATTAAAAGGAATTGTTATCAACAGAAAGTTATTCTCAAGAAAAACCAAGGATTCAGAAGGTAAACGTGAAGAAAAGAAGAGAATCGATAAATATGAAAGTGACAGAAAGAAAGATATAAAAGAGCTTAACTTAAAGTTAGCTGAGAAACTTGGAATACTTCTGGATGGAAAAGATTCTGAAGGTATAAGAGATATTAAAGGAAACGTAATTGTAAAGAAGAATGTATCATTTAAGAGAGAAACATTTACAAACCTCTTTAACAATAACGCTGTTGATTTCCGTGAATTGGATGTTGAAGTTGACTGGTCGAACAGCAAAAAGGCAAATTCTTTAATCATCGATATCTTTAAGAATTACCATTACAAGATTGTTGAAATTGAAGAAAAATATAAAAGATTAAAAGTTAAAGTTACTTTAGGTGACGAATTACCAAACGGAGTTGTAAAACTTGCTAAGGTTTATGTAGCAAAGAAGAGAAAACTTTCTGTTGGTGATAAAATGGCAGGCAGGCACGGTAATAAGGGTGTCGTTGCCAAAATCGTACCACCTGAAGATATGCCGTTCTTACCTGATGGAAGACCAGTTGATATAGTTCTTAATCCGTTAGGCGTTCCTTCGAGAATGAACTTAGGTCAATTGTACGAAACAGCACTCGGATGGGTTGGAAAGCAAAACGGTGTTAAGTTTGCAACTCCAATTTTTGACGGTGCAACTGTTGAAGAAATTATTACCTCACTTGAACAGTCAGGATTACCGAATAACTCAAGATCAGAATTATTCGACGGAATGACGGGTATTAAATTTGACCAGCAGGTTACAATCGGATATATCTATATGCTGAAACTTTCGCACTTGGTTGACGATAAGATTCACGCACGTTCAATCGGACCTTACTCTTTAATTACTCAGCAGCCGCTTGGTGGTAAAGCACAATTCGGTGGTCAGAGGTTTGGAGAGATGGAGTGCTGGGCACTTCAGGGCTATGGTGCATCGCATATATTAAGAGAAATGTTAACAGTTAAGAGTGATGATGTTGTTGGAAGAAGTAAAGTATATGAGGCAATAATTAAAGGTGAAAACTTACCTGAGCCGAATATACCTGAAGCTTTCAATGTTATAATGAAAGAATTGCAAGGATTAGGTTTAGATATAAATATTGACTAAAACAAAACAAAGAAATTAATTTTATTTAAAATATGCCAATTAAACCCGAACAAAAGAAAAAACGTTTTTCGAAGATAACAATTAACATTGCTTCGACAGACACAATAATATCAAATTCTTATGGCGAGGTTACAAAACCAGAAACGATAAACTACAGAACATTTAAGCCGGACAAAGACGGTTTGTTCTGTGAGAAAATATTCGGTCCGGTAAAAGACTGGGAATGTCATTGCGGAAAATACAGAGGAATAAGGTACAAAGGAATAGTTTGTGATAGATGCGGTGTTGAGATTAACATGAAAAGTGTCAGACGTGAAAGAATGGGACATATTTCCTTATGCGTTCCGGTTGTTCATATATGGTATTTCAGGTCATTACCTTCAAAGATAGGTTATGTACTTGGAATAACATCTAAAGAGCTGGAAAAAATAATATACTACGAATCATACGTTGTCATAAATCCTGGTAAATCCAGATTTAAGAAACAGGAATTAATAACTGAAGAAGATTATCTTGAAGAATTAGCTAAGATGCCTGAAGATCATCAGTTTCTTGATGATGACAATAAAGATAAATTTATTGTAGATCAGGGCGGAAAAGCTATCAAGGAATTGTTAAGACGTGTTGTAATCAATGAAGAGGTTGCAAGATTAAGAGCCGAATTACTTGATGAACCTTCAGCAATTAAAAAAGCCGAGAACATTAAAAGATTAAGAGTTCTTGAATCTTTTAAACTGAAGCCGGATGGAAAACCAAATAAACCTGAGTGGATGGTATTCGATGTAATTCCTGTAATACCTCCTGAGTTGCGTCCTTTAGTTCCATTAGAAGGCGGCAGGTTTGCAACGAGTGATTTGAATGACTTGTACAGAAGAGTTATAATCAGAAATAACAGATTAAAGAGATTAATTGATATTAAGGCACCTGAAGTAATCTTAAGAAATGAAAAGAGAATGCTGCAGGAAGCTGTTGACGCATTACTTGATAACTCAAGAAGAGTTACCGCTGTAAGGTCAGAAAACAGAGCTTTAAAATCTTTATCGGATATCTTAAAAGGTAAACAAGGAAGATTCCGTCAGAATTTACTCGGTAAAAGAGTTGACTATTCAGGCAGATCTGTTATCGTTGTAGGTCCTGAACTTAAACTTCACGAATGCGGTCTCCCAAAAGATATGGCATTGGAATTATTCAAACCATTCGTTATCAGAAGACTTATTGACAGAGATTATGTTAAAACTGTAAAGAGTGCAAAGAAATTAATTGATAAGAGAACACCTGACGTATGGGATATTCTTGAAAACGTTATTGACGGACATCCTGTATTATTAAATCGTGCTCCTACACTGCACAGGCTTAGTATTCAGGCATTCCAGCCAGTACTTATTGAAGGAAAGGCAATAACATTGCATCCTTTCGTTTGTACTGCGTTCAATGCTGACTTTGACGGTGACCAGATGGCAGTTCACGTTCCGTTATCATATGATGCACAACTTGAAGCAACAATATTAATGTTGTCTTCACATAACATTCTTTCACCACAGAACGGTAATCCTATTATCGTTCCTAACCAGGAATTAGTACTTGGTTGCTATTATTTAACCAAAGAATTAAAAGGTGATAAAGGTGAAGGAAAAATATTTGCATCTGCTGATGAATTAATAGTAGCTGTTAACAATAAGGTTGTAAGCATTCACGCCAGAATAAAGATCAGAATAAAAGGCGAGATTATTGAAACAACTGCAGGCAGAGTGATATTTAATCAGATAGTGCCGGAAGAAATCCCGTACATCAATGAACTATTGAAAAAGAAAAAAATCATTTCAATCATCGGAATGATATACAGAAAAGTCGGTAACCAGAAGACTGCTTTATTCCTTGATAAGTTAAAAGAACTTGGATTTAAGCATGCAACTTTGGGCGGCTTGTCAGTTAATATTGATGACATTGAAGTACCGAGCACAAAGAAGAAAATTATAGAAGAGGCGTTAGCCAAAGTAGAATCGATTGAAAAACAAAAATCTAAAGGTATCATTTCTGAGAACGAAAGATACAATAAGGTTATTGATAACTGGACACACGTACGTGACCATGTAAAGAATGATTTGATGGATAATTTACGTAAATCCAAGAATGGATTTAACTCTTTGCACATGATGATAGACTCAGGTGCGAGAGGTTCAGCAGAACAGGTAAGTCAGTTGGCAGGTATGAGAGGTCTTATGCAGAAACCGCAGAAGTCTTTAACAGGTCAGGCAGGTGAGATTATTGAGAACCCGATTATTGCAAACTTTAAAGAAGGTCTTTCAATCCTTGAATACTTTATCTCCACTCACGGTGCGAGAAAAGGTCTTGCCGATACGGCTTTAAAGACTGCTGATGCAGGTTATTTAACACGCAGACTTGTTGACGTTGCACAGGATGTTATTATAAATGAAAAAGACTGCGGAACTATCCGTGGAGTATATACAGAAGCTTTAAAAGAAGGTGAAGACGTAAAAGAACCATTGGCAGAAAGAATACTCGGAAGAGTCTCAACTCACGATGTTGTAAATCCTTTAACTAAAAAGGTAATCGTAAAAGCCGGTGAAGAAATAGATGAAGATAAAGTTAATATAATCTCCGAGACTCCTATTACAGGTGTTGAAATCCGTTCAGTATTAACCTGCGAAACAAAACGCGGTGTTTGTACTAAATGTTACGGCAGGGATTTATCGACAGGCAAGATGGTTAATGTCGGTGAAGCAGTTGGTATTATTGCGGCACAGTCAATCGGTGAGCCTGGAACTCAGTTAACGCTCAGAACATTCCATATCGGTGGTACAGCCAGTAAAATTGTAACACAGTCTGAAATTATAACTAAGTTTGATGGTAAGATTGTATTTGAAAACTTTAAAATCGTCGAATATGAAACATCAACAGATGTACAGCATATTTCTTTAAGTAGAAACGGTGTTATAAATGTTGTTGATGATAAAAAGAATGTGTTGTCATACTACTATGTCCCTTATGGATCAAAACTTAAAGTCAAGAATAATGAAAAAGTTGTAAAGAACCAAAAATTATATGAATGGGACCCTTACAACTCGGTAATCGTTGCTGAACATAACGGTATTTTACGGTATCAGGATTTACAGGAAGGCAAGCAGTACGAATTAGTAATTGATGAACAGACAGGTAACTTACAGAAAACAGTTATCGAAAGTAAAGATAAAACAAAGAGTCCGACTTTACAGATTCTTTCGCAACGCGGAAATAAAGTATTAAGTTCTTACTTGATTCCTGCAAAAGCAAACTTATTGTTTGCAGACGGAGTTGAAGTAAAAGCAGGTGCCACAATAGTTAAGATTCCAAGAGAATCAGGTAAAACACGTGACATCACGGGTGGTCTTCCAAGAGTAACGGAATTATTCGAAGCAAGAAGTCCATCGGATCCTGCGAAGATTGCTGAAATCGACGGTAAAGTTGAAATCGGTAAAATCTCAAGAGGGAGTCGTGAAGTTTCATTAAGAAGTGTTGACGGTTCTAAAGTTATCGATTACAGAATTCCAATTTCGAAGCATATTCTGGTCCGTAGTGGTGATTCAGTGTTTGCAGGTGAACCTTTAACAGGCGGTGCTTTTGATCCTGTTGATATCTTAAAGATTAAGGGTGTGTCAGAAGTTCAGGGATATCTTGTAAACGAAATTCAGGAAGTATACAGAATTCAGGGTGTAAAGATTAATGATAAACATATCGAGGTAATAGTACGTCAGATGTTACAGAAAGTAAAAGTAACAAGCTCCGGCGACACTACATTCCTTGAGGGTGACGTAATTCACAAAAACAACTTTGCAGACGGTAATGAAAAGATGAGAGGTATGGTTGTTGTTATCGATAAGGGTGACAGCGATGCAGTATCTGTCGGAGAAATATTACCAAAGAAAGCTGTAAAAGAATTAAACCTTCTCCTTAAGAAAAAGAGCAAGACCGGGATAAAAACAAGAGATGCTGTACCTGCGACCGCAGACGCAGTATTACTTGGTATTACTCAGACTTCGCTTTCTACAGACAGCTTTATTTCGGCAGCATCGTTCCAGGAAACAACAAGGGTCCTTACAGATGCCGCAATCAAAGGTAAAGTAGATTACTTACTGGGATTAAAAGAAAACGTTATCATTGGTCAGATAATTCCTGCAGGTACCGGTTTAAGAAAATACAGGGAGTTACTCGTATCTCACGTAGACAAACATACTATGGATGAATTCGAAGACGAAGCAAATGAGAAAGAAAAAGTGAACAAAGAATACGAGATATCATAAAAGAAAAATCAAATTAATATCAAAGGGGTTGTTGCTTAAACAACCCCTTTTTTAATATCCAATACTCCTTCCTTTCGTCCATATTTTGCCTTTCGCAAAATTTATTACAAATTCTTAAAAAATTCGTTTGACTTTAACATTAAATTGTGTATTTTTGTAGTGGGCTGAAGTGGGATAAAGTGGCTTCAATTCCCAATAATACTTAATTTAAAGTTACAAATATTGTTTCAGGGACATTCAATAGCGGTGTTAGACGCAAAATCGAGGATTGTTCTTCCGGGAAAATTCAGGTCAAAGATGACTCCGGAAGCGGACAATAAAATCGTTTTGACCCGTGGTTTAAACGGATGTCTTATGTTATACCCACTTGACGAATGGGAAAGGGTAAAAAAAGGCTTGATGAATTTTAATGTTTTTAATGACAGAGAAAGATATTTCATGAGGCAGTTCATGATGTACGTCCACGAATGTGAATTAGACTCTCACAACAGATTCTTACTCCCTTCCCAGTTGATAGATTTTGCTCAAATCAAAAAGGAGGTTTTACTTCTCGGTATGCTTCAGAACATTGAAGTATGGAATCCGGAAAGCAAGGCTGAATATGATAAGCAAAATCCTGAACCTTTTGAAAGCGTTGCGCAGGCGGTAACGGAAAAGATTTTAAATAAGAATATTTTATAAATATTAATAAGGGTAAATGCTTTGAAGACCGAATACCATATACCGGTATTACTGGATACTATGAATATGTATTTGATAAATCCAAATATTGAAAAACATATTATAGTTGATGGCACTTTAGGCGGCGGCGGTTATTCGGAGTTGATAGTAAACAGTATTAAGGGGGAGTCAAAATTAATTTGCATTGATAAAGATGTTAATGCAATAAATCATTCATCTAAAAGGTTGGAAAGCAAAACAGCAAATATATTATTTGAACAGGGTAATTTTGCTGAAGTCAAAAGCATCGTTAATAATTTTGGTTTCAGTAACGTAACAGGAATTGTCGTCGATCTCGGATTATCCTCTTATCAACTTGATCATGAAGACGGTTTCAGTTTTATGAACGATACCAGGCTTGATATGCGTGCCGACAAGAACTCTTCTTTAGATGCCTGTCAGATTTTAAACGAATACAGGGAATCCGAACTTACAAATATTTTTGAATCTTACGGCGAAATCAAGAAAGCAAACAGATTATCCCGTGCAATCATAAATTTCAGAAAAACCAAAAAACTCGAAACTACTGGTGAATTCATCAAGATAATTCAGAAAGAGTATGAACTGCATAAAAGTATTCCCGTTAAGTTCCTGTCGAAAGTTTTTCAGGCTTTAAGAATTACAGTAAACGATGAACTCAATGATCTTGAAAGATTACTCGCAGATAGTCTTGAAATATTATCTAATGGCGGAAGAATAGTAGTGGTCTCGTACCACTCTCTGGAAGACAGAATAGTCAAGAATTTCTTCAGGAATAATGAGATGAAGGATGATATGATAAGAGGATTTAAGATACTTACGAAGAAAGTTGTTATGCCTGAATACGAAGAAGTTAAAAGGAATTCCAAAGCCAGAAGTGCAAAATTAAGGGCAGCAGAGGTTGTTATCGCATGAAGAATCAAAAGAGAAAAATATCGATATTCTGGGCTATATCATTTTTTCTCCTTCTTTCTTCTTCTTCGGTTTTCCTAATAAACAACATTATTGCAGTAAACAAATTAATAAAAGAAGTTAACATAGTAAAAGATGACATATTGAAAGCGAACCAGACGAATAATTCTCTTAAAATGGAAATTGAAAAGTTGTGTTCGTACGACAGAGTCAAGAAAATAGCAGAAGAAAAACTGAACCTTAAAATAGATGAATTGAACATCAGACAAAACAGGAAATTATTAATCAAAAGAACCGAAATGGAATGAGTTTTTACGATTTGAAAAATAATAAAAAGTCTTTTCTATCCGTAACACGGAGAATTAATTATTTTATGATAATTCTTCTGGTTCTTCTTGGTGTTATAATAGCAAAACTAACCTCAATTCAGATTTTAGATTCTGAGAAGTATAAGATTATCGCTAAAAAGCAATCACAGACGAGGGAAATTATTGCTCCAGTGAGAGGCGGAATCTTTGACAGGAATATGAATTCTTTTGTTTCCAATGTTTACAGGGTATCTGTTATAGCAGACCCGTATAAGATTAAGAATGCTGATTCTGTTTCTACAATCCTGTCTGCAGTTTTTAATAAAAGTAAATTAGATTATTACGATAAGTTAATAAACAAAAGTTCATCTGCTTTTTATGTTGAAAGAAAAATAGAAATATCAGATTTAAAAGGTCTGGATACTCTGAAGATAGAGGGACTTGATGTGTTTAAGGAGTCGTCAAGATTTTATAACTATGGTACTATCGGTTCACAGATTATCGGTTATAATGATATGGACAACAAAGGTGTAAGCGGAATTGAACTGGCTATGAATAAAGATCTGACAGGCAAAGAAGGCTATATGATTTCCAGAAAAGACGGCAGGGGGTTTAAGAGGCCTGATTTAAACTTTATTCAGAAAGAACCTGAAAGCGGTGCGAATATTATTTTAACTATCGATAAAAGAGTACAGCAGATTGCTGAAGAGGAATTAGCTGCAGGGGTTAAGACGTTCAATGCTTCAAGAGGAAAAGCATTAGTCGTCTCAGTAAAGACAGGCGAAATTCTTGCAATGTGCAATTATCCTACTTACGATCCGAACAACATTAAGCGTGAAGATACTTCGGGTATGAAGAATTCGGTTATATCCGATATATACGAACCAGGTTCTACATTCAAGTTAATAACTGCTTCCGCAATACTTGAAGAAAAGCTGGATAACCCTCAGGACGTTATAAATACTGAAAACGGTACTTATAAAGTCTTTGGTATGGATATTATCGATTCGTATCCTGCATCTTCGTTAACCTTCCAGCAGGTTATAGAAAGGTCAAGCAATATCGGAGTTGCTAAACTCTCGCAGAAATTAGGCGCTGAAAGATTCTTCAAGTATGCACGTGATTATGGATTCGGTATCTATACCGGAATTGAATTGAACGGCGAGAATAAAGGATATCTGAAAAGACCTCTGGACTATACCAATGGTTCACTGGAATTTATGTCTATTGGTTATCAGGTTGCGGTAAACGCATTACAACTTACGATGGCATATGCGGCAATTGCTAATAACGGACTTCTTATGAAACCTTACATAGTTAGAAAAGAAGTAAGTCCGGACGGAAACGTGATTCTTGAAAATTACCCGTCACCAGTTAGACAGGTTATTTCTTCTGAGTCGGCAAAAAAATTAAACGAGATGTTTATTGGTGTAGTTGAAAGAGGTACAGGTACAGATGCAAAGATTGAGGGTCTGAAGGTTGCCGGGAAAACAGGCACGAGTCAAAGATTAATAGAAGGCGAGTATTCGAGCAGTTCACACATATCTTCGTTTGTTGGGTATTTTCCTGCTGACAATCCTGAAATAGTTATAACCATTATTCTTGATGAACCTAAAAATGGATTTTATGGCGGTAAGGTTGCCGCTCCTGTATTCCAGAAAATAGCAACTAGGATAATGGGATTTAACGATATTATTAATACTTACAAAAATGAATCAATCGCCGACAATAAAGACAAACCGGTAATTGAAAAATCAAATCCTGATAAAGACAGAATTTTACCTAACCTTGTAAACCTGAGAGTAAAGGATGCAATAGATATATTAAACGAAAGAAACATTGGGTATGATTTAGATAAGGACTTAAACTCTAAAGAATTACAGGGGAAGATAGTTTCAGTGGATTCACAGGACCCTGCACCAGGGAGCAAACTTGAAGACGGTAAAAAGATGAAACTATTCGTTAAAAATTCTAATGTAGAAAACTCAAGTACTGTTCTGGTTCCTGACGTTAGAAAAATGAGTCTCAGGAAATCTATTAATAAACTTGTCTCGGAAGGATTTGTTGTTGACGTTAACGGCAGCGGAGAAGTAGTTGATATGTTTCCCAAGCCCGGAAATAAAGTAAACACAAAGAGTAAAGTAATCTTATTCTGTAAAGAAGAAAATTAATGAAGTTAACTGAATTATTAAATATTGCGCAAATTAAATTTCAGGAATCTGTAACAGATTTTGAAGTTAAAGGTCTTAGTCTGAGCTCTAAAGATGTCATGCCCGGATTTATCTTCTTTTCAATAAGAGGAATGAAGACCGATGGAAAGAAATTTGCCAAAGATGCCGTCAGTGCAGGTGCAGAATTAATAATTTCAGAAACAAAATTTAAAGAAGAATATAAAGAGTTTAAGAATGTAATATTCGTTGAGAATGTAAGGCAAGCAATGGCAGAAATAAGTTGTGCTTATTACTCAAATCCTTCAAATAAACTGAAAGTAATAGGCATTACAGGTACGAACGGAAAGACAACCATTTCATATATAATTAAAAGCATATTAGATTCAAATGGTCATAAATGTGGATTAGTAGGAACTATAGATTACATTACGGGTTCTCACAAATCGGAAGCAAGGTTAACAACTCCGGATTCAATCGAAATGAATCAGATGCTCAGCGAAATGGTAACTAACGGTCTCGATTTCTGTGTTATGGAAGTATCTTCTATCGCACTGGTTAACAGCAGAGTACACACGATTAAATTCGATACTGCAGTGTTTACGAATCTGACAAGTGAGCATATGGACCTTCATTCTAATATGGAAAACTATCTGGAAGCTAAAAAGATATTGTTCGATACTCTTCCCGATACTTCTCTGGCAATATCAAATAAAGATGATGATTACGGAATCAGAATACTAAACTCTTACAAAGGCGCGAAAAAGTATTATTCAATTAACGAAGATTCAGACCTAAAAGCTGAAAACATTAAAATCGGACTTAACGGTTTAAGTTTCACGATTAAGATTAAGGGTGTTACTCACACAGTTGTTTCTTCATTAACAGGCAGGTTCAACGTATACAATATTCTTGCAGCAATCGAATGCTGCTTAAGATACGAAATTGGGATAGATACAATTTTATCTGCAATCAGTAAATTTGAGGCAGCAAAAGGCAGGTTTAACAGAACTATGCTTCCAAACGGTGCCTGTGCTATAGTAGATTACTCACATACATCAGATTCCCTTAAGAATGCAATAGAAGCAGCGATTGACGTAAGAAACTCAGAAGGAGTAAACGGGAAAGTTATTACTTTGTTTGGGTGCGGTGGGGATAAAGATAAAACAAAGAGACCTGTTATGGGAAAGATTGCAACTGACTTGTCAGACTACGTAATCATTTCTTCTGACAATCCTAGAACAGAAGACCCGATGAGTATTATAAGAGATATAGAAAAAGGCATAGATACAAACAAACAATATGAAGTGGAAGCTGACAGGGATAAAGCAATAAAAAGAAGCATAGCGATGTCTAAAAAAGGTGATATTATTTTAATATGCGGCAAGGGACACGAGACTTACCAGGAAATAAACGGAGTGAAAACTCATTTTGATGATCAGGAAGTTATTCAAAAATATTCTAACTTGGCAAAATAGTGATTACAAAACAGGAAATATTGAAGTTAAAATGCGAACTGGTACAGAACAGAAAAGTACCTGATTCGTTCGATAATGTATCGATTGATTCGAGAAACGTTAACGGTAATTCAATATTTATCGCTATTAAAGGCGAAACTACTGACGGACACAACTATATCGATAAAGTAGTGAAATCCAAAGTTCGTCTTATATTCGTAAACAAAAAGTGGTATACTAAAAATAAGAATAAATATCCTAAGCAGAACTTTGTAGTTGTAGCTGATACAATTAAAACACTCGGACAACTTGCACTCATACACAGGGACAGAATGAACATTCCTGTATTTGCAGTCGCAGGAAGTAATGGTAAGACTTCCACAAAGGATATAATAGCAGAAGTGTTTGCGAAAAAATTCAACGTAATTAAGACCGAAGGTAATTTTAACAATCACATAGGACTGCCTTTGACATTATTAAGGATTGAAGATCACCACAATTTCTGTGTTGCAGAACTCGGTAGTAATCACTTCAACGAACTTGAATATCTATGCAATATCGCAAAACCTGATTTTGCTCTGGTCACTAACATCGGGAAAGAGCATCTTGAATTCTTCAAAGATTTAAAAGGCGTTGCAAAAGAGGAGTTTCAGGTATACGACTGGGTCAATAAAAACGGTTCTTGCTGTTTTTACAATTTAGACGACAGCTTTATTAAAGCGTATTACGGTAAGCACAAAAACAATTCGTTCACGTATTCATACAAATATAGTTCAGATGTAAAAGGAAAGATGGAAGGATTCGATAATGCATTCAGACCTAAACTTACTTTTAAATACAACAATAAGAATTACAAGACATACATAAACACATTCGGTAAACATTCATACTTTAACGGACTTTCTGCAATCGCAGTGGGAATATACTTTGGTATTCAGCCTTCAGTAATCTCTGATGCGCTTAAAAGCATAAGCAATATCAGCAGTAAAAGAATGGAATTCAAAGAATACCGCGGAATAAAAGTTATCAACGATGCATACAACAGCAATCCGGATTCAGTGAAATTAGGTCTTGAAACGATGAAAGATTTTAAATCAAAAGGAAGAAAACATATTATACTCTCTGATATGCTCGAAATGGGAAAGGCTTCAAAATCTGAACATACAGAAATAGGAAGTTTGTTGAAGAAGATGAATTTTGACTTCAATTATTTCTACGGAGATATGTCGTATCACACTTTCAAAGGAGCAAGAGGTCTAAAGAACAGTTTTTACTTTGAAGACAAAGCTGACCTTTCAGTATTCCTTAAAGTAAACATAAAAGACGGTGACATATTGTACGTTAAAGGCTCAAGAGGTATGAAAATGGAAGAGGTTATTCAAGATGTTTTTACTAACAAATTAAACTAACGGCAGATGCTTTATTTCTTAGCTGAATATATACAGGCAAAGTTTAATCCTCCGGGATTTAATGTCTTTAAGTATTTAACTTTCCGTTCGGCACTCGCAGCCATTACGGCATTGCTGCTTACTTTTTATGTCGGTCCAAAAGTGTTAAGTTACTTAAAGAAGAAACAAATTGGTGAGGCGAAGAAAGAAGACGGTCCAAAGTTCCACTGGTCCAAAGCGGGAACACCTACTATGGGCGGATTGATAATTCTTATGTCAGGATTAATTCCTGTATTGTTATGGGCAAATTTAAGCAACATATACATACAGTTAGTTTTATTCTCAACTATTTCACTGGGGCTTGTTGGTCTGCTTGATGACTATTTGAAAGTGGTAAAGAAGTATAAAAAGGGTTTACTTGCAAAGTATAAATTAATAGGTCAGGTATCAGTCGGAATCATTGTTGGTTTAGTAATATACTTAGCACCCGAATTTAACGGAATAAACACCATTACAACAATTCCGTTCCTTAAAAACTATCAGTTTGATTTTTCGATATTCTACATTCCGATTATCATTTTCATAATCACTGCTACGTCTAACGCAGTCAATCTAACAGACGGTCTTGACGGACTTGCTACAGGAACTGTTGGTATTGTAATTATTACATTGGGTGTTATTGCATACATCTCGGGTAATATAACTTTGTCAAAGTATTTAAACATTATATATTTAAAAGGTAATGGTGAACTTGTAATCTATTGTACTGCTGTTGCAGGTGCCGCTCTCGGATTCCTGTGGTATAATTCCTATCCCGCGCAAATCTTTATGGGAGACACCGGATCACTTGCACTCGGAGGTGCAGTCGGGACGTTATGCATCTTAGTAAAAAAGGAATTTCTGTTACCGTTGCTTGGCGGGATATTTTTCGCAGAAGCAGTTTCAGTTCTTATTCAGAGATACTATTTCAAATACACAAAGAAGAAATACGGAGAAGGCAGGCGGGTGTTCCTGATGGCACCATTTCATCATCATTTTGAAATGAAGGGAATACCTGAGCCCAAGATAGTTTTAAGGTTTTATATAATTGCAGTATTGCTGGCAATAATGACATTAGCAACGTTTAAAATCAGATAATGATGGAAGTCGATAAAATTAAAAATATTAAGTTTACTGTTTTAGGAGCCGGAAGGAGCGGTATTGGGATATCAAAACTTCTCAAGAAGGCAGGCGCCAAGGTTTTCTTAAGCGATTCTTCAAAGAAGGAAGAATTAATATATTTTAACGAAAATGTATTAAAAGAATATAGTATAGATTATGAACTGGGTGGAAACTCAGAAAGAATATTCGATGCAGATTATGTAGTTACGAGCCCTGGAATAGCACCAGGGTCCGATGTATTAGTAAAAGCAAAAGATAAGGGAATTAAGATAGTAAGCGAGGTGGAAACTGCTTCATGGTTCTGTAATGCACCTATAATTGCAATTACGGGTACTAACGGTAAAACAACTACGACTGAATTAACAGGAGCTATGTTAAGGGATGCAGGTTTTGATGTTCACGTTTGCGGAAACGTTGGTCTTGCATTCTCAGAAATCATTCCAAATTTAAAGAATGATTCCATAGTAGTGCTTGAAGTCAGCAGTTTTCAGCTCGAGTTTACAGACACATTCAGACCAAAGGTTTCTGCTATACTTAACATTACTTCAGATCATATTGACTGGCATGGTTCATTTGAACTTTACGCTGAAGCAAAGTACAAAGTTAATAAAAATCAGAAAGACGATGATTTAATAATTATAAATTACGACGATACGACTTTAAAGAACAAGGTAAGTAAATTTAACGCTACAATAGGGACATTCAGTATAAACCGTCCTTCAGATGATTTTAAGTATGAAACTTACACTGATAATGATTCAGTATGCTTCAGACACGATTCTGTAGAGGTTATTACAGGCAAGGAAGAAATATTCTTAAGAGGAACACACAATGTTATGAACTCAATGGCTGCAATACTGGCAGTCAAGAAGTTTGGTGTAAGTAATGTTTCCATTAAAAAGACACTGATGAATTTTAAAGGTGTTGAGCACAGAATAGAAACAGTAAGAGAACTGGAGGGCGTAAAATATTTTAACGATTCAAAGGCAACAAATTACGATTCATTATACGTAGCACTCGAAAGTTTCAAGAGCAACATAATTCTAATAATGGGCGGCAAGAAAGGCGTTAATAACTTTGAAATAGTTGACCCGCTCTTAAAAGAAAGGGTAAAGTTTATTTGTGCAATAGGACAGAGCAGGGAAGCAATATTCGAACATTACAAAGATTCCGTGGACGTAAAAATGTTCGATTTATTCTCAGATGCCGTTAAACATGCAAAGAGTATAGCTAAATCGGGAGACTATGTGCTTTTCTCTCCGGGGTACAAGAGTTTTGATATGTTCCAGAACTTTGAACACAGAGGTGAAGTTTTTAAACAATTAGTAAACGAGCTTTAATGAAACAGGGAACTCATAAAATAGACATTTATATTCTGATACCGGTATTACTGCTGATATTCTTCAGCATAGCGGTAGTCTATAGTGCGAGCTCTGACTACTCTCTCAACAAATGGAATGATGCCAGTTATCTTTTGAAATCGCATTTGTTTAAAGTTGTACTTTCTCTCGCAGTCCTTTTCTTCTTCGTGAAAGTTGATTACAGGTATGTTGAAAGATTCAGCAAGTTTATTATTTTCGGAACAATTGCATTACTCATTATTGTACTCTTCACTTCATCAGCAGTGAAGAATGTAAACAGATGGATTATGCTGGGAACTTTGAGCTTTCAGCCATCTGACCTTGCAAAGTATGCATTGATAATATATGTCTCCGCACTTTTAGTCAGAAAAGAAGGATACGTTGATAACCTTTACAAAGGGTATCTCCCGATATTACTGTATATTATTGTTATCTGCGGATTAGTTGCATTG
Source organism: Ignavibacteria bacterium (assembly GCA_049317745.1). Taxonomy (GTDB): domain Bacteria; phylum Bacteroidota; class Ignavibacteria; order Tepidaquicellales; family Tepidaquicellaceae; genus CAIKZJ01. The sequence continues at coordinate 22,068 of JBMOHR010000008.1, forward strand.
CAGCCGAATTTCTCAACAGCCACAATTATATTCGGAACAACAATATTATTGCTACTTACTTCCAAAGTTAAAATAAAGCACATTATAGTTACAATACTTTCGCTAACTCCGGTTGCAGTATTATTTATATTATCAAAGTCATACATCCGTGCCAGACTTGAAAACTTTGCAGAGTATAGTTCGACAGGCACTGCACAGCATCAGTTAACTCAGGCAATCATAGGATTGGGTAATGGGGGAATATTTGGAGTAGGAAGCGGGAATTCTGTACAGAAAGAATTCTTTTTGCCTGAATCATACGGTGATTTTATATTTTCAATTCTTGGAGAAGAATACGGATTTATCGGTACGGCATTTGTTGTAGCAATGTTTGCGGTAATTCTCATAAGAGGTTATAAAGTTGTTAAGACAGTAGAAGACCCATTCGGAAAATACCTTGCATTCGGAATCACAACAATTATAGTTTCATATGCAATTGTTAATATGTCAGTAGCAAGCGGTATTTTCCCCACAACGGGAGTACCGATTCCTTTTGTAAGTTTCGGCGGAACGGCAATGTTATTCAATTCAGCAGCAGCAGGAATACTGATAAATATTTCTTCTAACAGAACAAATACAGATTTGAATCAAACTGCCATTATGGGGGTAAACGTATGAGAGTAATAATGACAGGCGGCGGAACAGGCGGACACATTTTCCCTGCAATCGCAATAGCAGATGAGATTATGAGGAACGAAAGTACGAGTAAGATACTGTTCATAGGTGCGAAGGGCAGAATGGAAGAAAAAGTTGTACCAGAAAATAATTATGAAATTAAACTTATAGAAGTAACAGGGTTTAACAGGAAGAATATATTTAACAATGTCACATTTATTAAGAATTATCTGAATTCACTGGGAAGATGCAAGAAAATAATCGGCGAGTTTAAACCTGACGTAGTAGTAGGAACGGGCGGATACGTATCCGGTCCTGTAGTCTCTTCTGCTGTTAAGAAAGGTATTCCCACTCTAATACAGGAAGGCAACTCATTCCCGGGAAAAGTCACAAAATATCTTTCGGGTAAAGTCAGCAGAGTTGTTATAAACTTCAAGGAAACAGAGAAATTCTTAAAGAGGTCTGATAACGTTGTTGAAATATCCTATCCCGTAAGGAATAAGTTAAAAGCTTACAGCAAAGAAGAGGCTTGCAGATTCTTCGGACTCGACCATAACTTAAAGACACTTTTTGTTTTCGGAGGAAGCCAGGGTGCAAAAGCAATCAATGAATGTATAAAGGAATCGATTAAGCAGTTAGCAGAAAACGACATAAACTTAATCTGGCAGACAGGTAAATCCAGTTACAGGGAATACTCGGAAATGTTCAACGGTGTATACAAGAATATCAGGGTACTGGAATTCATAAAGGAAATGGACTATGCATATTCAGCATCTGACTTAGTTGTATGTCGTGCAGGTATCAGCAGTATAATGGAACTCAGCTTATTCAGAAAGCCTGCAATACTGGTGCCCTTACCTACGGCAGCCGAGAACCATCAGGAGAAGAATGCAATCTCTCTTATCGAAAGGGATGCAGCACTGATGATAAAAGAAGATAACCTGAGCAAGAGTTTCTTAAATAAAGTGAATGAAATAATTAATTCGGATACTATACTGAATAACCTGAGCGAAAATATTTCCAAGATTTACGATCAAGATGCTCCTTTTAAAATTTATAATGAAATTAAAAATATTATTAACTAATGGAGCAAAACAGAATATATAAAGCGCGCCTGGATTTCTATTACAAACTAATAGTAATCTATTTTATGTTTCTTGCACTGTACGTTATAATGAGAGGAAGTTTCGGTGCAAAAGAATTTACGATAGTTTTCCACGACCCGATAATTTATATAACCGGATTATTTATACTTTACTCAGTAATGGTTTTAATAGTTAATGCTGTTCGCGGGAAAGAAATAGAATTCCTGCAGGACAGATTAATAATCAAGAACAGGTTCGGGAAAAGGGAAATTACTTTTGCTGAAGTAATAAACATAAGATATTCAAGAGAAAGAAAAAGACGCACGGAAGTTAAAAGCAGTGTCAGAAGAGTTGCGATAAAACTTAAGGACAGGAAGAAAGTATTAAGAATCAGGCTCAGTGAATTTTACGACGAAAGAAAGCTTTTATCTGAATTTCAAAAGATATCCAAACAATGAATACTAAAAAGGAAATAATGTATCTCAATAAGAAAGTAAAGAACGTGCATTTCATAGGTATCGGCGGTATAGGTATGTGCGGACTCGCAGAGTATTTACTTGTCAAAGGATATAAAGTTACAGGCAGTGATTCCACAAAAACATTTATTACCGAGAGACTCGAGAAAAAGGGTGCGAAGGTATCGTACGGTCATTTTGCAGAAAATATCAGTAAGGGTGTTCACCTTGTAGTTTATACATCTGCTGTAAAAAAGGATAATCCAGAATATAAAAAAGCATTGTCATTGAAGATTAGCACAATCAAAAGAGCAGTATTGCTGGGTGAGTTAGTAAACGGACTGAAACTGATTGCAGTATCAGGCACACACGGCAAAACCAGTACTACATCTATGATTGCAAATATTCTTATAAAGAGCGGAATCGACCCGACAGTATTCGTCGGAGGCAATCTCGACGTCTTAGGCGGTGCATCATACAGAATCGGCAAAGGGAAATGGGCTGTAGTGGAAGCTGATGAATACGACAGAAGTTTCCTTACTCTTAAGCCGAACGTTATAGTTGTAAACAACATAGAACTTGACCATATAGATATATACAAGAACGAGAAATCTTTGAAGACTGCATTCAGATCATTCTTAAGTAACCTGAAAGAAGAAGGAACGATTGTAGCAAACTACGATGATAAGAATGTAAAGGAACTTGTCGATCCGATTGATGAAGTAGTAATTGATTATGGTATTAAAGGAACGAACAAGATTTCGAATGTTAAGATGTCAGCATCTAAGACAACCTTCAATCTTAATGATTTTAAAGTTGAACTTGGCATTCCGGGATACCACAACGTTTACAACGCATCAGCGGCAATCTGTGCGACTATATTCGCAGCTAAGTCAGCTAACATATTCAAAAGTTTAAAAGACTTTAAGGGTGTAAAGAGAAGACTTGAACTTAAGTATGACAAGAGAAACGTAAAAGTTTATGATGACTACGGTCATCATCCTTCGGAAGTACTTTCTTCACTGAAGTCATTAAAAGATGTAGATAAGAAAAGACTAATTGTAGTCTTTCAGCCGCATACATATTCGCGTACAAAACAGTTCTACAAGGAATTTGCAAAGTCTCTCAGTGCAGCAGACAAAGTATATTTACTGCCTGTTTATGCAGCAAGAGAAAAGGAAATAAAAGGTGTAAGTTCAAAGTTGATTTATAATCTGGTAAAGAAAGACAAATGTCTGGTTGAGAACGAAATCAATCTGTATGCAGACTTAAAGAAAACACTTAAAAAGGGCGACAGGGTTGTTTTTCAGGGAGCCGGAGACGTAACAAATATGTGCGACAAATTCATAAAAGGATTAAATACTAAATGAGTAAGAAGAAATTAATATTATTCTTAAGTGTATCCGGAATAGTAATATTCTTATTCATCGTATTTGCGAATAACTGGAGAAATAAGACATACATTAATAAAATAACAGTAAAAGGAAACATAACGTTAAGTGAGGAAGATGTACTGAACGCTGCTGGTATTAAAGCAGATTCAGTTATTAATTTAGAAGAACTCAACCTCAGTTTCATTCGAGACAGAGTTTCGAAGCATCCTGAAATCAAGAAGGTAGTAGTAAGCAAAGAGCCTCCTTCGGAATTAATAATTGAAATAACGGAAAAGAAACCTCTTGCAGTGATACTTAAAAACAATGAGCTGTACCTGATTGACGAAGAGCAGGAAGTATTTTCATTTAAGAATTACGAAAAGGCATTCGATTTACCTGTCATAAGCGGTTTAAAAGCAGAGAATGCAGCACAGTACAAGAGTGATATTAACATGGCGATTAATCTTATAAAGGCAGCATATTCAAAGGGACGTTACCTTCAGAATATGATATCAGAGATTAATATGAAGGATTCAAACAAAGTGATAGTAAAGTCAAACGAGAAGTCGATTTCCTTTTACTTTCCGAGAGTTGAAAAAGATGCAGTAACAGTATACAAACAAAAATTAGGGTTGTACAAGAAATTTATGGAAGAAGAGATCTTGAAGAAGAATGCAGAATGTCAGTATGTGGATTTACGTTATTCAAATCAAATTATTGCAAAATTTAATTAATACAGTATGAAAAGCAAAAAAAGCAAAGGTATAGAAGACGAGATTATTGTAGGTCTTGACGTAGGTACTACCAAGATTTGCGTTATAGTTGCTCATAAAAAAGCAAACGGACAGATAGACATCATCGGTGTGGGTAAAGCTGCTTCTGAAGGTTTGAACAGAGGTATAGTAGTAAACCCGCAGAAGACCATTGATTCTATCAAAGTTGCTTTGGACCAGGCAGAATTAAATTCAGGAATTCAGATTAAATCTGTTTCCGTTGGTATTGCAGGACATCACATAAGATGCATACAGACATCCACAATCATAGGTATACAGAACCCTGACAGGGTTATTCAGGAAGAAGACATAATCAGGTTAAGGGAGCAGGCAAGTTTAATTAAGATTCCTTCGGACACACAAATAATTTCTGTAATTCCTCAGGAATACAATATAGACGGAAAAGACGGAATATATGAATCACCAGTCGGAATGTTTGGTGTAAGGCTCGAAGCAAAGATGAACATAATTACCTGTCTGGTTTCTTCGATAGATGATTTATCAAATTGTGTAAGAAGCTGCGGTGTTGAGATAGACGACATTGTCCTCGAACCGATTGCATCATCATACGCAGTGCTGGAAGAAGGAGAAAAGAAAGTCGGTGTGGCAATGATAGATATCGGCGGCGGTACAACAGATATCGCAGTATTCAAAAAGGGCGTCTTAAAGTATACTGCAGGAATAGGTATAGCAGGAAGTCTCGTCACAAAAGATATATATGAAACACTCGGTATCTCCGAAGACGAAGCGGAAAGAATCAAAAGGGAGTACGGATTTGCGACGGTATCAGAAATACTGAACGACGATGAAATCTTAATAGAATCCATAAGCAGAAAAATTCCTAAGAGAACAAGAAAAAGCATACTTGCAAGAATCATACAGGCAAGAATGCAGGACATATTTGAACTGGCAGCAATAGAATTAAAGAACTCACAGATATTCAGTGAATTGCCTGCAGGTGTTGTAGTAACCGGCGGTGGTTCATTGATTAAAGGAACAAAAGAACTTGCAGAAGAAATTCTTGGTCTGGAAGTTAACCTTGGATTACCGAGAGGTTTATCCGGCGGTTTATCGAAAGAAGTTGAAAGTCCGATATATGCAACAGGTGTTGGCCTGATACTCCACAGAGCTAAGACAATGGACAGTTCCGAGAAAATCCCGATGGTTACAAAGGGGAAAAAGGCTTCGGTCAAGTCGGATGTTTCAATAAAAGGTTTATTAGTAAAAGTTAAAACCTGGTTTGATGAGCTTTAATACACAAATAAGAAAATTAAATAACAATAATAATTATAAATTAATTTGAAAGGGTAAACAAATGAGCATTCAATTATTACCAAACGAATCGAACGGCGCAAAGATAAAAGTTGTTGGTGTCGGTGGCGGCGGCGGAAACATACTTAATTCTATGGTTGACAAAGGTATTGAAGGCGTAGAATTTATAGCGATTAATACTGATTTGCAGTCATTGGAAATCAGCAAGGCAGACATTAAAATACAGATTGGTAAGAACATTACCAAAGGGCTCGGAACCGGTGCAAACACAGCATTGGGTGACAAAGCTGCAGAAGAGAGCAGAGACGAGATAACACGTGCATTAACAGGCAGTGATATGGTATTCATCACTGCAGGTATGGGCGGCGGAACGGGTACAGGTGCTTCACCGCTTGTTGCAAAGATTGCAAGAAGCCTGGATATACTTGTTGTATCTATCGTCACAAAGCCATTCATATTTGAAGGCAAGCCAAGAATGGGCTCAGCTATGGACGGAATCGAAAAACTTAAGAAGGAAGTAGACAGTCTTATTGTTATCCCTAACGAAAGAATAAGAGAGCTGATACCTGAAAGAGCAACAAAGAATCAGGCACTGGCACTTGCTAACATAGTTCTTTACAATGCCACAAAAGGTATTTCGCAGATTATCACAAAGACAGGTGAAATCAATGTTGACTTTGCAGACGTAAAGACAACTATGAAGAATACAGGCGACGCCATTATAGGTACAGGTATAGCAAACGGTGAAGGCAGAGCAATGAAAGCCGTCAGCGAAGCATTATCAAATCCGATACTGGAAAACATCAATATTTCAGGAGCAAAGAACGTGCTCGTAAACATTGCATCTGACGGCAATATTGGTTTCGATGAAATCGACGTAATCAATTCACAGGTACAGGAAGCAGTCGGGGAAAAAGCAAACTACATCTTCGGACTTATGGATGACAAGGAAATGGACGATGAAGTTATGGTAACAGTAATCGCTACAGGTTTCAGAAAAGAAGAAGCAAAGGCAGAGCAAAAAGAAGAGCAGGTATACGGAAACGTAATCGGTATGGACACAATACAGGAAGGTCATCTTGATAAGATTCCTGAAAACATAAGTGAACTTGACAAACCGGCATGGCTCAGAAGAAAAGACAAAATTGAAAACAAAGTTAACGACGATTTAAGCGAAAAAGAGACTTATAACTTTAAGAAGACCAAGAATAAATTCTTTGATGAAAACGACCTAAAGGACGTTGATCCACCTGCATTTTTAAGAAGGTCATTAGATTAAGATATAGAGTAAAGTGTTTTTGAATATATTGGAGACGCTGTTGTTTCTATCTGCCGATGAGACAACAGCAAAAGGGGAACGGAGCATTTGCTCCGTTTCTTTTTATAAAATTGTGTTTCACTTCCCCCCTGTTTCTAAATCTCTAACCCTAAAAATCTCTTGTTCTTTAATTCGAGTTAATTTGTGTTAATTCGTGTCAAGCTTCTCATTCTCTATCTTTAACCCTATAAATTTCTTAATCAGTGTAAATCAGTTTCAATCGTCTTTTATCAGTGTGCCATTTTTTATCTTTTCTTTGTTTGTAGTTCTTGCTAATCTATGTCCTCTGTGACTTCTCTGTGATCTCTGTGAACCTTCTCCTATAATCTGTTCGCTCCGTTTCTTTTTAGATTGAAAAAGTTGCTTAGAATAGCAATCTTTAACCACA
>JBMOHR010000009.1:0-27858 GCA_049317745.1 Ignavibacteria bacterium
GAAGTGGACAGGGCCGGAATCGAACCGGCGACACACGGCTTTTCAGACGTAAAAATATCTACAATGGTATTGTCATTTACATTCTGATAAACCCTGTTAAAGCCTATTTCTAAAGGTATTACAGAGATTGCAAATAATTTGCTGTTTACACTTATTGCCATCCGATAATTCATAAAGCTTCCCTGTTTACTGCCCTGTTTATTAGTTAATAAAATTGTTTACTACAAGATAAAAGCTACAGATATTATTATCAATCCTTTGTGGTATAACAAAAATAAAGTAATCTCAACTCATTTTATTTTAAGTATACTTTATATAGTTTACTAAAAACTAATATTATGAATAGACCAAATATAACAATACATCAGAACTTTGATGATAAGGATATTGAAAAACTAGCAAAATGTATGACATCTTCGCAAAGCAAATTAGATTTTCTTAATGAGTATAATTTTATTGGAGGGGGGTTTTCTGATTATAAGAAGATCGAGGAATATTTGACATACTATAAAGATAAAGTATGGCTTATTAAAGAAAATGATTCAGGACTGAATGTAGGATTTATCAGTTTTGAACCAGCCATTTTTAACAATAAGGAATGGCAGCTAATAATATATTTAGATAAAGATTATAAAGGTAAAGGATACGCGGTCGAATCTATTCGTCAACTTTTAATAGAATCAGAATCAATAATTGAAAAAACATCTTCAAACACAATAAAGGCAAACACGAGGAACGATAATAAGGCAGCTCAAAATGCTTTAGAGAATAATGGATTCGTATTAAAAAACGAAGGGGCTCTATTCAAGGAATATATATACGAGTTCAAAGATTAGACTATGATAACAAAAAGAATCCTTAAGTCGAGGAAGAACATTGATATCTGAGTCATCGAACAACATTGATGACCTGTTTGGTGAATTGGAAGCGGAAAATTTATTTTCTTTATTTCGCAATTAATATCACTAAGTCATCTGATATGTTTTTTGATTCATTCGAATTAAATAATTAATAATAAACCCTTACTGATTGATTACAAATATAAATTTCTTACTGTCATCAATATTATTAACCATCCCGCCAGTTTCTAAAAGCAATTTGTTTTTTCCTTTTACAAAAATATTTTCAAGTTGAACATCAGGAGGTATATTTAACTCTTTTCTTGCGATTTCTTTAGCAGTTTGCATTCCTTTAAAATGTGAATCAAATGATTTTCTATCATGTCTTGCCCCATCGTTGTTCCATGCAACTTGTTTGTTTTTAGATGTTATATGTTTGGCATGGGATATATGGACATGAAGGAACTCAAAGTCATTCTTTGGTCTATCTAACCTTTTCCAATAATCTTTACAATTTGTTTTTTGCCATATGCCCTCTGCTAATAATTGCTTCTGAGATATATACTTTCTTGGGCACTTAATAAGTATTTGATAATATGTGTTTTCTAAAGATATTTCAAACAATACTTCTCTAATAAGTTCTCTTAAATATTTTTTATTTAACTTCATAAGAATATTTTAATTTGTGTTTATTTGGTTTTGCAATATAGTTGTTTTCTTCAATTAGTAAAAATTGCTGGATTATTTTCCAAATAATAATTTCTCAATTTCATTAAATATATTTTAGTCCTTACTCCCGAAATTAAATCGCTTCTTAAAGTTAAACCCAAATATTTCTTTGATAAAAGTAGGAATTCCTTATCTTCTTTTTTAGTATTTTTTTCAACTAAGGGAACCATATCAAAAAAATACAAATATAATTCAATAACATTTTCAACGTAATCAATGAAATCTTTGTTTGTTCGGTTTTTATAAACGAGTTCTAATTTTTCATTGAAATGGATTATTTGCTTTGGTAATCCATTTTTTGAAAAATTATTAACTACTTTTATTGCATATAAGAAAAACTTTACCCATAATTCGTTTGATACTAAATTATCACTATCCTTAGGAATATCTTCATATTTATAATTTAGTTCTATCTCAGATAAATCCTTATTAATGTATAAAAAGTAATTAACCCAATCATTAGATAGAGTGTTAGATTTTGTCCTAACTTTACTTTTTATTCTATTATACCAATCATTATTACCCATCAATTCTCTTTGAACTGTCCATAATAAGAAATCTACACATTGTATTCCAGGTTCTTGTTTGTTTCTAATATCAAATTCAAGCATTGGAAAAAAACTAGGTAGAGATGGTTGTTGATAATTAGATTTGAGCATATCTTTGTATAAATCATCGAAAGCACTTTTTATCTTTTCTTTATTTAATCCTCCTCTATGTTCAAAAATTAATTGTATTTGTTCGTATGTATTTAATGCATGCAAAGTACACAAACTGGAAGCTAATTTATATAAATTTCCCGAGGTTTCATCTTTATAGTCTTTTAAAAATAATTCTGCTGTAAATACTCCATTTAGTTTCTCGTTAATCTGTTTACATAAATGAGAGTGGCTATTTTTACTGTCATCTGATGCATGAAAATATCCCCTTTTGATTGTTTCATTATCATATCTTGAAGTTACTTCTTTGGATATATCAGGGTCGCATTTTAGGTTCTCTAAAGCTATATCAATAACTTCATTTTCTATTTCGAAATCCGTTGTGAATGCACCATATCCTATATATTTCTCGGTTTGTGTCTCATCTAAATAAATATATCTCATAAGAATTATTAAAATTAATATTACTCCTATACAATTACAATTATGGTAAAAATAGTCAAATTATCTTACTAATATTATGGTATAATATTAGTAAGAAAGATAAACAACCAAATTAAAAAAGGAGTTTAACATGTATAGTCCTAAAATCGATCCGCTGATAATCCCTAAGCTCTACCACCAAGCAAAACAACGAGGCATACCAATGACCCGCCTAGTAAACGAAATACTCTCAGAGCATTTGTCCCTGGAATTACAACCCGACAAGTGCGCTGAAAACAACAAATCATTGGAGGTGTATTCTTCCGACCAGAACAAGGAGGCGAGTTAGTTAAATGAATAAATGGTTTGTAAAAATTCCGTATTCGTACAGTCGCTATGGCACACTATCATGTTTCGTATATGCAGAAGATGAGAGTGATGCCATAGACGCAGCCTATGATTACAACAACCGCCACTCAGAAGATTTCGACGATGGAGATAATGATTCTGACACCGAGTACGAATATAATGATATGACAGTTGAGTTAGATGAAGAGGATGTCGACTCTCCAAATGGCAACAACAATGAATCTGCTATTAACCTAGCACTACAACTACCTTGTAGATATATAGAAGATTTAATATTACTCTAATTAATTTATTTAACCAAAAAACTAAATACTAAAAAAATGGCGTGGGACACGAACAACGAAGGTAACAACGAACAAAAGACATTTATCAATTGTAACAGCAATAAGGTTGATGTCACTGGCTTATCAGGTCTTGGTTTAATTGAAAAAATTAAATCAGTGGCGAGAGATAACGGTATCTCTAAGTTTGATTTGTATGACGAAACAAACAGAAATTTAAGCCCATCTGATATAGAATCCGGCAACTATACAGGTTCAATAAACATTATCAGGTTTAATGCCGCAGCTTGATTTGCTCTAAAAAGTAAAAGAACAAAAACTCCCTAACAATTGAGGATGTCGTCTTGAGCAGCGGCATCCTCTTTTAGATTTAAAAAACTTATCAATTAATTTTATGAACGAAACTAAAGCATTAAATCCTCCTTTGAATCAAACGTTCCTTAAGCGGTTGAATGAGAATAAGAAGGATGAATCAAAACTTACTCTTGCAGGTGATGCTCTTAAAAATGTTATTTAAAAAGAAATAAAATTTAAGGATTTAAACGATAGACTGCAATCATCACGGCAGGAGAAGGTATTAGTAAAGGAAGTATTTCTGGAATCAGAACTTGATTTCATAAATTCGATTAAGCAACTAAAATCTATATTTAAGGAAGAACTGAAAACAGCAATCGATAAAATTAACGACTTGTATCAAAACGAATTACTAAAACTTCAACAGTTATACAGGAGCGAAGTAATTGGCTCTAAGTTGTTAGAACTTGTAAAAACTGTTGCAGATGCAGGTTGGTATTTACTTATGAAAGACAAGAGCGTGAACCTTTGTAAGTTCTACAATCCCGCTTATGAAGTAACTGAAGGAGTATCGGAGCATTCTGATATGATTAAAGTATTTGAAGAGCCTGTGTGCTATCTTAAAGCTATCTACGTTAACATTCTACATACAAAGATAACGTATGGGACGATTAATCTTTCAACAGATGAACAACATCCAAACTGTGAGAAAGCAAACTTCGGCGCAGCTTGTGCTGGTAATTTACAGGACAGACCGATACCTTTGGATAATCCTGAACAACTGTTACAATTACTAAACGAAATCTCTAATACTTATCAGAGAATACATTTAGACAGTTCTTACTTTACGCCCTCTGGGACTGCAACAACAAGAAAGGACAACACATGGAAGACGGCTATGTAATAACAAATGAAGACGAAATCAACCTGCGCCAACAACATATCGTTAGTGATTACTCTGAGAAAATAGCTATTGTTGTTGGACTCGGAGGTATAGGAAGTTGGATTGCGGTAGATTTAGCATTAATTGGAATTGGTACACTAATTCTATTCGATGATGATAAAATCGAGAGTTCGAATCTAAACAGAACACTCTTTAAGTTGTCTCAGGTACGGGAATACAAAACCAAAGCTGTTAAACAGTTAATCTCTGAAAGACGTAAGAATATTCTCGTGATTACTAACGAAGAATTATTCCAAGCTGAACACTTAAAGAAATACAACGGTATAGATTACTTCTTCGATTGTTCAGATACAACTCGATTGAAAGATTCATTAGCTGAGATTAAATCAAAGATAGAAAATCCACCACCTGCGACAAAAGGTAAATCTTCAATCGACGAAGAAGAAGTAGCTGTAAGATTCCCAATGTACTGTAAGTTAGGTTATGATGGATTTAACGCCACGATTTGTATGCACGACTTCACAACTGGTCAATGGGGCGAAGACTCAAGCTACACAGTAACTCCCAGCTTCTTTGGAACGCCTCAAATTATTTCTGCAATGGCTGTCATTGAGCTTCTGATGAAAAGAAAACAAATACCTCGGACAGTGAACATGAACGTGAAACGAATAATAAACCAGATAGAAGAATCACAAAATTTACTTAAAAATAATTAAATATCATGGACGACAAAAAACCAATAAACTTAAACGACATCAAGCCAGGTGATACCAATCCTGACAAATCCGGCAAGAGTAAACACGGCAAGTCTAACAAACCTGAAGTAATATTTAACGAAAAGAGAGAAGCCTGGGAATCGGGTATCAAAGTATTGGACAAAGTTGATGTAATAATAAGTGCGAAACTGTTATTTATATGTGATAAGGTAGCGAGTATGGTTCACAACGACGAATTTTCTATCGTTACGAAAATAAAAGAAAAAGATGACGCTACACTGATATTAAGTGAAGAGTATTATATACCTAAACAAAAGGTCGCGAATACTTCTATCGAATATTTGCCTGACCAGTATTCATTTAACACAGTGATTCATAGACACCCGAACGGTATGAATAATTTCTCTTCTACCGATAGGAACTATATCAATCAAAACTTTGAACTGTCTATCCTCTACACTAGAGAAGACGGATTTGTGAATGGTGTTTACAATCTTAAGCTCGAACATTACTTAGTCCAAATACCTGTAGAGATTTACATCGACTACGGATTGGAAGAGATAGACATCAGTAACATCGAACGGGAAACATTCCTTTCAACTTTTAATAGAGGCAAATCAGACAAATGGCATAACAAACGTGATAGTGGGTTTGATATATTCTCTGATTCACTCGGTAAGTCTGAATCTAAACTGTTTCCTGAAGAATCCTTCGACTATTCAATGATGAGGGAAATGATGTTGGATGAGATTAATTCAGAAATACAGAACCTTGAGCACCGTGTTACAAACATTGAAGACAGTATGTTTCATGGCAGTTATTCTTTGGTGCCAGGTGAAGGACCGTTTTGATTCTTACATATATATATTATACCTCAAAATAATAAACTCATACCGCTATGAAGAAACCATTATTAACAAAGGAAAATATTTTACTGATGTTCACTTTAGGAATAGCAGTTCTTAAATCCATGAAAGAAATTTATGAATCTAAAGAAAGGACAACGACAGATGAAGATACCTCCAAAAATATTAATCGAGATAATCAAAAAGATACTAATAGCTCTAATACAGCTAATAATCATTGATAGAATTAACAAACGTAAGTAAGTCAATTTAAATTCAAGAAGGCGGCATTTTTAAACAATTGCCGTCTTTTCAATTATCATATTTTATAACGAATCCCCGTTCTGCCTCCTTGATACTATTTACTATAATTAACATTGATTACTAATAATTATTTAATTAATTATTCATATATATTTAAATATAAATTATATATATTGTATATACATTATAAGAATCATTAGGGAAGCTATAATGCATATAAATTATGATAATACATATATTTATATATTTTTTATCTATTACATTAGTTGATACATTATCTATTACATTAGTTAATACATTAGTTGGTTAGTTATTAAGTTAATTATATTTTAGTAAATGCATTACACATCAAGATTATTAGTTTTATTAAATATTAAATTATAGATTTTATGAATTCTTTGATAATTGAAAAATATCCACATTTAACCTTTAAAAAAGATTGGGAATTAGATGAGGAAACTTATTTTATTTTAGGTCAATGTGATTGTTCTGTGCGGGCAATTTCTGATATGCCAATTACTCCTGACTATCGTGAAGAACTACTAACAGTTTCTTTGACAAAAGGTGCTCAGTCTACGACAGCTATTGAAGGTAATTCATTAAGTGATGAAGAGGTTCTCAAAATAAAGGATGGTGAGTCATTGCCTCCGAGTAAGGAGTATCAAGAAAAAGAAGTAAAGAATTTAATTAATGCACTTCAGGTTTTAATAGGCGAAGTAAAGATTGGAAATCATAAAACATTAATTACTCCAGAGTTAATAAAACGATTACATAAAATGATTGGAGAAGGCCTTGGTGAATACTTTGCTGCCATACCTGGTGAGTTTAGGAATAATAATGTAACAGTTAGCAATTACAGACCACCTGACAGCTTATATGTTGAAAATTTAATTACTGAGTTATGTGATTGGTTTAAAATTGAATTTCATTTTGAGAAAGGCCAATTGTTTACCGATTATATCATTCAGGCTTTAGTGGCTCATGTTTATATAGCTTGGATTCATCCTTTCTCAGATGGTAATGGAAGAACTGCTCGACTATTGGAATATTATTTACTTTTAAGAGGTGGAACCCCAGTTATAGCTGCTCATATACTTTCAAATTATTACAATGATACAAGAAACGAATACTATAGACATATTAGTTTATCGACTGAAAAGAAATCTTTGACACCGTTTATAAAATATGCAATATTGGGGTTGCGGGATGGTCTTAATGAAATTTTAAAGAAAATCCAAAAAAATCAGTTGGAGATATCCTGGAAGAATTTTATAATTCAAAAGTTTGATGAAAGAAAATACAGAAGTAAAATTGTAAAAAAGAGACAAAGATATTTGATGCTTAAATTTCCATTGGAAACAAAATTAACGATAAATGAAATTTTAACGCTTGATGCTCGTATTGCACTTTCTTATGCTGCCCCATCTGACGAAAAGAATCCATCTAAAAGTAATATAAAAAGTGTATTGAAAATTCGTCGTGATATAATAGAGTTAGAAGAAATGGGTTTATTGAAAAAAGAAGACAATAAGTATTTTTGCAATTATCGAGTGTTGCACATTACTAATTCGGGAAATTAATTGTACACTATAAAAGTATATAACTAATTGGATTAGTAGAAAAAATTATTTTAAAGTGATTTTAGATAAATCTCTATCATATTTTTCTTGTTTTACTATTAAACCAGTTTGAGTGTCAATTACCGTAACTAAAAACCAATATTGGCCAAAACTAGTAGAACATTGATACCTTCCAGTTTCATTATTATTTATATGTGAATTAAATAATATATAGTTGAAGATTGATATAGTTAAAGAGATAACAAATAAGACGATTGAAATAATGTATGTTATTCTGTTCATAATGAGATTTATATTTATTTAAAATATAAAATATTTAATCTGTTCTAGTTAACCAATCCAAATATAGATTCTACAAAGCTGAGTATTAATGAATTAGCTACCAATTAAGATAATCCGGGAATAAAGATTTATTCTTTTATTGATTTTCGCATATTATAAGACTAATTTTGAAGTACAATTCTTGGGGTCTTTTATACTGCGGGTTTGAGGAGGTTTGACAAAAGTAAAGAATAAATAAACTTTAATTTAATGAGAATGGATACAGTTTATTCTATTGTAATAAAAGACGTAAGTTCTGATTTATGGATTGAGTATCTTAAATATTCAAGCCCATTCATATTATTCTTATTAGGTTTGTTTGCAAATTATTTAATTAAACGTAATTCAGCAAAAAAACTGAAGAAGAACTACTTTATATTAATTAACGAACTTATAATAAATCTTTCTACTGAAAACACAAATATCGAGAACTTTATTTTAGAGTTAAATAATCCCGAAATCGAATTATTTCACTATACGAAAAATACTTTGATTGACAATAATGTGTTTGACAAACTACCATCAACTGAGTTATTTAAGTCATTTAATAGTTATATCTATCCTTGGCAAAAAGATAGGTCTATCATGGATTATGTAGCAATACAAAATCACTTAAATTGTATTATAAACAATAGAAACCTTAGAGATGTATTATATGAAAAGTTTATGACAAAATTTGAAGATTTTGGAAAATCGTGGAACGAACAGAATTACTTACTTAATGAAGAATTAACTACAATGGATCAAAATTATGCTTCGGTTCAGTTAATCGGAAAAGAAAAAGAAATGTATGAAAAGATTATAGAATTAAGAATAAAGCAAAACAAGAGTCATGATATTGATTCATGGAGAATACATAAATATACTACTCTTGGAATAATTCCTTTGATTGATATAACGAGAACATATTTAAGTAATCAAAACTATTCAAAAATTATCTTAGCCGCATCAAACTGCGTAATGTATGAAGAGAATTTAAGATTGTTGAGAGGAAACTACATTGCAGATTTTAGAAGGACAATTGATTTAACAAACAACTCGATAGCAGAGTTAAGAAAAGTGGTTCCGATGTAATGTTCTAATTTTAATTTCTATGAAACCGACAAATGTATATCAGGTGTTATTTCAGAAATCTAAGTATCGATTTGTTATTTTGAAAAGAGATGCTGAAACAAGGGCAGAAGCGGCTCAATATATCAAAGAGTACAAAGGATACCATAAAAAGGAGAATATGGTAATTTGTGAAAAAAGGATTGTTATTAATCCATATAAAAGTAAAAGAGTTAAGAAAGTATAAGATATTATGTTAAATCAAAACAATAAATTGGATTGAAAGAAGTTTTTAAACGAGTAATATTAAAGGATTTTGAAAGTAAAATGTTTATTAATTATAGGGTTTAAATGTCGGAAGAAGAAAAGAAACAATTAGAACAGCAACTTTGGAATATTGCTAATACCTTGAGGGGAAAGATGAATGCGGATGAATTTCGGGATTATATTCTGGGATTCATATTTTATAAGTACCTGTCGGAAAAGATGGTGAGGTATGCTAATTCGATTTTGAAGCAGGATGGGATTGCTTATACGGATATTAAGGAAAAGAGTAAGGAAGGAAAAGAATATATTGAGGCGATTAAGGAAGAGGCACTTGAAAAACTGGGTTACTTCCTGAAACCGTCTGAACTGTTTAGTGAAGTGGCAAGAAGAGGAAACGGCGACAGCGAGAAGGAAAATAATTTTATACTTGAAGACCTGCAAAAGATTCTTACGAATATTGAGCAGAGCACGATGGGCACAGAGAGTGAAGATGATTTTGATAATCTCTTTGAAGACCTTGACCTTACGAGTACAAAACTTGGCAGGACGGAATCGGCAAAGAATGAAATTATTGCGAAGGTATTACAGCACTTAGATAAGATTGATTTTCATCTTGAAGATTCCGGCAGAGATGTTCTTGGAGACGCATACGAATACCTTATAGGACAGTTTGCCAGCGGTGCAGGTAAGAAGGCAGGTGAATTTTATACTCCACAGGAAGTGAGCAAGGTGCTGGCGAAATTAGTTACAACGGGAAAGAGCAAACTTAAATCGGTTTATGACCCTACCTGCGGTTCGGGTTCTTTGCTTTTACGAGTGTCGAGAGAAGTGAAAGAAGTGAGTAACTTTTACGGACAGGAACTAAACAGAACAACGTATAACCTTTGCAGGATGAATATGATTCTGCACGATGTTCATTACAGGAAATTTGATATTAAGCAGGAAGACACATTAGAAAGACCACAGCATATTGATAAGAAGTTTGAGGCAATAGTTGCAAATCCACCATTTTCGGCAGAGTGGAGTGCGAGTCCTCTGTTTATGACAGATGACAGGTTTAGCCAGTACGGAAAACTTGCACCATCGAGCAAAGCAGATTTTGCTTTTGTTCAGCATATGGTACATCACTTAGCAGAAAACGGAAATATGGCAATAGTGCTGCCGCACGGAGTACTATTCAGAGGCGGAGCAGAGGGGAACATCAGGAAATATCTGATTGAAGAAAAGAATTTTCTTGATGCAGTTATCGGTTTACCTGCGAATGTATTTTATGGAACGGGTATTCCAACCTGCATATTGGTATTTAAGAGATGCAGGGAGAATCCTGAAGATGTATTGTTCATAGATGCGAGCCAGCATTTTGAGAAAGTGAAAACACAGAATGTATTGCGAGATGAAGACATCAATAAAATAATTGATACTTACCGTAACCGTAAAGAAGAGGAAAAATACAGCAAAAGAGCAACACTTGAAGAGATTGCGGGTAATGATTATAACCTGAACATTCCGAGGTATGTGGATACTTTTGAACCTGAGCCTATTGTTGATATTAATAAAGTGGCGAGTGAGATTGCGAAGATTGATAAGGAAATGACAGAAACAGATAAGGCAATTGCAGGATTCTGCAAAGAACTGAAAATCTCAACTCCCTTTTGATTGATGAAGAAACAGAAGTACATACCTGTATTGCGGTTTCCTGAGTATAAGGGTGAATGGGAAGAGAAAGCGTTGGGTGAGATTGCTGAAATAAATCCACCAAACGAATCTCTACCTGAAGAGTTTATATACATTGATTTAGAAAGTGTTGAGAATGGTGAACTAAAGAAAGAATATTTATTGTTAAATAAAGATGCACCAAGCAGAGCACAAAGGATACTCAAAAGGAAAGATATATTGTTTCAAATGGTAAGACCGTACCAGAAGAACAATTTGTATTTTGATAAAAATGGAGTATATGTTGCCTCAACTGGATACGCACAAATAAGAGCAAATCAATCTACAAGATATTTGTATCAATATTTACACTTTCAATATTTTGTTAATGATGTGATTAAAAGGTGCACTGGTACAAGTTATCCTGCTATAAATTCAACAGACTTATCAAAGATATTCTTATTATTACCAAATCATCCAGAACAACAAAAAATAGCTACTTTCCTCACTAATGTTGATGACAAACTTACTCAACTCAAAAAGAAGAAAACACTTTTAGAGCAATACAAGAAAGGTGTAATTCAGAAAATCTTTTCGCAGGAAATAAGATTTAAGGATGAGAATGGGAAAGAGTTTCCGATGTGGGGAGAGAAGAAGTTGAAAGAGATTACCGAGATTTATGATGGTACACATCAAACACCTGATTATCAAGATAAAGGAATCCCGTTTTATAGTGTCGAGCATGTAACTTCAAATAATTTTTTGGTGTCAAAATATATTTCAAGAGAAGTATTTGAGAAAGAAAACGCAAGGGTGAAATTAGAAAAAGGAGATATTTTAATGACCAGAATAGGTGATATTGGCACTGCAAAATATATTAATTGGGACATTGAAGCATCATTCTATGTAAGTTTAGCATTAATAAAAAGCTCTAAAAATAATAATAGTGAGTTCATCTGTCATTTTATAAATTCGAATTATTTTCACGCCGAATTACATAAACGGACAATTCATGTCGCCTTCCCTAAAAAAATTAACTTGGGAGAAATTGGAGAATGTCTTATTAAACATCCATCTCTTCCTGAACAAACCATAATTGCTAATTTCCTTTCGGCAATTGACGATAAAATAAATCTTGTAAGTGAGCAGATAGAAAAAGCAGAGCTTTGGAAAAAAGGGCTTTTGCAAAAGATGTTTTGCTGAATATGACTAAACAACCTGAACAAATATTAGAGGATAAACTTGTAAAACAGCTGACAAAGCTGGGTTATGAGTATGTGACAATAACAAATGAGAAGGATTTGCTTGCTAACCTGAAAGCACAGATAGAGAAACATAATAACATTACATTTTCAAAGAAAGAGTTTGATAAGGTTTTAAACATACTTACAAAAGGGAGTGTTTTTGAGAAGGCGAAGATACTAAGAGAGAAACAGCATATAGTAAGGGATAACGGCGAGAGTTTATATTTTCAGTTTATTGAGCTTGAGAACTGGTGCCAGAATCTGTTTCAGGTGACACAGCAGGTTAGTATGGAAGGTACGTACAAAAACAGGTATGACGTAACACTGCTGATAAACGGATTGCCGCTTGTGCAGATAGAGCTGAAACGCAGAGGCATAGAACTGAAGGAAGCATTTAATCAGGTAAACAGGTATCAGAGGCATTCGTTCGGTGCATCGATAGGACTGTTTCAATACGTGCAGATATTTGTGATAAGCAATGGAGTGAACACAAAGTACTATGCCAACAACAGGTATCAATCGTTCAAGCAGACTTTTTACTGGAGCGACGAGAAGAATAAACTGATTACACAATTAGAACAATTTACTTACTGCTTTCTGGATACATGCCACGTTTCGAAAATGATTTGCAAATACATAGTGCTGAGCGAGGCGAATAAGATATTGATGGTGCTGAGACCATATCAGTACTTTGCAGTGGAAGCACTGATTGAAAGAGTGAAGAACACTAACAAGAACGGATATATATGGCATACGACTGGTTCGGGAAAGACGCTGACATCTTTTAAAGCGAGTCAGATACTGATGAACCTGCCGGAGGTGAAGAAGGTGGTGTTTGTGGTGGACAGAAAAGACCTTGATTATCAAACTACGAAGGAATTTAACAGTTTCAGCAAAGGAAGCATTGACGGAACAGACAACACAAATGCTTTAGTTAAGCAATTCTCTGATGATACAAAACTGATTGTAACTACCATTCAGAAACTTAATACTGCGATTTACAAGAAGCAGTATGAGAAAAGAATGGAAAAGCTGAAAGATGAACACATTGTATTTATATTTGATGAATGCCACAGGTCGCAGTTTGGGGAAACGCATAAACGGATTAAGACATTCTTTAAAAAGATACAGATGTTTGGGTTTACGGGAACGCCGATATTTGCGGATAATGCGGTGAAGAATGAACACGGTAAGAGGACGACAAAAGAACTATTTGAGGACTGCCTGCACAAATATGTGATTACAGATGCAATAAAGGATGAGAACGTTCTGAAGTTTTCTGTGGAATATGTGGGCAAGTACAAACAAAAGGAAGACAGCAAGACAAACATAGACATAGAAGTAGAGGACATTGACACAAAGGAACTGATGGAATCGCCGAAGAGACTGGAAAAGATTGCTGATTACATAATAGCAAACCATACACGGAAGACGCACAATAAAGAATTTACTGCGATATTCTGCGTGAGCAGTATTGAGACGCTGATAAAGTACTATGAACTTTTTCAGAAGAAGAAGGAAAAGGGTGAACACGATTTAAGGATTGCGACAATATTCAGTTATACGGCTAATGAAGATGATGATGAAGCAGGCGGATTTTTGCCTGAAGAGTTATCGGTGAAAGAAGAAGGTCCGAAGGTATTGTACGGACTGCAAAAGCACAGCAGGGAGAAACTTGATGAGTATATAGTGCATTACAATAAAATGTTTGAGACGAGTTTCTCTACGAAAGACAGCGTGACGTTTTACAACTATTACAATGACATTTCGAAAAGAGTGAAGGACAGGGAGAGGATTGACTTTCAGGATAAGAACAGAGTGGATATAATACTTGTAGTAAATATGTTTCTGACGGGTTTTGATGCGAAGAAGGTGAACACTTTGTACGTGGATAAAAACCTGAAGTATCACGGACTGATACAATCGTATTCGAGGACTAACAGAATACTGAACGAGCAGAAGTCGCAGGGGAACATAGTGGTTTTCAGGAACCTGAAAAAAGCAACCGATGATGCGATAACGCTATTCAGCAATAAAGATGCGAAAGATGAAATAATAATTGAACCATACGAAGAGTACGTGAGGAAATTCAGTAAGGCATTTATTGAACTGCTGCAAGTGGCACCAACGGTGAACAGTGTGAATGATTTGAAGAGCGAAGATGATGAATTGAAATTCATACAGGCATTCAGGGAAATAATGAGACTGAAGAATGTTCTAACTACATTCTCAGACTTTAAGTTTGAAGATTTAGCGATGAATGAACAGTTATTTGAGGATTACAAGAGCAAGTATCTGGATTTATACGAAAAAGTGAAGACTAACCATCAATTGGAGAAGGTTTCAATACTGGATGATGTTGACTTTGAACTGGAACTGATAAGACGTGACGAGATAAACGTGGCTTATATATTACAATTGCTGGCAAACCTAAAGGGCAAGATAAAAGACAGAGAGAAGAGACAGAAAGAAATTCTTGATTTACTATCCGGTGAAGTACACTTACGGAGCAAGAGAGAGCTGATTGAAAAGTTTATATTGAAGAATCTGCCTGACATTAAGGATGTGGATGATATACCGGAAGTGTTTGAAAAGTTCTGGAATGAAGAACAGATTGCGGCATTCAAGAAGATGTGCGAAGAAGAAAACCTTTCGACTGATAAAGTGGAGAAGATAATTGAGGGATATTTATTCGCTGAAAGAAAACCGCTGAGGGATGAAGTTCTTGAGCTGATAGAAGGAGAACCACCGAAATTACTTGAACGGAAGAAGATTGGTGAGAGGATACTGGATAAGATAATGAAGTTTGTAGAGACGTTTATAAATGGGATGGCGGCTTGAGGGACATGTTAAATAGAAAAAGTAAAATTATTATTTATTATTAATTATAAACTTATTTATGAGTTTTATATTTGATTTATGTGTGAAGTCTTTAGTGTGGGCTGGAGACTTAATCGGTATGTCATATGTACAAATCAATGTCTGGATTTTTTGCATAATAGAACCAATAATATTCATTGTCTTGTTAATCATAATATTCAGACAATACAACACTATAAAATATTTAAGGAATATTCACACCAGTAATAACAAATTATAAGAAAATGAAGAATATTACAAGACGACTAGGTAAGACACCCCCATTTTATTTTGTTTTGATTTATATTATAATTATTCTGATTTTTACAACTATCTATTATGCCCTTCCAGATAGAAGCTTTTATCATTCAACCTCTAAATATGAATTTTCAGAATTAAATGAGGATGCATTAAATATTCTATACAACATTAAAAAAAGTGTAATAAATACAAACATTGAATATTATGGCGATTCAATTATAAACCTTAAAGGCTGGAAAGCAAATATAAATCAAATCCAAATCCATTCTCTACAGGTAGATAATTTTCCCAAGGAAATAGGATTCAAAATGAATATTGATGTGAATCATATTAAAGGGATATGGACGACCGTGACTGCTACTTTAAAGATTGATATGCAAGAAAAAATTATACAAGATGATTTAATATTATGCACAATAAATTCTGATAATAAACCTATTCAAATTGATGATACAATCTCCATACCTGATTTTAAATCATTTTTCCAGGTTCCAACAGACAAGATGATACAATTGCATTATCCAACTCTAATTTTAAAAGCAAAAGTATGGAACGATTTAATTTACTTCGGACAATGTTATCGAGGGTTTCCAAATAAAGAAGTTAGTGGTCAGTGGTTTAGGATGTTTTATTTAAGTGCAGGTATTGCAACATCCACAAGTATAGGCGATATCGTACCGCTAACCTTATTATCAAGATTACTTATCACAATGCAAGGAATATTGGCTATTATTGTAATCAGTTTGTTCTTTAATGCGCTAGCTTTTAACATATCAAATCTCTCAGGCAAAAATGAATTTGAAAGGAAAGGTAGAAAAAAGAAAGCTGAGGGGAAAACAATTAAATAATCTACATGGACTGAAACTGTTTATTAATGTGATTTATATCTTAAAAGACGGTAACTTAATTTGTCAGATATTATTAATTTATTTAAGTTTACAATCTAACATATAAATATCGCTATGCTCATTTAATTTACCACTACATTTTCCTGTAATGATTATTTCATCACCTTTAGATAATTGCAGCGCTTTTTTATCTTCACTATGTAATAGGGCACATTGTATAGAAGTAGTACTGAATTTAGTAGCATTAATTTCAATTATTGTATAATCTGTAGGGGATTTAGTGATTTTATAAATTTTGCCCCTTATCGATATTTTCTTATTCTGATATTTATTGTTAGCTCTTATTTGATTATCTGAAAAATCATTAAGTAATGCATCGGAAGAAATAGAGTTATCTGATGGTTTTTTTATCTTAACACTATCTATTACTGTTGGTTTTTTATTGTTTTCGTTAGTGTTAGTAGCTTTGTTGTCTACTGTTCTTTCTTTTGGCTTATTTTCTGAATACTGTTCGTTTTTAGTATCACAAGATAATGTTAAAAACACAAACAATAGCAATATCAAAAGAGAAAAGTACCGAATATTCATTTTATTAATATTTAAAATTTTAAAATATGATTATTACACCTGCTATATTATTAATTTATTAAAATCTTTCCTTGCTCTAATTTAGTTATTTCCTAGAAAAACAATAATACATTTTTGAGTTCGGTGTTTAACTTGGCATCATTCAACATCTTTTGTATCATTTAACATAATATATGCTGTCAAGAAAAGATGCTCTTGCTTCACTTACCTTAGTTTCTTGTTCATTTATAGGGTTTGGGTTTTGCCACCACTCACAATCGTATATTCTTTCTATAACATCATCCCAATATCTTTCATAATTCATATCAGATTGTTTAATGCCAAAATCCTTACATAAGGCTTTTTTGTTTTTACTGGCAAAGCAAATAAACGTATCAGGGCGTTTCATTGAGAGTAATCTTGTAGCCGTTGCAATGTAATCGCCTTTAAAAGTTTTAGCGAATAATTTAATAAAATTAGTATAATGAGATTTTGTTATTTGTCCCGATATAGGTATATGGTCTAAGGCATAAGAAACATTTAAATCATTATTAATGATTTTATTCATGAAAATACCTGCCCCTGCCATACTTCCAAAGAATGCCCAATTTTCTGAACCCGTGATATTGAGTTTGTTTTGAATACCTGCAATGAATCTTCTTTCATCTTCATTAAGTAAATGAAAGTGATTTGTTCTCGAATAAATATTCCTAGCAATTTCTATTACTTTAATTCGATTATCAAGCGAATGATATTTATCTTTTCGAACATCATCCATATACTCTTTCCAATTCCGATTTATTATCGGAACTTGGTGAATAGGTCTTGGGCTTTTGTCTTTGCTTCCATACAAACCTGATAAACTATTAATCTTTGGTCTTAGATTTTTCCAAGTAATAAAATAGTTATCAAGTTCATCTTCGTTAAAAACCTTAGCAGATTCCCAACTGCTTTCTATTAAGATTATAGATTCTTTTATAATGTCCTTAGAGTTATTATCTTGGGAAGTCAAAAGAACTGTGGCTTCTGTATTCTTATTAAAAGCTGGGCTAGTAAAGTTTGCACTACCAATAAGTATTTCCCAATTATCATCTGCATTAAAGAATAAGTAAAGCTTTGGATGAAAAGTGCCGTCAGGTTGTTGAATAAATCGAACACGATTATCACCTAAAAACTCTTTAATAAAATTAGGGTGCGTCTGATAGAAGTGAATACCAACAGTTATTTTCATTATCTTAGATTTATGGCTAATCAATTCATCAAGCATTGTACTTTCACCAGCCCAAGCAGTAACCCAATAAAACTGATTATATTGGTTAATCAATCTTTTGAATTCCACTTCTAATTCCTTTTGAGTTGTTATAAGCTTCATTGTTATGTTAAAGTTGATTCGATAGAATATTGTAAAAATTGTAATTCAATTTTGTAAATACCGTATATAAACATAAATATAATTTGTATACATCAATATTTTAATACTACATATTTAACAGTATTTTATTTCTAATCATATTTGGGGTCAAACAATAAATCTTTATCATGTCTCGTTTGTAATTCGATTTCCTTAGCTGTAATATTTGCTAGTTCTTCTAATCTTTTACTAACAACAAAATAAACCTTCTTATCTTCAAATTCACTTTGCTCGCTATGTAGTTGTTTGAGTTTCTCAGTTATATCTTTAAATAAAGAATCTGACTCGTTTAGACTCTTTTGTATATCTTCCCTTGTTGTATCCGATTGTAATTCCGATACACTAAGCAACCCAAATAACTGAGTAATCTTTTCCTTTATATTTTCATCTCTTAAATTGTTGTTCTCTATATATTTTTTAACTTGCGCAATTTTTTTGCTAATTCTGTTAAAATAATTTTTTTCCACCTTTAAGGGTTCGAGCTTCCTTGACGAGTCATAAAAATATACGTTGTTGTCTTTCATTGTTTGAAAAAAGAAATGATTTGATAATATAGATGGTGAGATGGCACGGACCCAATTTTTACAAATTACTTCATAAATAAGTAGCCAATACTTATTATTTAGATTGTCAGTTGAAAAAATTGGAATGATATCTGAATAATCAAAATTTCGTATTCTTTTGTTTTGAGACAATAAATCTAAGGCAATAATTAAGGCACTTACACTTTTACTTTTAAACACTTTATAATAAATTTCCTTTGTTGGTTGTAAATTAAATTCATTTAATAGCCATAGAGCCCAGGTCATTTCATAATCGTTGCATTTTGCATAATGTCTGTTAATCAATTCAAAACAAAAAGTTTTGAGTTTTTTGTGCGTAACTAAACTTTTATAGGAAACAAGAATCTTTGAAAGTCTTTGAAGAGATGCTGGTTCGGATAATCCAAGACGAAACAATAATGATTCAAAGAAACTCCAATTATCTTTTTCAATTCTCACAAAGTTAAACTTGTTTAAGGCAAGTTTAAGCACACTTTCAGATGGGTTCTCTTTTGCGAGTCTAAAAGCTAAAGAATAGAAATTCCAGATATCCTCTTTTTGTTCAGATTCATTTGGTCTGAAAAGAAAAGACTTAAGACTGATTGCCCAATCTTTATCGAGTTCATTGGTTGAGCGAGATATTTTTGTTTTTTCATCATTTACATTTAATTCAAATTCTGCTAAAATTGTCCGTAACTCTGTAAATCCTATTTGTGCATCAAGTTCTGAGTTGAAATACATCATATAATCATCATAATATCGATACCCTATCCATTCTATTTTCTTTTTAGATAATTTATTTGTTAATAGATTATCAATATGGCATGCAATTAATTCCGCAACTATGAGTGAGGTATCTGGACCAATCGGAATCCCCATAGTTTGTTGGTTCTGACACCACATAAGTCTATTATCAATGTCGTCGCCATAGATATTCAAAATCTTAGTATTGTCACGGTCACTCAAGTTTCTATTTCTTTTGTAAGATTCTTTACTACCAAAAGTGACCCATGGAATTGTGTGAGTATATATTGAGGAATAATATTTTGATATATCGGTTTTAACCTGAAATTGAAAACTGAAAGAATTTAAAACACATTGCTCTTTAAAATAACTAAAACTCTCATGTTTAACAGAGCGTTTACCTTCACCTATAGAAGCATCATATTTAGGCTTTGTAGTAGACTGTATAGATAAATTATAAATCCTTGAAATATCATTAAAGTTTTGAGAAATTACTTCAGAAAGTTTTCCTTGATGTAATGGATTTGGTATTTTAATAGTATTTCTTGCTAATCCTACTTTCGGAATAGTGAATTGAACGGAGTCAGAAAATTTAAGTTTGTTTTTGAATATAGTTTTGGTTTTTACTTTTGCTTCAACTTTATCATTTGCAGAAATATTAGGGTCGTTGTCGATATTGTTTAAAAGTGTTTGTAAAGCTGTAGCTTCATTAGTTGCTAAATCGTTATTAATCTGATTATAATTATTGGCGAACACTTCAGTAAAGAAAGATGGGGGAAGTTCTTTTGGGAAATATCCTTTGTTTAATAAATCTTGAATGTTCATAATTTACCTTGTATAACTATTTAAATACAAAAGTAAAAATAATACTCTAATTATCCAATTCATTAAAAACCTATATCTGATACAACTGTTTTTCGGTGCAAACTGCTCATTTCTCTCACAACAACTTCATACTTATTTTAATCACCAGCTTTCATACAATTCCATAAACTCAGTCCACGGGCAGCCACGTTTTTCGAAATCGGAATCATCATCTTGTACATAGCTGATAGATTCACCTTGCCAAAAGAGGTCATTGAAACGTTCATTACGCCAAAATTCTATCTTGAGTAAAGGCATCCCTGATTTAGTTCTCTCTAGACTGTCGGAGTTGACAGGCGGGGATACGAGTCCAACATCTGAGTAGTTATCTTTTAGATGTAAAGCGAAATCACTTTGGGTGTAAGGGTTGTTGATAAAGCCGATTATTCTCATTTGTCGTGTTATTGAAAAGAAGGGAGTTGTGTGCTCCCTTCTATTGATTTGATAATTATTTAATTAGTATCATTTGTTTTGTCTCTGTGTAATTACCTGTTTGGAGCCTGTAGAAATAAATACCGCTTGGTAGTTCTGCTCCGTTGAAATCTACTGAGTAAGTGCCGGGGGACTGGTTTACGTTTACTAGCGTGGCTAAACCTTTACCTGTAATGTTAAATACCTTTAGAGTAACAGGTCCGGATTTAGGGATTGAGTAAGTAATGGTAGTAGAAGGATTCCAAGGATTAGGATAGTTCTGAGAGAGATGATAGTCTTGCACGTCAGTTGTGGCATTACTGATGTCAGTCAGAATTGAACTACGACTACATCTCCAAATAGACGAATCAGGACGGGCGGCGTAAAAGTAACCGTTGCTCAGAGCCAAAGAAATCACACTATTAACAGTAGGCATTCCAGTGTTTTTCTGAGTCCAATTCCATCCGTTGTCCGTGGAGTAATAGAAACCTTGAACCGTACCCACGTACAAGTAATTCAAAGAGTCTTTTATAAAATTGCTTCTCACACCTATAGGAAGCGTAGTAGTCCAACTTCCGCCATGATTAGTAGTTACAAGTATACCACTAGAAGAAGTGGAAAAACCGCCTCCTAGTATTAAGTAATTATAACTAATACGTGCCATTGATATTATAGCACCCATATAATAAGTATTTATACTCCCATTTGTATAATACTCAGAAATACCATTTGTTGCACATACGTAAAGAATAGAGTCTGTTGGATAGAATGCATTTACATGAGGCGGGTTATTACTGAACCAAGTACGCCAATTATTATCTTTCATCCATCCAATTACAGGAGGAGTATATTTGTAATAGTCTAAATTGGTTTCTCCATTATTAAGAAATGTTTCTCCAATCCAAAAAGTATTAAAACATCTGGTTATACAGTATACGTTTACTGGACCGTAATTCAATCCTAGATTTGCAGAGTATGGTATCCAGCTTGTGCCGTTGTTGGTAGACTTGAAAACTCCACCGGTTTCCGTACCAAGCAACGTAGTGTCACCTGAGAAGTATAAACACTGAGAGGAAGAATCTGTAATACCTGAATTTGAAGACATCCACGTAATACCGTTGTTAGTAGACTTGTAAACGCCATGTCCCCACGAGGCATCGTAGAGAACACCATTCTTTGACTCTAGATAAGATTCCCACGATTTAGGCGTATTAGTAAGTTTTACCCACTGTGCGTTTGTTGTACTGGTTAATACCAGCATTAGTAAAATAGTAAATAGTTTTTTCATAATTGTGATTTTAATAATTATTTATTCAATAATATTATGCCATAATAAGCTTACTTACAACGACCCTTATCCCAGCATCCATAAGTGGTTTTGCAAAATCTTCTAGCGATTTATTTACTTGTTGTTTATCTACTTTTCTAAACCTTTCTTTCTTAATTTCGGATGGAATACCTATTGGTAGGTTGTCAACAAGCAATTGCATTTTATAGCTGACGATATGTTTTTTAGAGAAAAGTCCATCGCTATAATTTTCTTCGGTAAAATATTGTACACCCACTTGTTTAACTTCTCCTTTTACTTTCATTATTATATACTCTTTTCTACTAATCTCAAAGTTAGCTCTTTGTAATTTATTGTAGATGAGAATTAAAAAAACAATTAAAGCTAAACATAATACACTGATTGAAATTGTTAAAGTTTCTAACATGGTGTTTTCTCCATTAAATTAATTTATTATAAATAATCTGGTATAACATTTATGGATATATAAAAAAAGGGCACATACTTTAAAAGTAAACACATCCCTCACGAAGGCACTGGTATGCCATGTTCAAGGAAACATGCAAACAAATAAAGATGTGCCCCAAAATATATGGGACACAGCTTTTTGTTACACGTTTTCCTTAAAATGAAAATTTACCAGTTTTTCGTGAGGAAACGCTTAAAAGCTATGCACTAAAATCTTATGTAAAGAACGTAATAATCTCTTTTACAGAAAGGAGATTATTAATATTAACGTAAATTATTCATTTGTGTTTTTAATTCAAAGGAAGAAATATTTGAGGGTATAATATATATGAAGGTAGAGATACCCTCACTTTTTTATAACTTTATAATATTGTATTTTTAAAGAGTAGAAAATATTATACTCATGGAATTAATTAAAATAGACGATTATAATTTCAATATAGATGAGAAGTACTTTATTCCAAATTACTATGAATTGAGATGTAAGTTAGCTTCCCGAACAAATCCATTGTTATTTAACGTAGATGAATCTTTCCTAACTTCGAGTTTAACCAGAGCTGAATATGAGATGGTCGAGAGCGAAATTCAAATCACTTTACCTATACATGACAGCATCACAGAAATATCTATCGATATCGAAACAGGCGATACTAAAGTTCAATTTGATTATTTACCTCGAGAGCCCGAAAGAAGTGAAATAAAAACCGAAGTAATGGAATTCTTAAAACAAATTCTGAAGCAGGATGAGAGCAGAATATGTGATACTATTGAATGCAGACATAAACATAAATATACTATTTCAGGGGCTTGTAAAAAATATTACTGGATGGAATGAATCAAGTTTTATTCCTTTAATAGTGTATCGAAAACTACAAGGTTCTTAAATTTTCCAACAAAATGGAAAAATGAAATGTAATAATTAGCGACAATTTTGCTAAAAAATACTAACATCATATTGTAATTAATATCTATCTGACCCTTTTGTTTTGAAAAAAATGATAAATAAACAATTAATATTAACAATAATATTTACAATCCATCTTAATTTATATCTATCTCTCTTAAATTTATATCCTACTCATTATATTATATTTTATTCTTTATTTAATAATCTTAATAATAATATTATTAATTATCATATAATAATCATAAGAACTAATAACATCTTAATAAAAATAATAATATCACCACTAACGGAATGATTTGGGGGCAAACTATTTGATTTTAGGCTGAAAACGCAGATATTGAAAGTAAAATTCCCGCATTTTCTTTTTCAATTCTGATTCATACTTTTCTTCGATTATAAATGAATCGTGAACACACAATACAAGTATCCCTTTTCTTGCAAAATGTAAAAGGATAGAATGTGCGATATCAGAATCCACCTTTTGAAGTTCTATTCCCACACCAGTAAAAAAGAATTCTTCGATTGGTTTATTATGTCTTTTAAAAGCATTAATAAGTTTCCGTCTTGTATTATCGGTATTGTCCGGTAAATATTTTACCAATCCTTTATCCTGTAATGTCTTTTGAATACCATCTATCGCGGCAAATTCGTTCTCTGAGTTAATACATATCATACTAACCAGCTTGTAAATGCTTCGTAAATTTTCATCGCAATTACGGCCGATAGTGTAAGGGTCATCTCGGTAATTTACTCTTTTTCTATGATAAAGCATCCTTGGGTGCATAGCATTATAATCAAGTTCAATTGTATGATTATTATTAATGTGAAGGTATTGCCTTAATTTTATTTTTACAATGCTGTTATCTTTAAGTCTGTGCCTTTGTCTTAACTCCGTTTCAACTCCTCGATAGAACCTGCCGCCGTTATTAAAATCATTACTGAAGATTCTTACAGGATAAGAAGGAATTAAATTTACATTATAGCATCCGTTTATATCCGGTATAAGTTTGTTTGTGTTTTCTAAACATAAAGCATTGAGATTTTCACGGCACAACTCAAATATCTGTTTCGGGATATTTTTTAATGACAATGAAGTCTTTTCCCTAACAGTCGCATACTCTTTTATTTCTTCATTTATAGCATCTGCTAAGGGGGCATCGTAATCAGTTTCGATATAATCCTGTAACTCTTCATCGAATTCTCTTAACACTACAAATGTCTGTGGCTTTTCTCTAGTAATAATTGTTTTAGGAAAAGAATTCAATAATTTATAAAGAGTAAGGGAAGCTTTACAGCTAGATGTTTGCCTGCTATCATTATCACCTTTGTTAAGTATTATATAACTATGCTTGGCTAAAGCCTCTACTATTTGTTTTGTCACTTCATAACTATGTTTCGGTGTTCTATACTTATCGGCAATATCAGCGTAATATTCTGGTCTCAAAGGTACGTTTACAAATGTATTTGATTCGTAGTTGAGTTTAAGATTCATCAACAACGTAATTAAAAACTCTTTCTTTACATCCCTTAAATTACCTACTATTCCAATTTCTGAGAATAACACATCTGTAAAGTTTCTGAAAACTCTATCTGATGTTGTTAGTTTGTAATCTAAAAATTTATTTGGTGGTCTTAACATAAACTAAATTTGTGTATATATTATCATTCATAAATATTAAAAAAATAATGCGACACCTGTATTTTTAATTTTTACTAAATATATTTATATGATTCGGTTATTAAGTTCGTGTGGATTTCTGTTAATTGTTTTTTTATAAATTCGCCATCAGGAATTTGTTCTAAGAAAAAATCAATCTTTCTGTTAGAATCATATCTTGGGCGAACTAAATAATACGTTTGAATCGGTATTTGTTTATAGTATTTGTAATAATCTTCATCCCAGTCTTCTTCAAACCAAGTTGATTTATATTTGAAGTATACGTCTGGTATTTCAGATTCACACGATTCGTCAACGTATAACTCTAAAATGTTGTCTTTTGTGATTGTATATCCAGTGTGATTAACAACACAATTAATAACATCAATTATTGTGTGCATATTTATCATTTTGTTTACCTTTATCAGGTGCCGCATATATATTTTAAAGAACATATTTTAATTCAAGACAAAGATAGAGAGAAACAATTTTAAAGTAAATTTACAAAAAATTAAATCATGTAACGCAACGTTACATAAGAAGTGGGTAAATATCAGGAAAAGACAATGAGCTATTATGTCTAAATAGTTATTCCTTCTCGAACGCAATAATTTTTAAAACCTATCCTAAAACTTTCAGATAATTTATCATAACTTCCAAATTCCTTATTCTTAAAATTTAAGTATTCATTATCTTCCGCCGTTAAATGCTTTCTAAGTATGCTATGTATAAATGTTTTCTGTACAATCGTATCTCCCTTTTCTTTAGCTTTGTTTATTGTATTGATTAGTTCAATATACAAAGGAATATATTCGAGTTTATTTTCCAGTTTTTTGACATATGAATTAAGAGATTCTACATAATCCTCGTGAGCTTTAATTTCATCTTTTAGTTGAGCTACTTTTTCTTGTATTTCAGAACTTCCCATATTAAGTTTGTCAATTTCCGATTTTAATTCAGCATTACTAAACAAATTCCTGTCAGACTCATTGAAAACATCATTTAATTCGTCCAAATCTTTATTCACATAAATACTACTAAGCGTATAGAATATATCATTACACTTTGGAGTCATTGTCATTATTACTTCTAGCATTAATTCCAAATCTTCAATTTTAAAATATCCTTTTCTATATATATGGTCAATGAACGGGTAAACCTCTTTTCGAATATAATATTTCTTTTTGTTGCTTAAATATTTAAAAGTCTTTCTCTTATTATACTCAGAAATAAGTTTTTTCGAGATTAATTCACGAGCCATAATCTTGTAGTCCATCGTCGGTTTTGGTTTACCTTTTAATTTTATCATAATTAATTATTGTAATGTAACAATGTTAATAATCCTTAAAAATTCCATTTATTAGAAGAATCTATTATAAGCAATATAATTAACGTTTATAATTTTCTAAAGCACATTCACCGCATCTCTTAAGTCCTCGACTATTAGATGTGCATAGCCTTCTGTGGTTTTAATTGTTGAGTGCCCAGCTAAAACTTTGACTTTGTATATACTTACACCTTTCCTCAGCAGTTGTGTAATGAATGTATGTCTTAAATTGTGAAAATGAAGATAGGATGGAAGTTCCGCTTTCATAACAAAATATTTGAACTTAGTAGTTATAAAGCTTTTATCAAATGGTCTCTTTGTGTAACTCTGAAATAAATACTTCTCTTCTGTATAATCGCCAATAGTTTGATTCTTCATCTCTAAGAGTATAGGATACAGCTTCTCTGATATTGGTATCGAGCGAATACGGGTTGTCTTTGTTCTGTGATTCTCTTTATTTAAAACCTTAATTATTTTTTCCCCAAGAAATATATCCTTCCATTGCAGGTTGAGAATCTCAGCTAATCTCATTCCTGTGTATAGTCCAATTTGCACAAAGTCTTTAAGCAAGGGTATATCTATCGTATCAATTAGAAGTAGTATTTCATTTTCAGTGAAAGTCATTTTTTCTTTTTGAACCTCTTTGATCTGTTTAATATCAACGAAAGGGTTGTGTGTAGAATGTTTGAATTTTCTTGCTAAGTTATAACTGGCTTTAAGATTTCTGATTTCAATATTTAAGGTAACAGGACTAACGGAAAATAATCGGGTCTTTTTAAAAAACTCTATGTCTTCCGGAGTAACTTCGAATGCTATCTTATTTCCTACAATATTTATAAACTCTCTAAATGCTCTATTGTATAGTTGATGAGTAGATTTTGTCATATTACACTTGATGTAATCCAATACAAAATCTCTTAAAGATGTGAGCGTGAAGAATTTGCTCTTGTTTTGTTCTTGAGTTGTCTTTTCAAAGCCGAATAAAAATTTCTGAGCTTCCTTCTTGTTTTTGGTTTTAGTTGAAACCTTCTTCATCAACCCCGTTAGTTCATCTTTATAGTTGATGTAATAGACTCCATACTTTCTTTTTGATAGAAACATAATATTGCTCCATTTCTACAGGTTTCAATAACAGGCTATTTTCATATGCCCACTTTTATGCCCACCAAAAGAAAAAGGTACCCAGAATATTCTTCTAAGTACCTTATTTTCAAAGTGGACAGGGCCGGAATCGAACCGGCGACACACGGCTTTTCAGGCCGTTGC
>JBMOHR010000010.1:0-26922 GCA_049317745.1 Ignavibacteria bacterium
ATATCCTTCATTTTACTTTATCTATGATTTCTATTTTACCGAATTTACCAAGCTGCTCTTTCAGTTTACTTACGTTACCCGCAGCGACTATTTTTAAACTCTCAGGGAACAGGTATTTCTTTGAAACATATGAAACATCTTCCTTTGTTATAGAATTAACATTCCTTAAAAATGTATTATAGTATTCTTCGTCTAATCCGTACAATTCCATACTAAGCAGTTTACCCGATACACCGTTTGAAGTTTCAAGCTGCAGCGGATAATTGCCCGTTATGTAATTCTTGCTTTCTTCCAGCTCTGCATCACCGACAAAATTATCCTTAATATCATTTAATTCTTTTATTATTTCTTCAACGGCGAACATTGTCTTATCAGAATTTAATTCTGTTTCTATCGAAAAATCACCTGAATACATCTTACAGTTAAATGAAGTTCTCGCCCCATATGTCAATCCGTTCTTCTCTCTCAGGTTTTTATTTATCCTTGAAGTAAAAGAACCTCCCAAAAGGTTGTTTAGAAAAGATACGTTAATAAAGTCATCATTGTTACGCTTAATACCTCTGTGCCCTATGTGTAAACTCGTTTGTGATGCATCATCTTTTTCCACAAGATAAACTCTGTTGCCTTCGCTGTTCTCATTAATAAACTCAAAATCGTCCGTTTTTGTTTCACTTTTTAGCGTTGAGTACTTATCCTCAATCTTCTTAAGTATTCTGGATTCTTCAAAATCCCCTACTACAGCAATTATCAGGTTCTTTGAAGTATAATAATTCTTTACGAATCCGAATAAATCATCCGTATTTATATTCTTAATCGATTCAATGTATCCGTCAGGGTCATACTGATACGGCGTATTTCTGTACATTTCAGTCTTAAAAACTCTTTCTGCTAAAAATGAACCGTCATCCTGAAGTGAGATAAGTAAATTTATCAATTGCTCTTTCTTACTGTTTAATTCATCTTCGGGAAATGTATACTCGAATAACATTTCATTTGTCAGCTCAAACATCGTATCAAAATTATTGCTCAAACTGGTCATAACAAGGTATGACGCATCGTAACCCGAGCCTGACGACAGCATTGCACCTGCATAATCAATCTGCTCGGCAATCGTAAGCGCCTTTTTGTTTCTTGTACCTTTACTAATCATCTCGGCAGCAAGAGTTGCAACACCAAACTTCTCTTTCCCCAGAAAGAAATCGTTGTATGAACCTGCCTTAAAAAGATACCTGATGGTAGCGACAGGATAACTCTTATCTTTCACAAAAAATACTTTGATCCCATTCGATAACGTATGCTTTGTAAACTCAGGAAACCTTATGTCTCTTGGCGGTTTTCCAACCGGCATTATCTTTCTGTCAATCATTTCTTCACCTTTCTTTTGGGCACATAGTTCAATACTACCTTCTTATTCTCAAACAAATATTTACGTGCAAAATTCTTAACATCTTCGTTAGTAATCTTTTTAAAGATATCAGCTTCTTCATTAATCATATTACAGTCATCAAAGAATATTTTGTAGAAGGATAGACTGCCGGCTAACCTGAGGGATTGCTGTATTTTCGAATAATATGAAGTAATAACTTTGTTAATAGATTTTTGTATATCAGAATCGGATAAACCTTTATCTGCAAGTTCAGTTAGTATACTATCCATTACTTTGGAAGCTGCTTTTATACTCTTACCTTCATTTATAAAACAGTTAAAACTGAAAATACCCTCAAACTCCATTCCCTGGGACATTAAAAATGATTCAGTGGAAATGTTTGATTTTCTTATCAGCTCCTGATAAACCTTTGAACTTTCACCCGAGGATAAACCTACACTTATAAGCCTGGAAGTATAAAACTCGTTTGAGCCGATGCGCGGAATTCTGTAAAATTCAAACCTTGCAGGCAATGATATATTATCCTCAATATCCTCTTCTGTATTTTCCTTTAAATCTTCTTCATTATATTCCCTTACAATACTGCTGCCATTGTTCTGAATATCACCATAGTATTTTTCGGCTAATTTAATAGTATCATCATAATCAATATCACCTGCTATTGTTAAGACCATATTCTGAGGACAGTAATACTTCTCATAGTATTTCTTTACGTCTTCCAGAGTAAAATCTGCGATGTGTTTTTCATCGCCAATAATCTGCCATCTGTATCCGCTTTTACTGAATAATCGTAAAGCACTTTCATATTCAAGTGATCCGTAAGGAGTATTATCGTGTACCTGTAATTTTTCTTCCGTTACAACTTTCTTTTGAATTTCAAGACCTTCTTCATTTACGGGAAATTCAGACAGCCTGTCAGAATCGAGCCACATTCCAAGTTCAATTTTTGATGAAGGTATGGACAGATAATAACTTGTATAATCCTGTGTAGTAAAAGCGTTGCTTTCTCCTCCGTTTGCATGCAATATCTCGTCAAATTTACCGTCTGGAATATTAACTGACCCTGAAAACATCAGATGTTCAAGCAGATGTGATAAACCAGTCTTAGACGGATTTTCATCCTTAGACCCCACATGAAAACCCGAATTAATTATTACATTTGGTATCTCAGACTTTCTGCTCATTACCAGCCTTACTCCGTTCTTTAATACACTTTCTCTGAATTCAATCATTATTATTGAAATTTTTATATATATATTTTAGTTTTAAATTTTGAATACAATTAGTTTTCTAAAATGGTTAAATTAAACTATATTAATATTATAAGCAGTGGTAAAAGAAAGTAAAATTAGGATCTGAATATGGTATAATTGTTACAGTTTTTAAATGACACAAATTATTATGAGGGACATTAAATTTAGCAGAGTATTATTATCTATAATTGCCGTAGCAGTTATATTTTCAGTTTACCAGAATGCGTATTCACAGTTTGGTAAAAATAAAGTACAGTATAAAATCTTTGACTGGAAGTATATTCAGTCTAAGCACTTCGACGTATATTTTTCTCAGGGAGGGTACGACCTAGCCCAATATACTGCATTTGTTGCAGAAAGTTCTTTAACTTCACTTTCAAAGAATCTTGATTATAACATAACCAACAGAATTCCATTCGTGGTCTTTAATTCACACAACGAGTTTCAGCAGAATAATGTACTCGATGAATTTATGCCCGAAGGTGTAGGAGGTGTTACTGAACTCTTCAAAAACAGGGTTCTTATTCCTTTCGAGGGTAATTATGAACAGTACAGGCATGTAATACATCATGAACTGCTGCATGCTTTTATGAACGATATGTTCTACGGAGGGTCAATTCAGAATGTTATATCCAAAAATATCACACTAAATATTCCGCTATGGTTCAGCGAAGGTATGGCAGAGTATCAGAGTTTAAACGGTCTGGATAAAGCTACTGATATGTACATCAGAGATGCAATCCTGAACAATAATCTGCCCCCTATAGAATATAACGGAGGGTACCTTGCTTACAGAGGCGGACAGAGCTTTCTCTCTTTCATAGCCGATACTTACGGTGATTATAAAATGGGAGAACTGATGAATAACATTAAATCCCTTAACGATGTTGATTTTGCGCTTAAAGAAACTTTTAAACTTAATACTGAACAACTTTCGGAAAAATGGTTAAAGGAATTAAAGAAAACGCACTGGCCCGAGATTGCAAAACGCGAAGATGTTAAGGATATAGCTAAAATGTTGACGAACCACGTTACAGATGGCGGTTTTTATAATGTAGCTCCTACTATTTCACCCAAAGGTGATAAATTCGCCTTCATTTCAAACAGAAGCGATTTCTTTTCTGTATATTTAGCGGACGTTCAGACGGGAAATATTATCGATAAGGTTATAGAAGGAAATAACACAAATAATTTTGAAGAACTTCAGGTACTTACTCCCGGACTGACATGGTCCCCTGACGGCAGACAACTTGCAATCAGCGTTAAAGCAGGAGATAAAGATGCAATTTTTCTGATTGATGCCGATAACGGTAATGAAAACCGTCTGCCAGTAGAATTAAATTCTATTTCCTACGTTAAATGGTCTCCATTTAAAAACATAATCGCTTTTGTAGGAACCAACACAAAGCAATCTGACATATATACGTACGATATTTCAAAGAATAAGCTCAGTAAATTAACTGATGATATTTTCTCCGACCTGACTCCTACCTGGTCTCCTGACGGGAAGTACATTTATTTTTCCTCAGACAGAGGTGGATACCTGACTAAGGAATCGATTCCTGCAGACTTTAAAATGTGGGATTATGATGTAAACAGGAAGGATGTCTACAGAATTACCGTAGATGACGGCAAGATTGAACGAATCTCTAATTCAAAAGATACAAAGAACGGATACGTAAATTTCAGCGAAGACGGGAAGAAAGTTCTTTATATCTCCGACAGAAACGGCATCTCCAATATTTATTACGGGCAGTTCGATTCTTCGGGCAAGTACTCAGAAAGACCTATTACAAACTCAATAAGCCCGATTGATCAGTTGTCATTATCTAAAGACGCAAAGAAATTACTGTTCGTTTCCCTTAACGAAGGCGGCTATGACATTTATTCTATGGATAATCCTTTCGACAAGAAAATTGAATTCGATACATTACCTCCTACTGAATATGTTAAAAAGAAAACTGAGATTAAAAAGAATCTTATACTCGATAAAAAAGCAAATGATATTCTGAACGATTCAACGTTATCCTTAACTGATTCCCTTTCATCTGACTCAACAAGGACGTTCGTTAAAATCGAACAGGATTCAACAGGCAAGAACAGTAAAAAAGATTCAGCCAGTATATACGGCAGCAATATTAAGTTAAAACTGAACAATAAGAAAGACCCGGGACAAAAGTTTTTTGATAATTTCGATTCTTTATATTCTTCAAACAGTAACTTCAAAGTAGAAAACCATACAAACGATGACGGGTCTTTTAAAATAAATAATTATAAAATTAAGTTTACACCTGACCTGGTGTATGGGAATGCAATCTACTCCAGTTATTACGGTGTTCAGGGACTTGCGACAATTTCACTCAGCGATATGATGGGTAATCACAGAATTACTTTCCTTACCTCTATGGTTATCGACCTTAAGAACAGTGATTATGCAGTTGCTTATCAGTATTTACCAAAAAGAATAGATTACGGAGTTGAACTTTATCACACTGCAAGATTCGTTCTTTATGATAAAGGTTTTGGTTATGGAAGCGAACTTTACAGATACAGGACGTTCGGTACAAACGTAAACATTTCGTATCCGATTAACCGGTTCAGAAGAATCGAAGCAGGATTATCTTTTATGAGTATTTCCAGGGAAAACCTTGACAATACCGAAGAAGCAGTCAACAGAAAATATTTACTCGTTCCTTCATTTACTCTTGCTTTCGATAATACACTTAACGGATATCTTTATCCCGAAAAAGGCTCACGTTATTATTTAACAACTCTTTTATCACCAAGACTTGGCGAAGAGAGTTCCGAGTTTTATTCATTAATGGGTGACTTCAGGAAATACTATAAAATCGGCGAGAACTATTCTTTTGCAATGAGGCTAAACGGGGGTGCAAGTTTTGGTAAGAATCCCCAGAAGTTCTATCTTGGCGGAATTGAGAACTGGATTAACTGGCAGTTTGAAAACAGCACTATCCCATTCGGAGAAAGCATTGACAACTATGCATTCGCATCACTGGTGACACCTTTAAGAGGATATAATTTCAACGCTCAAACAGGTTCTAAATTT
The DNA here is from genome assembly GCA_049317745.1 of Ignavibacteria bacterium. GTDB lineage: Bacteria > Bacteroidota > Ignavibacteria > Tepidaquicellales > Tepidaquicellaceae > CAIKZJ01. The sequence goes on from JBMOHR010000010.1 coordinate 5,708, forward strand.
GCACTGGCAAACTTCGAACTGCGCTTTCCAATATTTAAGTATTTAATCCTCGGAGCATTGCCTTTGGGGTTCCAGAATATCATGGGCAATATTTTTCTCGATGTAGGCTCTGCCTGGGATGATACAAAGAAATTAAAGTTCATCGGTAAAAGCAGTTCGGGAAGTACTATCTCAAATGATTTATTAATAGCTCCGGGTTTTGGTTCAAGAATTGTTTTTCTTGGTTTCCCTGTTCGACTCGATATTGCATGGAGATATAACCTGCAGAAGTTTTCCGACCCGATGTATATGTTCTCACTCGGACTGGATTATTAATCAACATTTTATACATTAAAAAAAGGGACTGTCGTTACCGGCAGCCCCTTTTATATTTTGGTTAAATCAGAATCTTAATGAATTTCCCAGGATGATTTACCTCTTAACAATGAATTAATATCACCTTCACCGTATTTTTTCTTGGCATCGGCAATTTGATTAGTCATGTCGTCCTCAAACGTAGTGTAATCTAAATCAACAAATACACCAACGGGTAAAGGCATTGCAGGATTATCACTGAACTGGCTGATTATGTATGCAAGTTCTTTTGATTTTTCATTATAGACCAATGCATCGTTAACACTGTGCTTGCCGTCTTTAAGGTCAATCAGGACAGGTGTAAAGCCGTCTAACTTGATTGCTTTATCTTTTTCTTTTCCGAATACCATCGGCTGGCCGTGTTCAAGATAAACAACTCTGTCTTCTCTGTGTGCTTTCAAAGTATAATTATCAAAAGCACCGTCATTGAATATTACACAGTTCTGTAATATTTCTATAAATGATGTTCCCTTGTGCTGATGTGCTCTTTGAATTAATGCCTGCAAATGCTTCGTATCCACATCCATCGCCCTCGCGATAAAAGTGCCTTCAACACCTATTGCCATAGCAATCGGGTTTACAGGATACTCAATATTTCCCAGCGGAGTTGATTTTGTAATTTTGCCGTGTTCAGATGTAGGTGAGTTCTGACCTTTTGTCAGACCATAAATTCTGTTGTTAAACAGTAATACATTAATATCAATATTTCTTCTGAGTAAATGTACGAAGTGATTACCGCCAATCGAAAGGCAGTCACCGTCACCTGTTGCCATCCAGACTGAAAGGTCAGGGTTTGCAGTCTTCACACCCGATGCAATCGCCGCAGCTCTTCCGTGAATCGTATGAAAGCCGTATGTATTCATGTAGTAAGGAAAACGGCTTGAACATCCGATACCTGATATGAAAACTATTTTTTCTTTCTCAACACCAACTAACTGCGGGAAAGATCTCTGTACCTGTGCGAGAATAGAAAAGTCTCCGCAACCAGGGCACCAACGAACGTCTATTCCGGTTGAATAATCTTTTGCTGTATATTTTACTTCTGCTTTTTCGCTCATTTTTTACCTCCAAGTCCTTTTAAAACTTCTTCAATTTTTTCTTCTATTTCAAAAGCCTTAAACGGAGTTCCTTTAACTTTATTAAACTGAACAGGATCAATCAGATAGTTCATTCTTATCAATTTTGCTAACTGTCCTGTGTTAACTTCGGGAATCAGTATGGTATCAAAATTTTTCAGTGTTTCTAAAGTATTTTTAGGCATTGGATACATGTACTTTAAATGTGCAGCAGAAACTTTATTGCCCTTTGCAATCTGATTCTCAACTGCCGAAGTAATAGCACCGAATGTACTTCCCCATCCAAGAACTAATAGTTTACCGCTCTTATCACCAACGACTTCAAGTTCAGGAATATCGTTCGCAATATTCTGTATTTTCTGTTCTCTTGTCTTCACCATAAATTCATGATTATCAGGGTCGTAACTTATATTTCCATATATATGCTGTTTTTCCAGTCCGCCGATTCTATGTTCCATACCGGGAGTACCTGGTTTTACCCAAGGCCTGACAAGATTTTCATCTCTGTTGTAAGGATGGAAACCTTCAGGATTAGTATTGAACTTCGCCGTCATTTCCGGAAGTTCTTCAATCGTTATTACTTTCCATGGTTCAGAACCGTTACCGATATAACCGTCTGTTAAAAGAATAACAGGTGTCATGTATTTCATCGCAAGTCTTGCTGCTTCAACTGACATAGTAAAACAATCTGATGGTGTCGATGCTGCAACGACTGCTACAGGACACTCGCCGTTCCTGCCGAAAACTGCCTGTAACAGGTCAGCCTGTTCCGTCTTTGTAGGTAAACCCGTTGAAGGTCCGCCTCTTTGAACGTTTACAACAACCAGAGGAAGTTCAGCCATAACTGCAAGACCGATTGCTTCAGTCTTTAAAGCCATACCCGGGCCGCTCGTAGTCGTTATGCCAAGACTACCTGAAAATGAAGCACCTATTGCCGATGCAATACCTGCTATTTCATCTTCTGCCTGAAATGTCTTTACACCATGATTACGCATGCCCGAAAGGAATTGTAATATTTCAGTGGCAGGTGTTATAGGATAACTTCCGAGGAAAAGGTTTACGCCTGCTTTTTTTGCTGCAGCAACCAGACCAAGTGCTACTGCTTCATTACCGTTAAGGTTTCTGTAAGTTCCCTTTGGTAATTCTGCAGGTTTAACTTCGTACCTTGTATCGAATATTTCAGCTGTTTCGCCGAAATATAATCCAGCTTTTAAAACTCTGATATTTGCTTCAACGAGTTCAGGACTCTTCTTGAACTTGTCGTTAATCCATTTTAATGTAAGCTCGGGTGATTTATTGTATAACCAGTAAATTACGCCGAGTGCAAAAAAGTTTTTACACTTTTGAGCAGTCTTTAAAGGCAGGTTTAATTCCTTTAAGGTTTCGAGTGTTGATTTTGTGATAGGAATTGAATGCACGCTGTAACCCGATAGTGAACCATCCTTTAAAGGATTTTCAGCATACCCTGCAAGTTCAAGATTCTTTCTTTCGAACGAATCTGAATTTACTATAATAATGCCATTCTTCTTTATGTCTTTCAGATTCACCTTAAGAGCAGCAGGATTCATAGCAACGAGCACATCAACCTGGTCTCCTGTGGTATAAATTTCATGACTTGAAAAATGAATTGTGTAACCGCTTACTCCATACAGGCTTCCGGCTGGTGCACGGATTTCTGCGGGATAATCCGGTAATGTACCTAAGTCATTACCGTAAGATGCAATAGTATCGGAAAACTGTGCTCCGGTTAACTGCATACCGTCGCCCGAATCCCCTGCAAACCTTATTGTTACGTCTTCTACTGTAACAACTTCAGGTACAGAATGTTCAGGTTCTACTGGTGTTTTTTCGTCCATCAAAAGTTTATATCCTTTTAATTATTTACTTTGGGAAAGTTAAAAATACTATTATTGAATAGTTTATTCAAGTTATAAAGAAAAATCCATTCCCTTTTGAGGAATGGACTTCGTCTTTATTTGACTAAAATTCTTTTATTCTGATTTTCCTTCTTCAGATGCCTCAGTCTCTTCGGTCTTTGGCTCTTCTAAAGTTGCTTCTTCATCTTCAACATTCACTTTCAGTTTAGCAACTACATCGGTATATAATTTAACGTCAACAACAAATTCACCAAGCGACTTAATGTGCTCAGGAATGCTGATTTTCTTCTTGTCAATATTATATCCCTTTTGTACTAACACGTCGTGAATCATGGTAGGTGTTACAGAACCATAAATCTTGCCTTCGTCGGCAGTCTTTACCTTTATGATAACGAGGTCAGTTTCTATCCTTGAAGCAATAATCTTTGCGTCATTGGTTTCTCTCAGGATTTTTCTGCCCTGCTGTCTTCTTACTTCTTCGAACGACTTAATGCTCGAAGGTGAAGCAAAAGTGGCAATTCCCTGAGGGATTAAATAATTTCTTGCATAGCCGTCTTTTACTTCTTTAATGTCTCCGGCTGATCCGATTAAATCGAAATCCTTTTTTAATAATACTTTCATAATATTTTACAATAAACGAATGGTTCTACCACCCGAGTTAATATATTTTTAAAACTTTTATAATTGTTATTTAATTAAATCTGAATCTTCTGGTGAAAGTAATGAATCAAAACTTTCATCTGTAAAGGTTGAAGGTTCGTCTTTATCGTGTGTCTCACCTGCTCTTTTATTCAGGAACTGAATTCTTCTTGCTTTAATCTCTACGATTGTTCTGTTTGAACCATCTTCTGTCTTAAAGGTTCTGCTCTGTAATTCACCATCTACGAGAACAGCATTTCCTTTTTTAAGTTTGTCTCTGCAACTTTCTGCGAGTCTGTTCCAGGCAACTATCCCAACGTAGCATACATCTTCTTTCCAGTCTTCGTTCTTGTCTCTAAATCTTCTGTTACTTGCAATCGAGAAATTGACCACCGGTGTTCCGTTTGTTGTCTGTCTGAAAATCGGGTCCTTTGTCAGGTTTCCTGCAATGATAACACTGTTTAATTCGGGCATCTTAAATTCAGCCATAATGTACCTCCAGATATATTGTTTTTATTAGTAAATAACCTATTCTTATTCCTACTCAGCCTTTACGCCTTCAGTTTCAGCGGGTTTAACAGCTTCCAGTTCTTTTGCTTTTTCTTCAGCTGCCTTAGCTGCTTCGAATGCGGCAAGAGTTGCGGCTTTCTTTACAAAGTACTCATGTTTGTCTTTCAGGTCTTTCTTGCTCATTACTATTGCAAGATTTCTTAATATATTTTCGTCAATCCTGAATGTCTTCTCAAGTTTACCGACAACATCTGCAGGGGCTAATACCTCAAAGCAAATGTAATAACCGTTTACTTTTTTCTTTATAGGGTATGCAAGTCTTCTTCTGCCCATTCTGTCTACATTAATAATCTCTGTACCGTTCTTGACCATAAGTTTCTCGTATTTGGAGATAATTTCTTCTACAGTCGTATCTTCAAAGTTACCGTCAACGATAATGTAAATCTCGTAATTTCTCTTAACGTTATCCATTTATAAGTATTTATAAGTATTTAAAAATATTTAAAGCAATAAAATTATGATTATTTAGACAAAAAATCAAGTGATTTAAACTTATAAATCACTTTACAGAGTTTAAACCCGTTTTTACCCAATAATTCTAACCTTTTAATTATAAAAGCAAAAAAGAGGAAGACATCCTCTTTTCAGCATTAAAATCAATCTCTTAAACTAAAAACAGTGCGGAAAGGGGGACTTGAACCCCCACGCCTACGCGGCGCCACCCCCTCAAGATGGTGTGTCTACCAGTTCCACCACTTCCGCATTCTATGGTATCTTATAAATATAAGCATTTCTATATTTTTTATCAATTTATTTCCACATACCCTACCAATAATAATTTACCATTCAATAACTTGGGAATAACAACAAAAGACTAAATGCCTTTTTACAATTCTCAATATGATTTATTTTACAGGCTATGAAATCATCAAGCTTTATAATATTCATCTCAATTGTATTAATTAGTTACGGACTCGGTAACTTTTACGTATTTTACCACGGTTTACATGCTCTTAACAATTACAACTGGTTAAAAATAATCTATATACCTGTGTTTATCTTTCTTGCCTTAGCATACATCGTTGCTAGAATATTGCAATCTTACCAGCATAACGGTATCAGCGATTTTTTCCTGCTCACCGGTTCTTTCTGGCTGGCTGCATTATTATACTTTTTTCTTTTCTGTATCGGTCTCGATATTCTAAGGAGTATTCATCATTTTATAAACATATATCCGTCTTACATAACTTTTAACTATGAGAAGTCCAAAATGTTATTCTTCTTCGCATCAATAGTTTTAGTATCATCACTCCTCATTTACGGTTATATTAATGCAAAAAATCCAGTACTGAATAAAATTGATTTAACGTTCAACAAAGAAAACTCAAAATCAACAACCATAAATGCAGTTGTGGTTTCTGATATTCATCTCGGTCCCCTGTCCTGCGGAAAATGGTTCGATGAAGTTGTTGAAAGAATTAATGCACTGAAGCCGGATGTAATTCTGCTCGCAGGTGATGTCATAGACGAAGATATAAAACCTGTTATTGAAAGGAACCTCGGAGACCATCTTCTGAACCTTAAAGCTAAATACGGCGTATTCGCTATTACAGGTAATCACGAATTCATAGGCGGAGTAGGTCCTGCAGTTAAATATCTTCAGGAACATAATATTACTGTTCTGCGGGATACTTCTGTGCTCGTCAACAATCAATTTTATTTAATCGGAAGGGATGACAGAGATATTGACAGATTTTCAGGTAAGCAAAGAAAACAGCTCGATGAACTTATGAAGGAAGTTGATAATAAATATCCTGTTATAGTATTAAACCATCAACCCACAAAACTGGATGAACTGGTTGGTAAAGGAATTGACCTTTCGATTTCCGGTCACACTCATCACGGACAGTTCTTTCCGAATAACCTAATTACCAAAATGATTTATGAAGTCAGCCGTGGATTGATTAATAAATCAGGCACATGGGTTTTCGTTTCCACAGGTCTCGGCACCTGGGGACCGCCAATACGTATAGGTAATAATCCCGAAATAGTAAATTTTATTATTAATAATAAATAATTAAAATTGAGTAATTAAAAAATTCCTTTTATACTCAATTACAAATTAGAAACAATCTAATCCCTGCTCAAACCTCCAACGCGCCTGCTACTTAAAATATTTAATTATTAATTCACCCAATAAATTACGATTTACAGGTTTTGTCATATAATCATTACATCCTGATTTTATTAACCTTTCTCTGTCGCCTTTTAGTGCAAATGCAGTTTGAGCAATAATTACAACGGTTTTATTAAACTGCCGTATTTGTTTCGTGGCTTCATCTCCGTCCATTGCAGGCATTTTTATATCCATCATTATCAAATCAATATCGGGATTGTTCCGGCAGATATCAACTGCTTCAATACCGTTTTGAGCTGTTAAAATTTCCTTGCTGTACATTTTTACTATCAAAGAAATATACATTCTCGAGGTTTCATCGTCTTCGGCAATCAGTATTTTCAGTTTTTTTATTTCCGGTTCTAATTTTACACTATTAACTGCGCGTTCTGTGTCGCAGATTCGCCTTGGAGAAAGTCCGCCGTGGCTAAACGACGAACTATTTTCAACTGAATAAGGAATTGTAAAATAAAATGTCGAACCTTTTCCCGCCTCGCTTTCCACCCATATTTTTCCGCCAAGAATCTCTACGAATGCTTTTGAAATTGATAATCCTAAACCCGACCCTTCATATCCGCGGGACAGACCTTCGCTTCCCTGCCTGAACCTTTCAAAAATGATTTCTTTGTGTTCCTGTTCAATGCCGGCACCCGTATCTTTTACATAAAATTCCAGCAGGTTTTCCTTTTTCTTGCATCCGATTTCTACGTATCCTTCTTTTGTGAATTTTATTGCATTACTCACAAGGTTAGTAAGTATGCCGTAAACTTTATCACTGTCTGTGTTTACTAAGGAATCTTTTGCCGGTAAATTTTCCTTAATGAGAATCTGTATTCCTTTTTTCTCTGCCTCTGACTTGAAGAATATTTGTATGCTCTCAATATGGTCTTTAATATTCGTCAATGACATTAATAAATTCATCTGCTTCGCTTCAATTTTAGATATATTTATAATATCGTTTATCGTATTCAGCATACGTCTGCCGCTTTTCTCAATTATGTTTATAAACTTTTCCTGCTCTTCTCCCGTCAGATGCGGTTCTTTAAGCAACTCCGAGAAACCCAGAATGCCATTCATTGGAGTTCGTATCTCATGGCTCATATTAGTCAGAAAAGCGGATTTTAAGCGGTCACTTTCTTCGGCCTTTTCTTTAGCCAGGATTAATTCCTGCTGCACCTGCTTTTGTTCTGTAATGTCAGTATTAAAACCATACCAGGTTATACTCCCATCAGGTAATTTTTCGGGTGACGAGTTTGAATATACCCATTGGATTTCTTTGCCTGGTATTTGTACTCTGAATTCACACGTAAAGTATGTCAGATTATTTGCTGAATATTCTATCTCCGCAATTACTCTTTCCATATCATCAGGATATATGACCTTGGCTATCGGTGAAAAATCCTCTGCAACATCTTCAGGGGCACATCCAAAAATTTCCCTTATACCTTCGGATGCTATAGGAACGTGATACGTCCCGTTAGGTCTTCTTGTAAACTGAAATATCAACCCAGGTGCATTGGAAGAGAGTTTATGGAATTGTGTGTTCCATTTCTCCAAAACTTCTTCCGCCTGCTTGCGGATTGTGATGTCATAATGAAATGCAAGAATATAGTCTTTATTATCAATATTAAGCAGACTGGTAACTACATCTTGAATAATAATATTCCCGAGTTTATGAAAATGTTTAACTTCAAATTTAAGCGTTTCGCCGTTCAGGAGTTTTTCTATTCTTTCGGGAATACGTTGAGTTTCTTCCGGAATATCAATTACACTTAAATCCAGGCCTTGCATTTCCTCAACAGTATATCCATGCATTTGGGCAAAGGATTCATTTACAGTAATTAATTTCCTGTTAAAATCCATCAGGAAAATCCCACTGCTCGATTTATCGAAAAACGTTTTAAACTTTTCTTCGCTCTTCTTAAGTATTTCTTCCACCTGTTTGCGTTCGGTAATGTCTTGTATTATTCCTACCATTTCTACCGGCTCACCGTTTTCATTTAATCTTAGTTCCCCAACGTCGTGAACCCAGTGCTCTGTCTTGTCTTTATTGCGGATTATTTTATATTCTTTATCAAATTTTGCTTTTTTGTCGCTTATTACCTGATGAAAATAATCAGATATAATTTTCTGCCATTCCGGATGAATCAATGATATCCACCCTTCGCCCGATTTATCATAATCAGTTTCTATGCCGAATATATCCTCAAGTATTTCAGAACTCGACCATTTGCCCGATGTTAAGTCCATCGTATAAGTACCAAGATTTGCAATCGTCTGTGTCTTTTTTAAATATATTTCGTTATCCCTTATTATCTTTTCCGTCTGCTTGCGCTCGGAGATGTCACGACCGCTAATAAAAATAACAGTTTTCCCGTTTTGAATAAACTTACTCGCGGATGCTTCCACAATCACAATTGTTCCGTCTTTTCTTTTCCATCTTCTCTCGCCCATGGAAAAACCTGTACCCGATAATACTTTAGTTATATTTCTGTCTATGCTCGAGTGTTCTTCAGCAACTATGTCATACAATGTAAGAGTTCTCGCTTCTTCTATTGCATAACCTGATAATTTTAAAAATGCAGGGTTTGCATCGACAATTTGTTTTGAATATTCGTCAAATAAGTAGACGGACTCGAAAGAATTCTTTAAAATTAACCTGTATCGCTCTTCGCTCTTGTGTAATTCTTCCTCAGCAAGTTTACGCTCGGTGATGTCGTGAGCTATGCCTTCTAAAGCGACGACAATACCCGTTTCATTTGTTATATTAATTACATTCGATGTTTGCCATAACCATTTTCCGTTTTTATGCCTTACGCGGAAATCAATACCCTCCTGACGTTTTCCTGTTTCTATAATTTTTTGCAGAAATGCCGTACACATGGGTATATCATCAGAATGGACAAATTTCTGGAATGGTTGTCCCACCACCTCTTTTATCGTGTGACCCAGAAGATTTGTCCACGATTTGGAGACAAAGGTGAAAACACCATCAACTGATATTGTGAATATAATATCATGGCTATTCTCTATTAATTGCCTGAATTTTGCTTCGCTTTCTTGTATATCAGCTGTTAATCCTTCCGCAATTTCAACAGCTCTGATACGTGTATTAAGCATAGATTTAATTAAAAAGAATATCAATATGCTTATCACGATTCCACATATTAGAAATGCATAAATGAAATTAAGATATGACGAGTGTAAATCTGCACCTGAAAGATTTAAAGTCCAGTGTTTTCCGTTGAAATCTATCGGCAATAATTGATTTAGTGTCTCTTTAACAGAAACTGTATCACCGGTTTTTGTATCAAAAAGTAATGTTTCCGTCGTTAAAATATCACCGTCATATATTTGTAAACGTATTCTGTTTTCGCTCTGCAAATCCCAACCACCCAAAATTCCCAGCATTAAATCGTTCATGCGGTAAGGATTGTAAACCCATCCCATTATTGCTAAACGCCTCTCTTCAACTGTATTTACCGGCATTCCCTCTTTATAAACAGGGACATACATTAATGTACCTGCCTGAACTTCCTCGTCGCCTTCCTGTACAAGTCTCACTTTACCCGAGAGCATTGCAGTATTTGAATCACGCGATTGCTCCATTGCCGCTCTGCGTACCGGCTCGGAATACATATCATACCCGAATGCGCGGAGATTTTTTCCTGAGAAAGGTTCTAGGTAGATTACTGAAGTATAGATTTCGCGGTTGCCTTCGGGAAACATTTTATACTCTGGGAATCCCTCTTTGCGGATTTCCTGTATATGACGTGTTAATTGCACTTTTGGAACAATTAATGAAAAACCCATACCCTGAATACCCGGAAGATTCTTATCTATTTTTCCATTCTCTATATAAGATTTCCATTCCTCACGGGATACGTACTCATCAGACATTAGATACGAAGCACCTCCCCGTAATAATTGAGCGTGAGCAGAAAGCCTAACAGAAATACTTTTCTTTATTTCATTGCACTCAATTTCAAATTCATGTTTTAAGTCAGCATCAATTTTCAGTTTTATTATATAGGCAGTAAAACCTGTCAGTATAAATCCTGAAATCAGGAAACACCATGCAATCCAATAACCGCTTCGGTATGGAGGGAATAATGTTTTGTCTTTTTCATTCATAGTGTTTATCACTCTTTTTAAATAAATAAAATTCATTTAAACCTGAAAATACTTTTCGGGGTTGATAGTATTTCAGATGGGCTTATACGAATTCAATAAATAATTATACTTTATCATTCCTCGTTTATAATATCCCACTCATAAAAATAATGCATAATCAGAACTTATGTAACCGAATTGGAATTAACAAGACCTTTTTTATGTGTGAGGTGTGAGCACCAAATTTGTACAAAACGAAACAGACTAACAATGAAAATTCAATGGTCAAAAATCCAACCCAATATTATATTATTACTTGGTAAAACTATAAATATTGATTTACATTTATTAGTTTTTGACTTGACAATTAAATTCTATTTTTGTATATTATAATATTATCAGAATACCCTGAGTTTAACTTTTAAGCATACGTAAAAATGTTTATATTTTTATTAAAATAGCTTAAATATCTGATAAAACATAGCATTCCTGTTCCACCCACTTCAAATACACTTGAAACGCACTTCAAACACACTTCAAACGCACTTCAAACGCACTTTCCTATCGTTCATCTATCGCTTTGCTAATGCTTTCCCTATACTATATCATAGCCTGGAGTATACTGAATCATAGTTATTCTATACCTATTTATATTCCCGTTAAACTGTTTTACAAATAATGAGAATTGTATAACAATAATTATATCATTTCCTCCTCTTGTTTCTTAATATTTGGTGAGAAATTAGGTTTGATGTTTATAAAATAATGGACTTTTGTTCGTTCCTTGCTCTTTTTAGCATTTTGTCGAAGAAAGGTCGAGGAAAGGTCGAGCGAGCGTCGAGAAAAGGTCGAAGAGCGGTCGACAAAAGGTCGAAGAGTGGTCGAAGACCAAATAAGAAAAAAACACGCTACTCTTTCGACTAACTGAATTCTGATGCCTAATGCACACTCCCTAATCAATACGCTGGCAAGCCTTAATCTTATCTTTGACCCTAAAAATCTCTATCAGCGGAAATCCGCTCTTTCAGCGTCATCCGCGTTCCAATATTCTCTTGTCATCTTGTCCGCCGCGACGGATTTTCTCTCGTAACTCTCTATTGCCTAATGCCTATTGCCTAATGCCTTCAACTCATTAAACAGTGCTGTCTCTTTCGCACTTAAATTCTTCGGTAAATCTATCTTCACTGTTAAATATAAATCACCGCTTTCGCCTGTATTTCCATACTTCGGCATTCCAAGTTTTGCCAGCCTGAATATCTTTCCGGCAGAACATTCCTTCGGCACATCAACTTTCACTTTTCCTTTTATCATTTCAAACTCAACTTTCCCGCCAAGAACTGCATCGTAAAGAGGCACGTTTAAGTAAGCATACAGGTCATCTCCTTTTCTGTCGAAAACAGCATCGGATAAAACTTTAATAGTTATCAGTAAATCCCCTGCCTGACCGCCCCTGATACCTGCGCCGCCTTTTCCTGCTAATTTTAATACCTGTCCGTCGGCGATTCCTGGTTTTATGTTTAACTTTATCGACTGACCGTTATAATTAAATACTTTCGAAGTGCCGCTGTATGACTCGCGCATAGTAATCTCTATCATTGCCTGCATATCCTGACCTATCGTTGAAACACTTCTCCCGCCGCCTCTTCTCGATTTACCTCTTCCGCCAAAGAACGCATCAAAAAAATCAGAATATCCTGACATATCATCAAAGTCACCATTATATTGCTGATATCCGCCTTCTCCCTGATTTCCATACCTTCCCCAGTCAAACCCTTCGTTTCCTCCTGCCTGTTCATAATTCTGCCAGTTCGAACCGAGTTCATCATACTTCTTTCTTTTCGAAGGGTCGCTCAGTACTTCATTCGCCTCGTTTATACCCTTAAACTTTTCCTCTGCAGACTTATCTCCCTTTGCTTTATCGGGATGATACTTCATAGCAAGTTTTCTGAACGCCTTTTTTATCTCAGCGCTGCTCGCTTTTTTATCTACTCCGAGTATTTTGTAATAATCTTTATATTCCATATTGTATTAAATTAATCCTTTATCTTTTAAACTGCAGAATTTATCCTTTGTCAGTATTATATGGTCCAGCAATTCTATTCCAAGAATCTTTCCTGCATCTTTCAGTCTTCTTGAAATCCTTATGTCTTCTTCAGACGGACTTATATCACCTGAAGGATGATTGTGCGAGACTATTATACTCGCCGAATGTTTCCTGATAGCACTCTCAAAAGTTTCCCTCGGATGTACCAGACTCGCCGTCAGTGTTCCTTTCGATATTAAATCAGCATCAATAATCCTGTTTCTCACGTCAAGGTTCAGAACGAAGAAATGCTCTTTTGAAAAATCCTCTATCTGGTCTCTTATAAAATTCGCTGCAACCTCAGGGTCGGTAATCGACTGCCTCGATAGACGCAGGTTTTCGTTATTAACTCTTTCCTTCGAATATCTTTTCGCAAGCGTTATACACGATGTAAGTTCAGCTGCCTTTGCCATACCTATACCCTTTATCTTCATCAAATCCTGCATAGATGCTTCAAACAGGTATTCAAGCGACCGAAACTCACCTATTATCCTCTTCGATAAATCAAGTACATGTTCGCCCTTAATTCCTGTCCGCAAAAGTATCGCTAATAACTCATAATCGTTCATTGCCTTGGTTCCCTTCGTGAGTAACTTCTCACGGGGTCTTTCATTCTTCGGCATATCTTTTACGAACGACCGTCTTTCTTTCTTACCATCTTCTGAATAAATTTCTTCTTCCATAAGTTTAAATAATAATTATAAAATCCGTTTAACCCCTTAACCCGATTACATAATAAATTATTTACACCCTTTTAAAGAAATACCTTCTTATATCAAATATTAAAAATAAAATATAAAATATACATATCAAAAATCAAATATCCCACTCACCTTTCTTCCTTACTGCTTAATTCTAACTCCTAACTTCTAAATTCTAACTCCTTACTTCAACCACTTATCCAGCCATCCGAAGAATGTCCTCTGCCACAGTATCCCGTTCTGCGGAGACAACACCCAATGGTTTTCTTCTGGCAGCAATAACATCCTTGCAGGTACTCCCAGAAGCACTGCAGCATTGAATGCCTGCATTGCCTGAGTATACGCAATTCTGTAATCTCTTTCTCCGTGAATTACGAGTATAGGTGTATCCCAGTTCTTCACGTATTTATGCGGAGAAATATCGTATGTCTTTTGTGCTACTTTGTTTTCTTTTTCCCAGAAAGCACCCCCTAAATCCCAGTTAACAAACCACATTTCTTCTGTTTCCAGATACTGACTCTCAAGATTAAACATTCCGTCGTGTGCGATGAATGCTTTAAACCTCTTATCATGATTACCTGCAAGCCAGAATACAGAGAAGCCTCCGTAACTCGCACCAACTGCTCCGAGTTTATCTTTATCAACATAAGGTTCTGTCGATATATCATCAATCGCACTTAAATAGTCCTTCATATTCTGACCGCCGTAGTCTCCGCTTATCTGTTCAAGCCATTCCATTCCGAATGAAGGTACTCCTCTTCTGTTCGGTGCAATGATAATATAACCGTTTGCCGCCATCATCTGAAAATTCCATCTGTAGCTCCAGAACTGGTCAACAGTGCTTTGCGGACCGCCTTCACAGAAAAGCAGTGTAGGATACTTTTTATTCGGGTCAAAGTTCGGCGGATACACAACCCACGCAAGCATATCTTTATTATCTGTAGTTTTAACCATTCTCTTCTTCACTTCGCCAATCTTCAACTGGTCTAGCATTCCCTTGTTAACAAAACTTATTTCCTTTGCCTCACCGCTCGCTGGATTCACGGAATATATTTCTGTCGGCTTTGACATCGACTGCCTCATTGCGATTAAACTATTCCCTGCCTTTGTGACCGATATATAATTATGCACGCCGTCTGTAACTCTTGTATTTTTTCCTGAAGCAATGTCATACCTGTAAATTTCCTGCGTCCCCTTCACGCCGCTCGTAAAATATATTTCCTTGCTGTCTTTTGTAAACTCGTGATTCTCTGCATACTGGTCTAAGTCCTTCGTGCAATAAGTCTTTTCATTGGTACTTAAGTTAAGCATAAACAATCTTGTCTTATCCGATTCATACCCGTCACGCTCCATACTCGTCCACGCAACGTATTTCCCGTCAGGTGAAAAGACAGGACCGACATCGTATCCCATCATTCCCTCAGAAAGATTAACAGTCTGCTTTGAACTTAAATCGTATAAATATATATCAGAGTTAGTGGAAATCGCGTATTGCTTTCCTCTCATCTTCTTGCTCGTATAAGCAATCTTCTTTGAATCCGCACTCCAGTTAATCTGTTCTACACCGCCAAACGGCTTTACAGGTGTGTCCCATCCTTCGCCTTCGTTTATATCAAGTCCGTCTTTTATGTTCCCGCCGTTATAATCCGATATAAATATATGGCTGTACAGTCCGTCTTCCCATTCGTCCCAGTGCCTGTACATTAAGTCGTCAATTATTCTCGCATTTGCCTTTGGTAAATCCGGATAGATATCCTGAACTGTCTTATCTATCTTCACATCCTTTAAATAAAACACCTTTGTCATATCAGGCGAATACTTAAAGTCATTCACTCCGTCAGTTACGTTCGACACCTGCTTTAAATCACTTCCGTCAGGATTCATTTCCCAGACCTGCATAGTGCCGCCTCTGTTTGAAACGTACCCAATCTTTTTTCCGTCAGGTCTGAACTTCAGTCCGAACTTTGCGTCCGAAGATTCAGTAAGTCTTTTCTTTTTTGAGCCGTCAACACTTACACTGTATATATCAGTCTGTCCTTTATTCAGTTTTATGTTAAAATACCTGACCGCATAAACAACGGTTTGCTCGTCAGGAGAAACCGTCATTTCCGTAATCCTTCCAAATGACCAGAGCACTTCCGGAGTCATTATATCAGAACTTAATTTCTTTTCTGAATTTGATAGTATAGTCGCAAATTTATCCTGCGCCTGAGTAAGGTTTATGATTATAAGGAATAATCCTACAACTGCTAAAAGTAATTTTCTCATATATAGTTTAAATTGTAATTATTTTAAATTAATCAAAATATAGTCTCAATAAAATTGATTTATAAATCAATAATTATATTACTTAAATATATTTATTCAATTTTTTCCTTTTAGTATTGATTTATTTACTTTAAATTAAGATAATTAAAGAAAATCACAGGAGAGTGCATATAGGCATATTGTACAATTTGTACAAAACAAAATTTTTTAAAACATGAAATATATCAAAATTTCGGTAGTTGTAATTGCATTTCTCGCAATTCTCAGTAACTCAGGTTTTTCACAGGGTAACGGCAGTAAATATGCCGGTGAATTCTTAGCCATTGGTGTAGGCGGAAGACCCCTTGGAATGGGTAGTGCCTATGTTGCTTTGGTAAACGACGTTACAGCCGGTTACTGGAATCCTGCTCTTCTGTCTAAGCTTGAATATCCTCAGTTTGCTTTAATGCACGACGCAAGGTTTGGAAACCTTCTTAACTATAATTATGGTTCTGTCGGAGTTCCAATCGGAAAGAATCAGTCGCTTGGATTAAGCGTTATGGTTAATGGTATCTCTGATATTCCTGATACTCGCAACGCTTTAATAGACCTTAACGGAAATGGTCAGATTGACCCGGGTGAACGACTCGACCCTGACAGAATTACTTATTTCAATTCTACGGATTATGCATTTTATCTTACTTACTCCAAAAAACAAAACGAAAAGTTTTCATACGGTGCAAACTTCAAAGTTATAAGACGTTCACTTGCAGAAGAATCTGCATGGGGTCTTGGTTTTGATTTAGGCCTCGCTTACAATCCAATTGAAAGATTGATGATTGGTGCAAACCTGCAGGACGTTACAACAACATACCTTGCCTGGAGCACAGGGAAAAAAGAGAATATATCCCCTACTGCTAAAATCGGTGCGGCATACGTAATTCCTGTACCATTCCTTAACGGTACTTTTGTTCCTGCATCTGATTTAGACGTAAGGTTTGAAAACAGAAGAACTGCATCTAATTTTAACATAGGTGCCGTATCATTCGATTTCCACGGCGGACTCGAATACAACTACGCAAACCTTTTCAGCATTCGCGGCGGTTATAACGAAATCGGAAACCTGACACTCGGTGCAGGTATCAAGCTCCCGAAGATTAACATCGACTACTCATTCGCAAAGTTCGACGGCACTGAAGATCTCGGTAACACACACAGAATATCATTAACATTCACTCTCGAAGAAGACAAGTTTAAACGTAAATAATCAATTTTATTAATATAATGCCTCTTGTTTCCTGACAAGAGGCATTTTATATTTTAATATTATGAACAAACTGATTTATCTTACAATCACATCATTATTATTAATTACCTTCGCATCTTGCAGTTCATCAGGCTATTCAGACAGCAGACAATGGAAGTATTTTGGAATTAATGCCAGTACGGACGATGATCCCCTTTTTGTGAAACTGCAGGATGAACTGAATATAGAACCTAAAATGCAGTCATACCTTATCACAGTTGACCTCAGGGATAAAGATGAGAACAATCACAAAATTATTATTGGTGAACTTACAGACATGACAAGAATAGTTGCTTCCTGGAAAACTCTAACCAAGGAAACACGCGACAAACTTATAAAATGGAACGGCTCAAATAAATTTCCGCTGTAACAGAATCTTATTAATTTATTGTTATTTAAGCAATATCATCTTTTTTGTTTCAGAGAAATCACCCGATTGCAATTTATAATAATAAACTCCACTTGACAGAGACGTTGCATTCCACATTATTTCATATACTCCAGGTTTAAGATTACCGGTAAATGTTGCACTAACTTCAATCCCTGCCGAATTGTACACTTTCAAAGTCGTAAAACTGTTTCCGGTAACAGGAATTTCAAACCTGATAGTAGTGGAAGGATTAAACGGATTAGGGTAATTCTGATTAAGTTTAAATGCAGACGGAATTTCAGAACTTATGGGATTTATATTAATTGATATTGAATCGGTATTTTTATAAATGCATAAAGAATTTGAATTATTATCCAACACGGCAATATCTACGTCTTCATCACCATCAAAATCGGAACTCACAAGATTTGTTGAAATCCCGAACTGGTTTGGGTATGAATATGAAGAGAAAAGCGGAGAACTGCCTGTATTTATTTTTACATCAATATTCTGCGAACTTTGCAATGCAGTTGCTATATCAATTTTACCGTCTTTGTTAAAATCGTTAAGTGTTACTCCGTAAGGATAAGACCCAAGTGTAGGATATATATAATTCGTAAAATTCCCGCTGCCGTTGTTCAAAAGAATCGAAAGAGAATTATCGTATTTATTCGAAACAACTATATCGACAGACCCATCACCATTAAGGTCATTTCCTGCAATACCATAAGGTCTGTCCAGAGTCAACGTACTTGAACTATAAGTCAGATTACCCAAACCATCATTAAGGAAAAATTCTACTCTCGGGTTCGAATAATCTATCCCTACTCCGACATCATTATCACCGTCGTTATCAATGTCACCAATGTATATACACAGTGGACGTGACCCGACATTGTTGTAAGTATTGTTTAAAGTGAAAGTGCCGTTACCATTGTTTTTATAAACTTTAATATTGGGACTGGATACATCCCAGCTTGCAGTAATGATATCAGGATATTCATCACTGTCAACAAAACCTATGGCAATTGCAGTTGGGTGAACTCCTGTCAGGAAATACGGCATTGAAGTAAAGGTTCCGCTTCCGTTATTTAAGTATACTGCAACTCCGTTAAGTGTTTCAAGAGTTGTAATTATATCCATATCACCGTCACAATCAATATCTCCGCTTACAATTCCTGCAGGGTTAGTATTTCCCGAAATTGTCTGTGTAAGAAAATTCAATCCACCTGTATTTTTAAGAACTGAAATACTGCTTGAACTGTAATTCGTCAATGCTATATCAGGCTTAGCATCGTTGTTAAAATCTGCAGAAGTACAATAATAAGGTCCTGACCCTACAGGTAATGATGTATTCTTCTGTATAAACATACCTGTTCCACGAATAGCCTGTGCTGTAAACATCATCGAATATACCTTCCCCATCGTTGCGTTTGCAGTATCCCTTATGTTACCTGTTAAAATCACATTTACATTCTCGCCGGGAAGAAAACTTTTGGAATGTGTAATAGTCAGTTTCTTTTCTGACTGATTATAACTGAATGTACATGGGAAATATCCCTGAATGTTACCGTATAATTTGACATTGCTTGAATTCAAAGATGCAGAAGACATCTGCCTGTTGAATGTGATTTGAATATTTGAGTTTTTATTAATGTTTAACCCATTTTTTGCCGGGTTTGTTGATAGTATCCAGTTTTGAGCCTGCAAATTTACAACAGCAAACAATACTATTAATAGAGTAAACAGGGATTTCATATTACCTCCGTTTTAAAATCCTGATAAAAAAGTAATCTACTTATTTAATTCAACTTAATAACAAAAAATGAAGATGTCAATATAATAAGTCACGCTTCCTTAAACTCTAAGGATTCGTGCCGCATATAGTTTAAGCAGCTTTTTGTTGTTATAATTAGGTATTGCAAATATCTTAATATCTGATTATAATTGGAGAGAGTTAAATGATGTCTTTTATATAAAATTAAATATTATGAAACATACAATATTTATATTTTTCGTTTTACCGTCACTATTTTTAGTATCCTCAAGTATATTTGCACAATCTAAATCAATTGCATATCAGGCAAAGGCTGTCGTCACTTTATATGAATATGAAAGATTTGATCAAAATGGGAATACTTGTAAATCAATCGAAGCTCCGACTACAGAATTAAGATATGATTGCCCAATTTGCAAAGGTGCAACTGTTTTGAATATAAAGAATACAGGCGTTCCGGTTAACGTTTCTTGCTGGAGATGTAACGGAAAAGGTTATCTCGTTTCAAACACCGGTAAATAGGATTATTATTATGGGTTAGTGCCCCATATTTCTATGTCCTTTATCAATGCACGTTGTGGCAGGTTTAAACAAAGCAATATGGAATCAGCAACATCTTCCGCTCTCATGTATACTCCTTTACCTGAATTCTTTAATTCGTCTTCATTCTTTACTCTTTTATCTACCATCGACGGACTAATCGTCAGTACTCTGATGTTGTTTTCTCTCACTTCTCTGAGCAAACATTCCGTAAACCCGTTTAAAGCAAACTTAGATGCTGCATAAGCTGCACCCGTTACGTATCCCCTTTTCCCCGATGTGGAACTGATGTTAAGAATCGTTCCCTCATTCTGGTTTATCATATGCGGTAAAACTCTCTGAGTCATCGCAATCACACCTCTAACGTTTGTCTTCCATACTCTGTCAAAGTCATTCAGGTCTAAATCAATCACCTTGCTCCTGTTAAACTGGGCAGCATTATTAATAAGCACATCCACTCTGCCAAACTTCTCAACTGCCTGATTCACTATCGAACTGCAGTCTTCCTCATTCGATACATCCGCTTCCACTAGTAAAATCCTGTCATCTGGTAACTGAAGCTCTTCTTTTATTTTCATAAGGTCATCAATCTTCCTCGATGCGAGTACAAGCCGTGCATTCTGTTTAGCAAGCCGCAAAGCAGTTACTCTTCCGATTCCTTTCGAACCGCCTGTGATAATTATTACTTTATTCTCTAAGTTATTCATTTGTTTGAATTATTATTAATAAAAATGTTTAGCACAATAGTTATAACAACTATTATGCTAAACAAATTTTAAGTTTGTGTATATTATATACTATAACGTCACTTCAAAAGCACCATTCGCTTCGTCTGTGTAAACTTCTCTGTTTGTATTGTGTAGAAATATATTCCACTCGCAAACCTGTTTCCGTTAAACGATGTCTGATGTAATCCCACATCAAGCCGTTCATTGTTTATCAGTGTTTCAACAAGTTGTCCGAGAACGTTATACACTTTTACAGTTACGAATGATTTCTCTGGCAGTGCAAACCTTATGTTCGTTTCAGGATTAAACGGGTTCGGATAATTCTGTAATAAGTCATACTTTTCAGGTACTTCATTCGATATTTCTATCACAGGAACCGTAGGCGATGTTGTTGAAAATTCATAAATCACCCCGGGTCTTGTTACCGTATAAGGATAAAACATAAGTGAATCCCCTTCAGAAAAGTTTGCAGTTGGGCTTAATAGTCTTGGCGCCCAGACGTACATAATGTCAAACTGTGATTGCTGAAGGAATAAATTTCTGTTCTTGTAAGGGGTCACTATTGATGTATCATAGTTTGAATTGAATATATACAATAATAACTTTCTCCCAAGTGAATCTGCTCCCGGTGCCCATTGACCCGTTGCAGGCTGCACATCGTTAGATTCCAGGAATGCACAGTTCAACTGCCTTGGGGCAGAACTCGAATCGAGATAAT
>JBMOHR010000011.1:0-26849 GCA_049317745.1 Ignavibacteria bacterium
GATTATTTATTTAACTGTAAGATAAACCCTCTCCGGTATCCGAAGAGGGTTTTTTAATTGCGGGTGATTCATTCGTAATGGGTAAATTTATTATTGCAAATTGACATATAATCCCTAAAGGGATAAGAAATTTGTTGGACTCGTGTACCTACTAATGTTTATTCCCTAAAGGGAATTAGAGAATTAATAAACTCAAGACAAAGGTTTATCCCTTTAGGGATAAAATGTTAGTAGGTAAGAATTGTACCCAATAAAATATCCCTTTAGACAGTTACGAGTGAAAACGTGCACAAGATGGCAAAGAAAGGATTGGAACGCGGATGACGCTGAAAGAGCGGATTTTCGCAGATAGAGATTTTTTCAGGGTTAGAGATTAAAATTCTGGTTTACCAGCGTAGGGATTATATGTTAGCAACTATAATTATATCGAAATCGGAATTCATATTATCATTATCGATTGCATTTCTGTGGCGATATACATAATTTATAAAAATTAATTAATATGCTTAAATATTTAACTATACTTATCGTTTTCATTATTTTCACAGGCTGCAATTCAAACAGTCCGGTAGACCCTGCTAACAATAACACCAGCAGCAATTACGTAAAGATTAATACAATCGAGCAGGGGACTGCAAAGTTTGAACAGTATAGTGCTTCAGGAAGTATACTCAACTATGGTTATAACGATATCGGTTTCAAAGTATTTATATCAGGAGTTGAAAAGAAAACAGGGTCAGTCTATTATCAGCCAAAGATGTTTCACTTTCTTGGCAGTCCGTGGCATTCATCGCCGGTAAGCAGTGTGTTTAACTACGATTCAGATAAGCAAATGTTCACAGGGTATGCAAGTTTTACGATGATATCAGATTCCAGCGGTTCTTGGTTTGGTTTTTATAATTACAACAATGAAGCATCTGTAGATTCTGTAAGGTTTACAGTCTCGGTTAATTCAACTAATCAGGTAAGAGCGTGGGATGATATGGTTGGCGGTCATACTTATGTACTTTCATTGATAGAACCTATGAATGCAAAAGTAGGGCTGAACAATATGTCATTTATTCTTCATCAGACGAATAACGATAAAGTATACACTGAGGTAAACGGGGCAGAAATGTTTATTAAAACATGGATGCCGTCACACGGACACGGTTCAAGCAACAATGTTAACCCCGCATCAACAGGCAGTGGCAGGTATTTGGGTAAAGCAAACTTCTCAATGAGCGGCGGCTGGGAAGTATACGATTCCATAGTATACAACGGCGGAACGATTACAAAATCACCGTCACCTAAGTTTTTGTTTGATGTTTATTGATTAAAGCAGGAATGTAATTCCTCCGTTAATACCAATTAATCTGTCGATTCTATTTGACCAGAACTGTACAGACGGTTCGGCAAATACGGCATATTTCTTTGATATTTTATAACTGAATCTGATAATTCCATGTGCTCCGTAAATAAAATCACTTCTGCTTCCCGAAGTATATGCTGTCGTAGTAGTCACATTTCTTTTAGTTATATGATTGTAAGATATATCAGCCCCTTTAAACATATATCCGAAGCCTAACCCGATGTATATATAAAAGTTAAACTTTTCTTCACTCGCCATTGCACCGAATAATATACCGGATTTCACTGTAAGTATGTTTAAACTGCTGTACTCAGTCTCGCTTTTATAGGATGTAGAATCATAACTGTAATAGTATCCGACATCTGAAAAATTGCTACTCACAATATGTGTGTAATTAAAATCAAACCTGAAACCGAAATTATCCGTAGTCTTCAGTAATGCATCGCCCATTACATTGAAACCGTTAATATTACCGTCGTTTGATCCATAGCCGTAATAATAGCTTGAATTATAGTTGTCATTTTTCATCTGGGTGAAGCCTGCACTCAGCGAATAAAGCGGTTTATAATTCTTTGAACCGTTTAACGAAGTGTATATGACAGAGTCTGCCTCATAGTCCTGAACAAACTTTAAGTCTTCAATATCAAACTCCTCCACACGGTTATCAACAAGCATTAAAATACTTTCTTTGTTAACTGCAAGAAGTTTTCCTTTTGTTGAAGTAAGGTTTTGAAATCCAACATCATAGTATTTCCCTATTTCAACTTTGTGCTTCATCAGTACAAAGAATTTAGAACTGTCCGTTTGTGCGTATGAAACTGAACTTAACATTATAAACAGGACTATTACCGGTAACAAAAATTTAGCTGCCATATTTTAATTATTATTATAGTTGTTGGATAAATTGCTTATGCTTTTGTAATATAAATCCATTGCATACCTGTATAAACCGCCTTCTTCACTGAAAATCATTTCCATCATATTACTATTTGGTTTTCCTTCTTTCTTCAGGTTGATGTCATACCATCCTGTTGTCTCAACGAATATGTCATTAGTTTCTTTGTTGTAGCCATTCGGCAGACTTACGGATAAATCAGTCCTGTCGCCTATGTTCGGCATACGGTAGTATTCTTTATCTGCATTATTTAATTTATCAGATACATCATTACCATTATTATCCTTTGAGTAAGTAATGTTAAGCTGCTGAACATCAGACTGGCTCACTTCTTCGTAATCATACACAATGTTAATCTGGTCGAACTTCCAGAAGTATCTTTGTGGTGTTAAAACTATTTCCACGTATTCTGAGTTGTGGTTATCAAGGTTGACAGGGTAGAGCACATCCTCGTCAACTATAGGACCGTTCGATTTCATTATTCCCGTATTGCGCAAAGTATTATTATCTGCAACCTTGATGTCCATATAATAAGTCTCATCCCTGTGCATTACTTCGAACAGTTTCCTCTGTTCATCGCTTCCGGGATAAATTGACTTATACCAGTCATCAACTTTATCGCCTTTTAAGTCGAGCAATTCTTTAATCATGTTAGAGCCAAAGTAAGATGCACCTCCGTTTATGAGCAGCATCGCATTCTTTGCGTTCTTTGGTTTAGGAAATTTTAGAGTAATGGTTTCTTTTGAGCTTGATGCTTTATTAAGAGTATCATAAGGTAATTCGTTAAACCATTTAACATTGTCTTTATCCGAAAAGAACTTAGTTATATCTTTCCCGTCTTCATTCTTTACCAGAACAGGTTTTACAGGATTAATGTATTTAAAAAACTTTCTATTAAAATCAGGTGCAGTAAATTCATCAGTATTATGTCTGACGCTGAAAAATTTCATTGCATCAATCCTTTGCTGTTCATCATTTACGTTCTTCACAATAAGTTTAAACCTGCCGTCTGTTTCTTTTAAATTCTCAAGCCGTGATACATCTGTTCTTTCAAGTCCTTCGCAAACTGCTCCTCCGAGCGGTTCTGCGTCCATTATGTATCTCGTACCGTCGTATGAATATATGTAAGGGCAGGAACGTATAGGATGATTTGAGAGGTCAATTGCTATTATAGCTACAAGCACCAGAGCTGCAACTGCAATCGTACCGAGAACTACCAAGACAGTTTTGGTCGGGTCTAACACTCTCTTCTCAACATATATTTCTTTAACTGAGTCAACCTGATAAGTGTTCACCGCAAACTTTGAGACCTTCGTATTCTTTATAGTATCTCTTACGTAACTTTCCTTGGTATCTTTTACTACAATGACGTTTGCAATACCATTATAATCTTTTCTAAAATAAACTTCTTTATTTTCCAGAGGAACGAATGAACCATTCTTCAGTACAAGATGTGTTGCATTGGAAATCTGCACATTGCCATTCTTTATACTTTCGGTATTTACCTTATGATTCGAAACTGTCTCGCATGATGTGAGCAGCAAAGCAAATACAAGCAGATAAATTATGTTTATCATAAACCTGCTTTTATTGTTCAGGTATTTTGTTATCATTTATCTTCCATTTAATAGTTTATCTTATACCAAATTTAATGTTGTAAGCCTGTGTTATATCCTTCAGGTTTTTAAAGTATATTCCCATAGCATACTGAAGCAGTCCGCCTTCCGAGCTGAAAATATCTTCTATGATTTTGTTGTTCGGTTCTTTATCTTTAGCCAGATTGATGTCGTACCAGCCAGTAGTCTCAACAAAGATAGAATTTGTTTCTTTGCTGTAATTCTCAGGAGCGTTTATGTTTAAATCTGCATAATCACCTACGTTTGGCATACGATAATAATCTTTGTCTGCGTTATTAAGTTTACTGACAATGTTATTGCCGTTATTATCTTTTGCGTAAGAGTACTTTAACTGCTCAATATCCGAAGCATTAACTTCCTCATAGTCATAAATAATATTAATCATATCAAACTTCCAGAAGTATCGCTGAGGTGTTAAAACTATTTCAACATAGTCTGAGTTGCTATTACCGAAGCTTAAACGGTATAGCATATCTTCATCTACCATAGGACCGTTGGACTTCATTATGCCTGTATTCCTTAAAGAACCATCCTCTGCTACCTTAATGTCCATATAGAAAGTTTCGTCTCTGTGCATTACATTAAAAAGTTTCTTCTGCTCTTCACTGCCCGGGTATACTGTCTTGAACCAATCATCAACTTTATTACCTTTTAACCCGAGAAATACCGGAACCATTTTCGAACCGAATACAGACGCACCGCCATTAATAACCAGCATTGCATTCTTTGCATTCACAGGGCGGGGGAATCTCAGTGTCAGTTTCTCCTTTGAGTCGTAAGGTTTATAAATTGTATCGATAGGTAAATCATTCTGCCACCTGATATCATCTTTTGACAAGAGGAATTTTGTAATGTCTGTGCCTTCTTCGTTTATTACGGAAACAGGTTTAACGGTATTCTTATATTTGTAGAACTTTCTTTGGAAATCAGGTGTGACATTCTCATCCGCTGAATGTTTAACACTCACGAACTTCATCGCATCGACTCTCTGCTGTTCATCGTTATTATTCCTTACTTTAAACTGAAACTTTCCGTCAATGTTTTTCATAAGTTCAAGCTTTGATATATCTGTACGTTCGAGACCTTCGCAGATTGCTCCACCAAGCGGCTCGGCATCCAGAATGTATCTTGCGCCGTCGTAAGAATAAATAAACGGACAGGAATGACTTGCACTATTAATTGCAACGAAAAACAAAACTATCAATGATAGTAAGGCGGCACCAAGTACGATCGTTATAGTCGTGACAATAGATGTTTTGGTATCAATCTCTCTTTGCTCAATGTAAATTTCCTTAACATCGGAAATCGAATAAGTCTTCTCGTGAAATTTATGAATCGTAACATTACTTATTGTGTCTCTTTCAGGATAACCCTGTTTGTTCCTGACGATTATAACTTTCTTAAGGTCTTTATACTTATCTGCATAAAAAACATCCTTATCGCTAAGAGATACATACGCTGCGTCTTTAAGCACAAGATGAGTTGCATTCTCAATCTTACTGATTGGACCTGATATTTCATCAGGTCTGATTGTTTTTGTTGTAACTGTTTCACAGGAAGTAAGAAGTAAGCTGAATATAAGGATATAAACAACACTGAATAGAAATCTATTTTTACTGATAAAAAGTTTTGTTATCATTTAATAAAAATAAAATTAGGGAAACATACTCTTAATGAAAAATAAACATATATTTTAAGTTATAAAAGAGAAAAAGTTATGTTGATTATCTGATTTTTATGCTGAATTCTGTTTCTACCTCAGCTTTTGCAGATTTCTTTTCTTCAATTAAATCCTTTATTCTTTGATTTTCTTCTAACTCCTTGTCGTGTATCTCGGTTCCTTTTGTGATATATCCATCCGCTCCGAATCCTGCTTGTTTATCTGCTGTTACCGAAGAAGCAACCGCAAAATAAACTACTGCCTTTTTAAAATCATTAATTATTTCCAGTGCATTTACAGGACATTTGAAACTGAATGTATTACCGGATAAATCAAAAGCGTATTTATCTACTTTCTGTTCAACCATGATTATCTTTCTGTTTGCTTTAGGCTTTTTTGATGATATGTCTTTTGGGTGTGTTAAAACTATCATACCGATAAAGCTGACAGCAGGGGATAACTTTTGTATCATCTCCTGGAATACTGTAAATGTAATATCGAAAACAGATTTATCAAGAATTACATTATGTATTGTGAGATTGAAATCATCAGGTACTATCCTTGCCTTTAGTTTCATGAAGTTATCACCTGATAAAGTATAGTTTAAAGAAATGATTTTCGAATAAGCACTTTTGCCTGGAAAGTCAGATTCCTCCCAAAGTGATTTAAGAGTCTTATTGCTGTTTACAGCAGAAGCAAAGTTGACTAACATAGAAAACTTTCTTCTGTTATTTATGGCACCTTCTTCTTTAGTCTTCTTGTATGGCTTAGGTGCAGGTCCAACAAAACTTTTATTCCCGCGCATTCTGAACAAATTAGGACCAACTTTTCCTCTCGTTGCACCCAGATGCTGATCTATTACTTTTGCCATGAATATTTTAATTATGTTAATATAATGGTTTTTAGGGGTAAAGTGAATCTTTACAATGGCTCACAATACTTATTACTATGGGGTATATAAGGGTTGCGCATGATAAAGGCATGGTAATCGCTTGATAATCGCATGGTAATCGCATTTTAGATAAATAACTTACTGTTATTACAATAGAAGTGTAAAGTTGAAAAATGGTGAATTTTTGGAGTTTTTCTTCCTGAGGTTATTAATTTGTCAATATGTGATGTGAGTCTCATATCTCTTTTATACTATTAATTACGAATAATGTTCCATTATTTGTAAAAATATGAACGTACCAAGTTAATAAAATTAATATTATTTGTCAAGTCATAAAGCAATCTATTTTTTAATTGTGTGTAATTTATAATATTCAACAACGTTACAATATCGAATTTAATCTCAAATTAACCGTTATACAATAACTTGGCTATTTATCGTTTGACATTGTAATTGGTCGTTGAACGTCTCATAATGAGACTTTGTGTCTCATTATGAGACTATTATTTGCACCGATGCCAACTAATGAACGTTAATCGCAATTTATATATGGCACGCTAATTGTATCTCAAATAATGTTTAAAGATTATAAAAACATTTTTATGGGAAAAAATAGCATTAAATACAATAGGGTTATCAGAATTGCATTAATTATCATTCTGATTCTGTTTTCAAATCAGCTTATTTCTCAAATTGTGACAAAAACAGTCGGTTCAGAAGCAAATTATGTAACATTAAAAGCTGCATTTGATGCTATAAATGCAGGTACGATAAAAGGTTCTATTACACTACAAATTACCGGAAGTACTTCAGAGGCAGCATCGGCGGTTTTAAACGCAAGCGGAACGGGGAGTTCAAGTTACACATCACTGACAATATATCCTACAGTATCAGGTCTTTCGATTACTAATTCGGGAATTTATGCAACACCTTTAATCGATATAAACGGCGGTGATTATGTTACGATAGACGGAAGGGTTAATCAGGCAGGTGCTGCTGACCTAACTATATCTAATACAGGGACATTAAGTTCAACGGTTCGCTTTATAAATTCAGCTGAGAATAACACAGTAAAATACTGTTATATCAAGGGCGCAGAAGTTAGTTCAAGTTATGGAATAGTATTATTCTCCAATTCTTCTTCCGGAAACGGAAACGGGTACAACGTTATTGACAATAATTACATCACTAATTCGGGCAGCAGACCCGTAAACGCAATATATTCGTCGGGAAGTTCCACGAGGGAAAATACTTTTAACACAATCAGCAACAATAAGATTTATGATTTCTTATCACCAGGTGCATATTCTTATGGCATAAACTTAGCTTCTGCATCCAGTAACTGGACTATCTCAGGCAACAGTTTTTATGAAACTACAACATTTGCTCCGACAGGTCAGTGTGTATACAATGCAATAAAGGTTACAACTTTAACACCTCATACTATATCTAATAATTATATAGGCGGAAGTCAGCCATTGTGTGCAGGGACCTGGACTGTAAACTCAAGTTTTATACACTTCTTTTCTGCTATTACAATCAACGGAGGTTCATCCACTGCAACAACAGTTCAGAATAACGTAATCAGCAATTTTAATTATACAAGCACTCAAAGTAATCCGTGGGATGGAATATATATAGCAGCGGGAAATGTTGACGTTCTTGGTAATACTGTAGGTGCAACAACAGGGACAGGTTCGATTATAATTAATACACCTGTAGCATCGGCAACCACTACAATAAGCGGTGGAGTTGTAACAGGAATAATATTAAACGGTAGCGGAAGCGGATATACAGTTGCTCCTGCATTAACATTCTCAACTGCGGGAAGCACTACTTCTGCTACAGCAACAGCTATAATAAGCGGAGGACAGGTAACAGGTTTTACATTAATCAGTGGCGGCAGCGGTTACACTTCTGCTCCTGCGGTTATTTTTGACGGGGCAACATACTCAACATCGCACGGTATAAGAAACTTTAGTACAGGAACAGTAAACATTAACAATAATAATGTAGGCTCGGTCACCACAGTCGGCTCAACAACATATTCTTCAGGATTTGAATCAATAATACTTAATGCAATAGTAACAAATGCCTCAGTATGTAATAATCTTGTAGGAAGTCTAACAACACCCAACAGCATTTACATAAGTGCTAATGCTGTATCGTCGCTTGTTAAAGAAGATGTATATGGCATATACAGTATGAGCAGCGGAACGACAGTTATCAGAGGAAACACGATTGCAAACCTTACTAACGGTTATACTGGCTCAAATACAGGGTCAAGGACACGCGGTATTGCAACAACAGCAGGTGTTAATACGATTGAAAACAATGTAGTAAGGGATATAAAAACAAGCAGTGCACAGAATCAACCAGGTTCAAATGCAGCATTAATAGGTATAAGTCAGACATCTTCAGGTTCAGGGCTGGCACAAATTGTAAGCGGTAATACTGTTTACAATCTATCGGAATTATGCACATCGGGAAAAGTTGAAACGTATGGCATTTTCAGTTATGCTCCGGGTAATTTAGCAAATCAAATAACAAAGAATTTTGTATATAATCTATCCAATGCATCAAGCACTGTCACATCCGTAATTACAGGTATAAACATTTCAAACGGTGTAACAATCTGTGCAAATAATATTGTGAACCTCGGTTCTTCATCTTTAGGCTATACGATAAACGGTATTGCTGATAATTGTATTTCCACAAACAATACAAGTATATATTTTAATTCAGTATACGTCGGCGGGAGTGTGTCGTCAGGCGCTACAAGTTCCACTTATTGTCTTTATACAGGGAATAATACGACAACAAAGAATTACAGAAACAACATTTTATATAACGCAAGAACGAGCGGCACGACAGGCAAACATTATTCAATATATTTATCAGGAACAGCAAATCTGACTATAAACAACAACGACTATTATTTTACCGGTACGAACGGTTCCCTTGGATATTTAAGTTCTGAAAGACCAAACCTTACAGCATGGAAAATAGCTACAGGACAGGACGTTAACAGTTTGAATATTGATCCTCAGTTTACTTCTGCAGGCGGAACAAATGCTGCAGATTACAATACATCAGCATCATTACCGGGAGCAACCGGAACAGGAATAACGACAGATTATAATGGTACAGTCAGAAATGCAACTCCTAA
The DNA here is from genome assembly GCA_049317745.1 of Ignavibacteria bacterium. Classification (GTDB taxonomy): domain Bacteria; phylum Bacteroidota; class Ignavibacteria; order Tepidaquicellales; family Tepidaquicellaceae; genus CAIKZJ01. The sequence goes on from JBMOHR010000011.1 coordinate 9,605, forward strand.
AATGGGTGCACTCGAATCAACGGGTGGCTATGTATGGAAGGGGAATTTAAGCACAGATTTTAATACGGCAGGAAACTGGTTAGGCGGAGTGGTCCCTGGATCAGGAACGGATATATCGTTCGCTACATCACCGTTTAACAACTGTGTATTAGACCAGAACAGAACTGTAGGAAGTGTAATAAATACACAATCAGCATATAGATTAGTGTTAAACGGAAAACAACTTACGATAAGCGGTAGTCTTAATTTTTCAAACGGTGCACAAATTGATGCATCTGCAACATCATCAGCAGTTATATTCAGCGGTAATTCAGCTCAGAGCATACCATCGGGCGGATTTTATAATAATTCAGTATACAATATCACGTTAAATAATGCCAGCGGCTTAACATTAAACGGAAATTTAACTGTTACTAATACATTAACACTTACAACAGGAACATTTACAGTAGGTGCGAATACATTTACTTTATCGGGAAGTTCAATCAGCGGCAGCGGTCAGATAGATGCAAGTAATAGCAGTTCAACACTTGTATTTGCAAATTCATCCGCCATAACATTACCGTCAACTCTTTTTTCAGGTACAATAAACAATCTGACAATAAGCAGTTCAGGCGGAATAACAGCAGGGTCTGATATTACTGTTAACGGTGTATTAAATCTTAATGCTTCAAATCCTTCTGCAACAAAAGGACTTCTTGAAATGACGAAGAATTACGGTTCTTATCCGGGTTCTTCAAGCACAGATTATCTGGATTCGTACATACTTAATATGGGTGTGAATGCTGCAACAACAGGCACTGGCGACGTAACAGGAACAATTAAAAGGGCAGGAATATTGCAGAACACAGCATACACATTCGGAAATCAATACACTGTCCTGATGCTTACAACCGGTACAATGCCGACGGCACTGTCCGTTACAGTTACAATCGGTACGACACCTCCTGGAGGATTACTTGGAGATATATATATCCAGGATGCAATAAGAAGAACATATGAAATAGTGTCAATAGTCCCTGAGGGTTATACCTCAACATCGACTGTTGCGGCAAATTTACATTATCTGGACAATGAGCTAATAAGCAGCAGAACAGGTCATATAAATACCGAACCAAAACTTGTTACCTGGGATTATGATATAGGTGGTGAAAATCCTGCAGATGAACACGGAAGAGCAGTTTACGATTTTACGAATAAATATATCGGAATGGCAAACATTCCTATAGATTACTTCATCAAGCTTCCAACTCATAACTGGAGAACAGTCTTCGCAATAAGAGATTACTCTGCGGCACATTATACCTGGAATGGCTCTTCAAGCAATGATTGGGGAACAGCGTCAAACTGGACTTTATCTGCCGGCGGTTCAGGTGTACCTAATGAATTGAGTCACGTGATTATTCCCGATGCATCAACAACACCCAATTCGCCAGTACTGCCATCAAATGATACTATTAACACACTTACGATTGAATCAGGAGGGGTGTTAACTATGGGAAGCAGTACACTGAACATAAAAAATAGTTTAAGCGGGGGATGGGAAGACCAGAATCTGAACGGTAATGACCCGGGAACGAGCAAAGTAATCTTCTTAAATTCAGGAGCAACTATTTCAGGCAATTCAAGATTCTATGATGTTGATATTATATCTGGTGCTGATGTAACGAATCAATCGGGCAGTAAAATGAAGATAGCGCATAATATTACGAAAACGGGTACAGGGAAATGGTATACAGATGTTTATGGAGCAACAGTAGAATACAATGGTGGAGACCAAAATGTGTTACTAACAGATGGAAATCCGAATTATCATAATCTGACACTAAGTGGAACAGGAATAAAAACACTGCCTTCTTCGTCACTAACAATGCACGGCAGCTTTACGTTAACAGGAAGTGTCTCTGCAACTGCATTAGCTTCAGTTGATATTGACGGTGATTTTAATATTGCTTCTGGAACAACTTTCAACACAGGTGCATTTGCTCACTATCTTGCAGGGCATCTTGAAAATTATGGTACATTTAATACTTCTGGAAGTACATTAAATATGAACGGAACCTTAACTCAGGAAATGTATGGACATGATACATTGAAGTTTTATAATCTCTGCATAAACAATACAACAGAGGTAAACCTGTTTACAAGTACTGTTATCAGCAATACACTTTCGCTCAATACAGGAAGATTTAATGCAGCTTCGTTTACATTGATTTTCATAAATGGCAATACTCCGATAGAAAGGACTAATGGCTCGATAGTAACTGACATAAACACTAATTTAATATTCGGCAACAGCGGAAACATATCAGGTAATGCTTTTGCTATTCCTCAAAACACTTTTAGCGACCCAACTCAGCCAATAAATAATTTCTCTTTATTCAGAACTAATCCTCTGACACTCGGACAGGAATTAACCGTTAACGGAATACTCACTTTAAACAGCGGACTTTTGGTATTGGGAAGTAATAATCTGAACCTTGGAACAGTGGCAACAATAAACGGTTCACCTTCAGTGAATAATATGATAGTTACGTCATCGGCAGGTGAATTACGGAAATACTTTCCTGATAATACGAATGGACTTATTAATTCATATATTTTCCCTGTAGGGACTAATACAACAAGTGCGGAATATACGCCTGCAACTATTTCGATTACATCGGGAGTAATATCATCAGCTTATATAGGTGTAAACGTAGTTAATGCCAAGAATCCTAACAACACAAGTACGACTGATTATATAAAAAGATACTGGAACGTATCGCTGAGTGGAATATCCGGATTTACGGGTGATGTTACTTTTCAATATCTTACTTCAGACATTGCCGGGGATGAAAATAATATCTTTGCAGGTTTGTACAACGGAACTTCCTGGAATTTGCTCTCAAAAGCAAATACGACTAATCATACAATATCAGGTACGGGTATTACTTCTTTTAATGTATTTACGGGCGGACAGGAAGGCGTTCTGCCTGTTCTCTTATCTTCATTTACTTCAACAATCAATATGAGAAACATCAAACTGAACTGGGTAACTAATTCAGAAATTAATAATTCAGGGTTTGAAATATATCGTTGTAACATTAAAGACAGTTTAAACTGGATTAAGACTGGTTACGTTAAAGGTAATGGAACTATGAACAGTATATCAAACTATAACTTTGAAGACAGGAATCTGAACACAGGAAAATACAAATACAAATTAAAGCAAATAGACTATAACGGAAACTATCAGTACTATAACTTAAATGGAGTCGTTGAAGTTGGAACACCTGTGAACTACCATCTATCACAGAATTATCCAAACCCGTTTAATCCTGTAACAAAGATTAATTTTGATTTGCCGCTAGATGCAAAAGTGAATATAGTTATTTACGACATACTCGGCAGGGAATTAAAAACAATCATTAATGAAAACAGACAGGCAGGATATCACACTGTAATATTTGATGCCTCAGGATACGCAAGCGGAGTTTACTTTTACAGAATAACAGCAAAGAATAACATCAAAGAATTTGCAGGCATCAAAAAAATGATGCTTTTAAAATAATTCTCCTTTGATTTAGAAATAAATCAATCATTTAAAAAACGGTTCCCAAAGGAGCCGTTTTCTTATACCTAACACGAATATATATATTGTTAGTCGCCAATATATGTCATTCATCTCATTATTAGAGCATTAGTCTCAATTTGAGACTTTTTGTCTCAAATTGAGACTTTTAAATTATATTGAACTCAATTTTGTTCTAAATTCGCACTATTTCTTTGGCATGCTTTTTGAAAGTTAATTTTTAAATTATTAACTATTAAATCATTATGAAAACATTATTAAATCTTATCGTGGGGATAAGAATGTATTTGCTGCTTGGGTTTTTAATTTCCTTTACAGGAATTGAATTACAAGCACAAAGTACTGCTATGGATTTTGGAAATCTTACAGCGGGTTCAGTAAGTTCCGGAACCGGAACTTTACCCTCATTTTTCTTTGCTCCAACAAGAGGGACATTCTTTTACGGTTTTTCTTCAAGTGCCAGTGCTACGCTTAAAGGTGAAAATCCGGGTCTTTTGAGGCTTGGAACTTATACTGAAGCACAGGCATCTGCAGGAAACGGTGCAGCTCAATTATGCAAGTTTGGAGTCCACACTTATGCTACTGCTAACCTTAAGTATTCATTCAATAAATTCGATTTTGTACTGGGTGGTAATACAGGTACAAATACTGCCACAACAGGAATATGGTATTTCTTCGCAGGTGACGGCGGTTCAGGAAAGTTTATGTTCAACAATACAACTGTAAAGAATTTATCATATTGTGGTGTTGCGTTAAAGTTCACATTCGGTTCAAACGGTGCAATTGTTCCTGAGTATTACAACTACAGCAATTCAAACTGGACTGCATTGGTTGATGCAGGAGTAAGTTTCACTTTCAGACAAACAATACCATATTCAATTGAAGTTTATTCAAATAATGACAGGTCATATGGCGGTTCAATAAACTATTCCAGACACGGTCAGTCATATACATGTGCACCTATGAAAATGGATATATGGGTTAATAATATCAGGATTGCAAATCAGGTTAATGTATCTCAATATATAGGGCAATCAGGAACAAACCTGAAAAAAATGGATTCGTTCTGCTTTTACGGAGAAGGCTCAAACACAGCATATATGTTTGTTGACAACATAAATGCATCTTCAGGTATTAATAATATAACTTCTTATTCATACTATTCAAAATCAACCGGTAACTTAAATGATGTATCTACCTGGGGTACGGGTACAGATGGATCGGGTACATCACCATCAAATTTTACTTCTGATAATTGTACATACTACATTAGAAATAATGTTTCTCCTACATTAGGTGGAAACTGGACTGTCTCAGGATTTAATTCAGAAGTTGAACTTGGAGACGGTACTAACGCCAGTAATTTTACAATACCTTCAGGTTTTACATTATCGGGAGTAATAGATGTTGTGAATAACGGGACATTAACATTAAAAAATCTCACCCTTCCGACAATCAGGAGCCTGGCTTCAGGTAGTACTGTTGACTATGCTTATGCAGGTGATCAGAACATAGTGTATCCTATATTTTATAATCTGAAAATCAGCGGAACTGGTACAAAGACAATGGCTGCTGATATAACGGCATCAGGTACAGTAACGGTAGGTGACGGTACAAATGGAATACTCTCAACTTCAACTTATGGATTAACAGGGAATACGAACGTAAGCAACAACGGATATTTTAAATTAATGAGCAGTACATCAAATCCCACATTCGGAACAATCGGGACAGGAAGCACTGTGGAATACGGACTTGGAAGCAATGGGCAATCAGTTAAAACAGGAAATTATTATAACCTTACTTTTAGTGACTACAATAAAACACTTCCATCATCGGGGACGGTAGGAATTGCAGGAACATTCACTACGGGTACTGCTACAGGGCATACACTAACAGGAAGCACCGTAAACTTTAACGGTTCGACTGCGCAGACGCTTTCATCGGCATTTACGTTTAATAATCTGACTGTCGGTAATACTGCCGGTTTAACTGTGAATGATAATATATCTGTAAACGGAACATTATATCTCCCAAATGTGAATGCATCTGCAATAAAGGGTGCACTTGATGTTACAGACCCGAAGATTTTAACTATGGGTGCTTCAGGAACGAATACGGGAATCGGTGAAGTGACAGGAATAGTAAAAAGGACTTCAATTACATCTAATGTAGTTTATACCTTTGGATATGAACATACATCTCTTACTTTTTCTTCCGGTGGTACATTGCCTACTGACGTTAATGTGAAAACCGTATTAACTTCATCAGCATTTTATACAGGAGCAGTAAACAGATACTATGATATTATCAGAACCGGGGGAGACGCATCTACAACAGTAAATTTAGTTCTTCATTATCTTGACGGTGAACTAAACGGAAATACTGCATCTAATCTTGATATTTTTGATTATCATCCGTCCGGTCCATACTGGCATGATCATGGAAGGTCTAATATAAATAATACGGATAAATGGGTGGCATTGGCTAATAACAGTTTAATGTATTTAGCACAAACGTCTTTTGATGTTAGAAAATGGACATTATCAAATTCTGTTGCAGCCGGTGTACTGTGGCTTGGTGCAGTCAGCACTGACTGGAACACGACTTCAAACTGGACCGGTAATCTGGTACCGGGAATAAATGATGTAGCAATCATTCCGGATGCAACTACTACACTATTTGATCCGGAATTACCTGCAACACCTATTGCTTTTGTGAGGAAAATCTTTATACAAAGCGGTGGTATATTAAACGGAGGAACAAGTACAACTCTTGACCTTTCGGGTAGTACGGGAGCATGGATTAATTACGGTACTTTTAATCCGGGAACAAGCAATGTTCGATTCCTTGGTAAAAATGCAACTTATGCCGGCACAACTGATTTTTATAATGTTACTGTTGGCGATACAGGTAAACTTGTGATTGGTACTGAAAGTATATTCAGGATTTCTGGTTCTGTTTCGCTTTCAACATCCGGACAACTTTACGCGCAAGTAAATGAAAACACAATTGAATACAACGGAACAGGTCAGACTGTTCATCCTCTTTCCGACGGATATCATAATCTTATTTTAAGCGGAAGCGGTACTAAAACAATGCCGGGAACAGCGATGACTTTAAATGGAGATTTCACTACATCAGGAACTGCAAGCGCTACAGCAGGAAATGGAATGACTGTTCATGGAAATACAACTATCGGCTCAGGTACAACATTTAATGCAGGAAGTTACAGTCATACATTGAAAGGTAATTTCATAAACAACGGAGGTACTTTCACTGCATCAACAAGCACAATTACTATGGATGGTACAGTGCAGCAAACTATTGGTGGAACTACTGCTTCAACCTTTTATAATTTAACATTGAATAATGCTTCCGGAGTTACTATAGAAAGAAATGTTGCAGTTGACAGAACCCTAACACTTTCAGACGGCAGCCTTGAAATTGGTGCTAACACACTTACTTTAAACGGAGATGTATCAGGTAGTAAAACAATTATAACATCATCATGCGGAACAGTAAACTATAACCAGTCAACAGATTCACAGAATATTCTCCCCGGAAATTATGGTAACCTTACTTTCAGCAATTATAATAAGGTGTTACCTTCTTCCGGTACTGTAAAAATTGCGTGTACTTTCACACCGGGCACTGCCACAGGACATACAATAACAGGAAATACTGTAGAGTTTAACGGTAGCGGTGCACAGACTATACCTGCTTTCAGTTACAATAATCTGCTTATATCAAACTCAGGTACAAACATTACACTTGCACAAACAGGAACGATTAAGATAAAAGGCGAATTCAATCCTGTTTCAAAATCTGTGTATTCCTCTGCAGGCAGTACAATAGAGTTTAACGGAGATGCATTGCAATACGTCAATTCATTTACATTTTATAATTTAACTATAAACAACTCAAGCGGCGGTGTAAGATTAAACGATGATTGCAACTTAAACGGTCATCTGGCATTAACAAACGGTATTCTGGATACATACACAAATGCTTTGTACTTTGAAGCGCCTTCATCACATTCACCGGAAACCTCGACAAGTTATATATTAGGTACCGCATTAATGCAATCAAGAACAGTCGGTACAGGTACTCTTGATTTTCTGAATTGCAACATACAGGGCAGTGCTGATATTGGCGATGTCTTAATGATAAGGCTGACAGGACCTTTAGGTATAGTAACTGCAGGCTCAAACAGCAGTATTGCTGCAAACTGGGAAGTTATAACAACTACAACAATGAACGGCACAAGAAATGTTACTTACAGATGGCCAACTGCACTGGATAACGGACTTTTATTCACAATTAATGCTCAGGTATATTATTTTAACACCACTACTTCAGCGTGGGAACCTGTAGACCTTGCAAAACTTGCAGTAACAGAGAATTACATCAGAAGCATGACAATTGCACAGACACACTTTTCACAATACACAGTCAGCAACCAGGATAGTCCTCTTCCTGTAAGACTTGCTTCGTTCTCTTCAAACGTAAGTGACAGGAATGTAAAACTTAACTGGGCAACTTCCAAAGAAACTAATAATTCAGGATTTGAAGTGGAAAGAGCAGAAGTTAGAAGTCAGAATTTAGAATTTAGAAAAATAGGATACGTAAGCGGAAAGGGCACTGTTAACACAACCTCAAATTATTCATATACTGACACTAAACTCAACACAGGTAAGTATCAGTTCAGGCTAAAGCAAATAGACTACAACGGAAACTTTGAATACTTTGAACTGAATGGAAATGTGGAAGTTGGTTTACCCGGAAAATTCAATCTTTCTCAGAACTATCCAAATCCGTTTAATCCGGTAACAAAGATAGACTTCGACCTGCCGCTTGACAGCAAAGTTAATATGGTTATGTATGATATATCAGGCAGAGAAATTAAGACACTTGTTAATGAAGGCAGACCAGCAGGCTATCATACAATAATGTTCGATGCATCATCGTTATCCAGCGGAATATATTTCTACAGGATTGTAGCAAAGTCTTCGGACAAGGATTTTGTTTCATTCAAAAAAATGGCTTTAATCAAATAGTTTTCCCCACATTTAATATTGCTTCATTAGATAAAAACGGCTCCAAGAGGAGCCGTTTTTATTCATTTACCCGAATATACTATTGATAGTCCTCTATATTCGTCATTAGTCTCAAAATGAGAATTTTAGTCTCAAAATGAGACGGTTAAATCTATTATTTTTATGGAAGGTACAGTTTTTTGCTGTAATCAAACTTTTTAATTGGTACAGTTTTTGTAATAGTTTTATTGGGTTAATACGTTTAAAACCCCAAAATATGGGTGAAAATCTAAAAACTTTAAGGGATATTAGAAGTTTAATACTTGTCTTCGCAATCGCAATTTTGCTTTGCATAAATGGTGCACTTAATGCACAGGTTGCTTTTAATTTTGGGCAGTTAGGGGGCGTCTTAAACACAAATAATACTTCAGGTACAAATCCATCAATTTTTAGCAGGTATCCAACAACACCCACAAATATTTCATTCTTCTACGGACTATCAGCAAATGCTAATGCAATTTTAAAAGGTTCTAATGCAGGTCTTGTAAGGCTGGGTGATTCTTCCGAAGCTCAGGCTTCAGCTGGTAACGGTGCCTCAGAGTTTTGCAAATTTGGGATACAAAAATATTCACCACAAGGTACTATGTTTAGTTACACAAAATTTGATGTCGTGTTTGCAGGTGATAGTCTTGCAGGTACAACATCAAATTCCGGTATATGGTATTTCTTTGTGGGTGACGGTGGTGTGTCTGACCAGTTTATGAATAATAATACACTCCCATACAATGTCCTGGAAAGTGGTGTTGCATTGAAATGGACTTACACAACTAACGGAGGACTGACATTTGCATACTATGATAATATTACAGTGGGATGGGTTAACGTTTCAAACTTTACCTGGGAGCAGAAGAAGAAATACTCGCTTGAGATTTACTCAAACGTAAACAGAACGGCTACAAACTCATACACAAGACAGGGAGTTCCGGTTTCTTTAGGACCAAAAAAAATGGATATATGGGTAAATAATATAGAAATTGCAGCAGGGTTAAATGTGGCTCAGTATGATAATCAGACAAATGATTTTAAAAAGATGGATTCCTTTTCATGGTATGGTGAAGGTTCTAATAACGCATGGATATTTGTTGATAACGTAAACTGCTACGATACACCTTTAATAACATATGCATATTATCCTAAGATGCCCGCTAATAACACTACAGTTGACATAAGTCTGCTTGCAAACTGGACTGATAAGCGCGATGGTTCTGCCGGTTCACAGCCTTCAAGTTTCAGTGCAAATTATACTACATGGTATATAAGAAATTATGCAAGTACAACAGGGGTTAGCTACAATCTTTCCTCTACAAACATAGATGTTTCCGCCGGATTCGATTCTGAGATTGTACTTGGCGACAGCGGGCAGACGGCTGTATTCAGGATTCCTTCAGGCAGGAGTTGTCTTGGCGATTTAGACGTTATGCAGTACGGTGATTTAATTATTGAAACATCCACATTGCCGAGAATCAGGACTACAGGGACGAACAGCACTGTGGAATACAACAACGGTAATCTGAGTATCGGGTATCCTATCTATTATAATTTAAAGGTTCTTTCAGGTACAAAATCACTTAACAATAATTTCTTAATTGATAATGTTACAACTATCGGTAACGGTACAAATGCAACTCAGTTAACAATTCCTCCTACTTACAGTATGACAGGAACTGTTGATGTTACGAACAATGCAAAATTACTTTTGCAGAATACTTTGTATCCAAGACTCGGCACACTTTCAACAGGAAGTACAGTCGAATACAATGTTGCTGCAAAGACGATACAGACAACACAGGCAGGTGCAGTTTATGCCAATTTAATAATTAATAACTCAGGAGGAGTAGTTCTCGGGGGAGACAACACAGTAACAGGTACATTGACAATGACTTCAGGTAACCTTGAACTTGGAGCAAATACTCTGACCATAAACGGAAATATAACAGGAACAGGAGGAACCTTCACGGGTTCGTCATCATCGAATTTAACTGTATACGGTACAGGTGCATTGGGAACGCTGAACTTCACCAATGGAAGCAGGACACTGAATAATTTTAATTTTAACAGACAATCATCGGGCTCGGTAACTCTTGCAAGTCCGTTGAATGTTGTAGGAACACTGACTTTGACTAACGGGATTATCAATTGTAATACAATAGCTGATTCGATTACATTAGGAACAAGTCCTGCTTCACCCGGTACTTTATCTTTTTCACAATCCGGACCTAATTATACAAGCTGGATAAACGGAAGACTGCAAAGATATGTAGCAGCCGGTACAAGCACAATTCTTTTCCCTGTTGGCTCTGCATCGTACTGGGAAGGTGTTAAATTAATTTACTCAGGAAATACAACAACAGGAGGCTCATTGTCTGCAAAGTTTACACTCGGTGACCCCGGGAACAATAACACAGGTAACATTGAGGACAACGGCTATATCATTGACAGGTATTCAAGTTACGGTTACTGGGCTGTCAAGAACAATGCCGTAACAGGTACTTATGAAATAAACCTCGATGCTTACAATTATACAGGAGTAAACGGTGATATTACGGACACAAAAAGACAAAACCTAAGAATACTTAAAAGATCTGATAATCTTTCTTTATGGATGATTGAGGGAAGTCACTCGGCAGGAAGCGGGAATGCATCACAATGGACTGCGAAGAGAACAGGACTGACTACGTTTAGCGAATTTACACTTGGGTCGAACTCTGCTGATAATACGCTTGGGAATACACCATTACCGGTAAGTCTTCAATCATTTCTGTCTCAGATAAATGGAAGGGACATACAACTAAAATGGATAACTTCATCTGAAACGAATAATTCGGGGTTTGAATTACAGAGAGCAGAATTTAGAAGTGAGAATTTAGAATTTAGAAAAGCAGGATATGTACAGGGGAAAGGAACTACGAACACACAAACATCATATTCCTTTAGTGACACTAAATTAAACTCAGGGAAGTATAAATACAGATTGAAGCAAATTGATAACAACGGAAACTTTGAATACCATAACCTAAACGGAGAAGTGGAAGTGGGTGTACCGACGAAGTATGAGATGAGTCAAAACTATCCGAATCCGTTTAATCCTGTCACAAAGATAGACTTCTCATTGCCGCTTGACAGTAAAGTTCAGATAGTTATTTATGATGTAACGGGAAGGGAAGTGAAAGTCTTATTGAATGAAACGCGTTCTGCTGGATTCCACACTTTAAACTTCGACGCATCAGGACTTTCCAGTGGAATGTACATATACAGGATTAATGCTAAATCAATAGTAAATGATTTTTCTAATACTAAAAAAATGTTGATGATTAAATGAAGAGAATCATTTCTTCAGAAATCAAGATAAAAAAGCGTTTCATGATGATGTTGAAATTTAAACGATATAAAGAAGATAAGCAAGAATGACTGAGTAAAAGAAATATAAAAGGTTATTAAGAGGTGTAGTATTTAGTTACTGCACCTTTTTTGTTTTACATTCCTTATGGAAGATATGCCTTGCGGAACTACTTTACTAACAAAGTATTCATTTATGTTTAAAGATTTTATCTAATACTTAAATAAACTTTATTAAGATTGTATTTAATCTATTCAACCTACGTGAAATTGCACAATCTGTAAAGTATCGATTCAACCCGTATAGTGTCGGTTCAACCTGTATAGTGACGGTTCAACCTGTGTAGTGTCGGTTCAACCTGTATAGTGTCGGTTCAACCGACATAGTGGAGGTTGTAAATATACACTTGACAATTAGAATAAAAATGCTGAATTTTACGATAATAAGGTCCACCGCAGAGGATTTAGGAAATTAAACTAAAATTAAATTATTATGGAATCATTGAAGAAAAGTTTACAGACATTAGGAATCTCAAATAGAGAGGCCGATGTATATGTTTCTCTTTTGCAGAAAGAAGAGCTTACAGCTCCTGAAATAGCTAAAATTTCGACAGTATCGCTAAGCAAAATATATGAAGTTCTTCAAAATCTTGTGAAAAAGGAAATGTGCAATGAGAAATATAAGGACGGAGTAAAAGTATTCAGCGCTATTGAACCAAAAATTGCTTTGGAAAATATTTTGTCTACATTCGAAACTGAGCTAAACAATAAAAGATTAATGGCGCAAGATTTTGAAAAAAGTCTGACGTTGATTTATAATAATAAGGAATTCAAAGAACAGCCATTGGACTATATCGAAGTCATAAGTGATAAAGGTCAATTAAAAGAAAGATATATTAATATTGAATTGAATACTGAGAAGGAGCTTCTTGCATTCTCAAAACCACCATATGCATTACCACTTGAAGAAAATATAGAGAATCAAATACAAATACAAAAACCTGTTATCATAAAATCTATATATGAATATAAAGAATATAAAACGCTGGCGGAAAAAAATGAATTAATAGAAACAGTTCGGTCTTATCAAAATATGGGTGAAGTAGTCAGATTTATAAAGGAACTGCCGATGAAATTTGTAATAAGTGACGAAACCGTTGTTGTATTTTCCTTAGAAGACAGAGTTTCATCAAATTTAGGACTGACTTCTGTAATTATAAATCACCCGGCATTTGCCGGTTTGATTAAACAAAATTTTGAGATTTACTGGAATAATGGTATGACATTAGAAGAATACGAAAAACAGGTTCTATTAGAGGAAGAACCTAAAAACTAATTTTACAATCTATAGATATTTTAAATTAAAAAGAAATTTATATACAGACATAGTTTTAGAATAACCGTACTTGAGGGATGAAATAACGCTTTAGCAAAAATAAATAATCATAAAGAGAGGAATAAAAAATGAAAGGATCTTTAAAATTTGCAGCCTGGTTAACAATAATTATTTTTGTATTGTTAATAAATTTCAACAACAACTTAAATGCCCAATGGTTCTGGCAAAACCCGCTTCCGCAAGGATCAAACCTCAATAGAGTTTGCTTCTTTGATTCTAACAACGGAATAACAGTGGGAGATGCCGGTATGATTATGTGTACTACTAATGGCGGAGTAAATTGGAATGTACAATCAAGTGTAACGGGATCAAGAATCTACTGTGTTACTATCTCTGATTCTGCCACTAAAACAGCAATAGCGGTTGGGACGGGTGGTACAATTATACGTACTACAAATGGAGGAACAAATTGGACTTTGCCAGCAAGTGGAATAACAAATGACTTATATGCTGTTGACTTTTCTTCTAAAGACAAAGGAACAGCAGTAGGAAACACCGGAAAAATTCTCCGCACAACTGACGGCGGTTTAAGTTGGTTTTCCCAAACAAGCGGAGTGACCTCTACATTATATGGCATTAACCTAACCGATGATCTAAACGGATTAGTAGCATCAGGATTGGGTAAAATTCTACGCACTACTAATGGCGGCGATATCTGGACTTCTGTGACAGCAGCTGCAGGTATTGGGGTTAATCTCTACGATGTTCTCACGATTGATACCAACTCGATAATTGCGGTAGGTTCCCAAGGAAGAATTCTTCGTTCTACTAATGGCGGTGTAAATTGGGTTGCGCAAATAAGCGGAATATCAAATGTTAATATCAGGCAAATTGCTTTCACTGACCCTAATACAGGAACTGTTGTTTGCGATAGCGGGAAAATTATCCGAACTACAAACGGGGGCGTAAATTGGAACTTTCAAACAAGCGGGACAAATAAATATCTCAGGAGTATTACCTTTTCAGATGCAAATACGGGAATAGCGGTGGGTTATCTTGGTACAATTCTGCGAACTACTAATGGTGGTATAAATTGGTCTTCGCAGACAAGTGGTGCGCCAAGGTTTCGCTTTCTTGGTACTTCATTCATTAATGCTAACACAGGGACAGTCGTTGGAGATAGTGGCGCAATTTATCAAACAACTAATAGCGGTGTAAATTGGAATCCGCAAACAAGCGGAATAGTAAATCAACTCAATAGTGTTTTCTTCGCTAATGCAAATACAGGCACTGCGGTGGGTATGAATGGAACAATCATACGCACAACAAATGGCGGAGTAAACTGGTACTCACAAACGAGCGGAACATTAAATCAGCTCAAAAGTGTTTTCTTTACCGATGCTGACAATGGAACAACTGTGGGTTTTGGAGGTGTAATTTTACGCACATCTAATGGAGGTGTAAGTTGGAATCCACAAACAAGCGGAGAGACGAATGATCTGCAGGGAGTATTCTTCACCGATGCCAACACTGGAACTGTTGTGGGCGGATATCTTTCGGGTGCTGACCCAAATGCAATTTTACGAACTACTAATGGAGGTGTAAATTGGATTCCACAAACGAGCGGAGTAGTACAAGCTCTTCAAAGTGTCTTTTTCACAGATGCAAATACCGGAATTATAGCGGGATTAGCCTACACAATACTTCGCACTACAAATGGTGGAGCGACATGGACTCCGATTATAACACCGGTAATAACTAATTTCTGGAGCGTTTCATTCGCCGATGCAAATAACGGTACAATGGTAGGGGGAGCACCATTAGCAGATGGCTCAGTACTTAATACTTCAGATGGCGGATTAACTTGGAATTTGCAAACAAGCGGATCTTCAAATGTTCTCTACTCTGTTGCTTTTCCTGATGCCAATACAAGGATAGCGGTAGGAGATAATGGTACAATTATTAAATCTTATATTACTTCAGTAGCACCAACACTGTCAAGTCCGGCAAATAATTCTGTTGACTTATCAGTTACACCAGTTCTTGACTGGAATGATGTCTCTTATGCAGTAAGCTACAGGGTGCAGGTTTCAACAAGTTCTGACTTTAATACAACAGTTTACGATTCAGCGGGATTGATATTCTCAGCAATAACAATTCCAACAGGAAAGTTAACAAATAATACACAATACTACTGGAGAGTTAATGCAACTAACATTACAGGAACAAGCGCATATTCCACGGTTTGGAATTTCACCACAGCACCGAATGCACCGAATTCTATAGTCTTGCTTTCTCCGGCAAACAATGCAACAAATCAGGTATTTACTAATTTAGTTTTCACTTGGTCAAAGGCACTTGAAACGGTTAAAAGAAAATCAATAAGTAACTACTGGTTTGAACTAACAACAGACTCAACTTTTGCAACAGTCGGAACCAGAGACTCATTATTAACAGATACTATAAAAACAGTTGCTGCTTTGACAAGTAACAAAAAATACTGGTGGAGAGTGAAAGCTAAAAACCAAATAGGATGGGGTGCATTTACAGGAGTGTTTACTTTTAAAACAGCAGTAGATCCTACATTCTTATGGCAAAATAATTTTACAGCAGTTCTTATTCCACAAATAATGAGTTGCGGCGGAACTACAAGAATGCCTGTAGTAATAAGAGCTACAGTAAGTAATCTTATACCAAATAAACTGTACAGATTCTATAACGGTGGAGCAGCATTTACAGATATAGGAGCAGGAGCTTTTGGTGCAGGAAACCCTATGTTCATAAATCCGGATAGTGCAATATACAGATACACATCTGCTGCAAGTTTAACAACTGCGGGTGGCTATGATGTTTTCAGAGCAAACGGAAGCGGGACATACACAGGTTGGTTCAGTTTTGTTAATACTGCGAATGCAAGATTCACTGCAGGAAAATATATCATCCCATCGATTCAAATCGGAGATTCACTTGGAGTACTTATTTCAAGATTTGCTTTGAACGATTCTATAAAAGTAGTAAACTTCTCGACTAACACTGCTGATACATGCGGGACAGGAATCTACGGTATTTCAGTAGCCTTCCCAAAGAACATTGTATCACTTTATGATAATGCTAGCGGAACAGGAAAACCTCTGTCGCAAACATATCTCGAAACAGAAGGCGTTACAGTTGCAAGTATTGCACCTTTCTACACAACTAATGTTGAAGGACAAAATGGAAGATGGGGAACAGTAATTCCGAATAATAATGCAAACGGCGTAAGAAGAGTTGAACAGAGAAATATGGTTACAGGTGTATCTATGATATTTAACACTGATGCAGACGGTGTATGGCCAAGCGGCGTTAACACAGTAAGCCCAACAGGCGGATTAGCAGCGTTAGGATTACAGTTAGGCGATGCTCCTTTACTGAATTATCCTGTATTAGTATCACCTGCAAACAATTCTGTAAATCAATTAACATCTTTAAAGCTGGACTGGAACACAGTAACGTTCGCAAGTTCATACAGAGTTCAGTTAGCGACTGATTCGGCATTTACAACTATAGTCAGGGATTCGACAATAATAGCGGATTCTTTACAAGTAACTGGACTATCAGGAAATACAAATTACTGGTGGAGAGTAGCAGGTATTACAACTACAGGGACAGCACCTTATGGAACAGCATTCAAATTTACAACAATGAATATGACTTTGAGTCTGAACCTGAAAGTATACCTTGAAGGATTCTGGAACGGAACAGCACACGTATCCGATACAGTAACAGTTTATCTTGCAAACTCAACAACACCTTATGCATTCGTTGATACTGCGAAAGTAGTACTGAGCGGAACAGGAACAGCAAGTATGAACTTCAACAGAGTAACTACAGGAAGTTACTACATAGTAGTAAGTCACAGAA
>JBMOHR010000012.1:0-26412 GCA_049317745.1 Ignavibacteria bacterium
ATTACGATATGATAAAACTTACTGATGATAAATATGCGATTGTGATTGCAGACGTTTCGGGAAAAGGTACTCCTGCTTCCCTGCTGATGTCGAACATTCAGTCAGCCGTACATTCATTCTTTAAATTTTACGATGACAATTTTAATCTGGAAGCTGCTACGCAGAAGATTAATGAGTTAATATATTCCAATACAAGTTCTGAAAAGTTTATAACATTCTTCTGGGGAATACTCGACGTACAGACGGATGAATTCACATACGTTAATGCAGGACACAATCCGCCGTTCCTGTTTAAAGGCGACGATGTAATTAATCTTGATAAGGGAGGATTAATGCTCGGTGTTATTGAAAGCGGGATAGGTTATGACTCGGGGAAAGTGAAGCTTGACGATAAAGATGTTCTGGTACTTTACACAGACGGAGTTTCGGAAGCAAGGAATACTGCAAAGGATGAATATTCAGAGGAAAGGATTATACGCGTTGTAAACAAATGCAGGAAAGATGGTTCAGAGAGTATTCAGAACTGTTTGCTTGAGGATATAAAGGTTTTTACTAAGGGTGAAAATCAGTACGATGATATTACAATGATTGTTTTAAAGAAGGGATAGAATTTGCGCCTTACCAAAGTTAGAGATTAGGAAGATTGCAAGAATCTATGAATATCAGAGATCCCCGCCAAAAACATGCGGGGATGACACTTCAAGGGGTTTACACTAACGATTTAGGTGAAAGAGATTTAAATATTATTCAAACTTTATCTGGTCTTTGCTTTTCAGTTTCATCTTAAACTTCTTTTCCCGGTTTTCAAGCTTTCCCGTGCAATAGAAATAGTAACTGTCCATTCTTTTTGTATCAATAGATTCAAACACAGGCAGGTATTCTTCTTCAACCACTATATCAAAAGATACTTCCTTAGATAATGAAACTCGCATCAGGTATGGGAATCTGTCAGAGTAAATTTCACCTATATTTCCAAACACAGTAATTTCTTTTCCAAGATTATTCTTAAGGTTTACCTCTGCATCGCTGTTCAGTAGGTTTATAACGCTCTTATCGTTTGCATACTTTGCGTAGAAATTATCGAGCTGGTCTGCACGTTCGTTCCACCATTTAATTCTTTCATCGTAGTCGGGATAGCATTTAGTTTTCGGATTCCAGATGCCGAGTTTATTTGCTTTTGCGTATTCCTGCGCTTCGACAAATTCTTTATGGAACCTTGCGCTGTTTCCGTATTTATTAAAGTAAGGACTATAGCCGAGCCTCACGCATTCAAGAGCATAATTCACAAACTTCCCGTTCTTCTCTGCGAAGACATACACCAGATACCTTCCAAACATATCTATACTGCGAAGAGTATCATCCCTTTCAATGCGGATTCGTTTGACATCCTTAAAGAAACCCTGCGCCCAGAGAGCCGCCTCATAACCAAAAGGAGAATCGAGCTTTATCGGATGGTCAGATTTCTTTTCAAGCTTCTGCTGCTTGTAGTATTCGAGCCAGTTATCAGAAATTGCAGCAGTCTTTTCCTCTGCATTCTTACCTTTGTAGGTTTCCTCAGTATCTATGCAAAGCAGCCTGGTAGATTTATCGAGATGTTTAAACTTAAAAGTATCCCCGTCAACAACTTTTGTGATTTCGTCTTCCTGAATGATAAAAAGAGAGTCGGCCTGTTTCTGTGCGTACGAAAACTGAGTGAACACAAAAACAACAACGAGGAGGTATAGATTAAATAGTTTTGTCTTCATAAAATTGCTTAAAATAAAAAACTCCCGGATACTGCTATCAGGGAGTTATAGTTAAAAATTTGTTTTAAATTCCGCTTAGTACTTTGATCCTTCGCTGACGAATGGAAGAAAAGCGAGATGTCTAGCTCTTTTAACAGCTGTAGTAAGTTTTCTCTGCATCTTTGCAGGAGCGCCTGTAATACGACCTGGCAGCAACTTACCTTGTTCATTTAAGAATCTCGTCAGCAGCTTGACATCGCGGAAGTCAATAAAACTTTCGATACCTCTTTCTTTGAAAGGGTCTCTTCTCTTAGCAGAGGCGGCTTTTTTAGCAGCTAACTGCTGAGTAAGTCTGTAATTGCTTTTCGCTTTAACTTTTTTCATTAATTGATTTATTTGTTGAAAGTGTAAAATAGCGAATTCCGATGAATTTTTCAATGTTTAAATAAAACCAAGTTACTCTATGGAAACATAAAAATATGGTGAATTATTGAATTTTAAATGGGGATATAAAGAATTATATTGTATTATCCTCGAAAACTTAAATGAACTATGGTGAATACTAAACTTTACCTTGCGCTAATTTTAATATGTTTACTAATGATAAACGTAAATACTACTTTCGCTCAGAAAGATAAGAAGATTCCTGATTTCTCTCAGACCGAAAGAAAAGATATCCCCGTTGAATACACATGGAAGATAGATGACCTCTACGCGAACGATGATGCGTGGCGTGCTGACAAAGATGCAGTGGTAGCATTGATTGCGAAAGTGGATGATATGCAGAAGAGCTGGACTGCTTCTTCCGCTAATATGATTGCACTGCTCGACCTGATTACTGAAATCAATATTAAGTCGGGTGTGCTTTATGGATACTCTTCTCATCAGGGTGCGGCAGATATCGGAGACGTTAAGTTTCAGAAGATGGAAGGCGAACTTCAATCGATTTTCGTTAACTTCGGTGCAAAGCTTTCTTTCATAAATCCTGATGTTCTTGCACTCGGCAAAGAAAAGTTTGAACTGTATTTGAAAGAAGAGCCGAAACTGAAACCTTACAGTTTTATGCTTGAAGATATTCTGCGAAACAAAGACCATATTCTTCCTGAAGAGCAGCAGAAGATTGTTTCTATGACAGGTCTGTTTTCTGGAGTTCCGAGCAAGACTGCAAATATGCTGAACGATATGGAAATTCCTCCTGCGGAAGTTACATTGCAGAACGGAACTAAGGTCGCGCTGAACTATGCAAATTACTCGAAGTATCGCGGTGATAAGAATGCCGCTGACAGAAGCCTTGTGATGAGGGAATTCTGGAAACATCAGAAGACTTATGAAAATACTTTTGCGATTTTGCAGGATGGAAGTGTTAAGAGCCATTTCTTCGGAGCAAAGGTTAAGAAATTTGACAACTGTCTGGATGCAAAACTATTTGGCGATAATATTCAGAGAGAAGTTTATACTAACTTAGTGAAGTCAGTTAAGGAAAACCTTAATCCCCTTCACAGATTTCTGAAGTTGAAACAAAAACTTCTGAAGCTTGATAAATACAGGTATGAAGACGTTTATGCATCGGCAGTTCCTTCGGTTGATAAACTCTATACGTTTTCGGAAAGTGAAAACATAATTAAAGAATCTTTGAAGCCGCTGGGTAAAGAATATCTTGAAGCGCTTGAACTGGCTTTCAAAAACAGATGGATGGATATTTATCCGAATAAGAATAAGGAAAGCGGTGCGTATTCAGGCGGAGTGTTTGGAGTACATCCTTACATTAAACTGAATTACAACGGTGAGTACGATGCAGTTTCAACAGAAACACACGAACTCGGTCACGCAATGCATTCATATTTCTCGAATAAGTATCAGCCGTATCCTACAGCGGATTACACAACGTTCCTCGCAGAGATAGCTTCTACATTCAACGAAAATATGCTGATGGAATATTTACTGAAGAGTGAAACTGACGACACATTTAAACTTTACATACTTGATAAATATCTCGACCAGGTGAGAGGGACGCTTTACAGACAAACATTGTTTGCGGACTTTGAACTTGCGATGCACGAAAAGGTTGAAGAAGGAAAATCTCTGACTGCAGACTGGCTTAACGAAAAATATCTTTCATTGACACGCGAATATTACGGACACGATAAGGGTGTCTGTCAGGTAGATGATTACATTCAGACAGAGTGGAGTAAAATCCCCCACTTTTTCTATAACTTTTATGTGTTCCAGTACAGCACAGGAATAATTTCTTCGATGGCACTTGCAGAAATGGTTTCGAACGGAACAGAAAAAGAGCGTGATGCGTATCTTGGAATGCTGAAATCGGGCGGGAAAGATTATCCGATTAACATACTGAAAGAAGCAGGCGTGGATATGACAACGAAAGAGCCATACGAAAAGGCATTTAAAAGGTTTGACGATCTTGTTTCAGAAATGGAAAAGATTATGGTAAGATTGAACATTAAATAACTTTACAAAATATAAATTTTAAAGGAGTAAATCTCAATGGGTATGACAATCGTCGAGAAGATACTTGCAAGGGCAACGGGAAATAAGTCCGTAAAGCCAGGTGATGTACTTGAACCCGCGGTAGATGTTGCAATGTCACACGAGAATGCAGCATTAGTAATAAATCAGTTTGATGAAGTTTTTAAAGGAACTGGCATAGAGCCAAAAATCTGGGACCCGAGCAAGATAGCAATAATTTTTGACCACAGAGTCCCGGCTGAAAGTTCAAAGACTGCAACAAACCAGAAGAAGATAAGAAACTTCGTAAAAAAGTTTGGAATAACTAAATTCCATGATATCAGGTCTGACAGAGGCGGTATTTGCCATCAGATACTCGCAGAGAACGGCTACGTTAAGCCTGGAGACGTTGTGGTAGGTACAGACAGCCATACAACGACACACGGAGCATTCGGAGCATTTGCATTCGGCATTGGTGCAACAGAAATGGCAAGCGTATGGTCACTGGGAACTGTTTTAAACGTTGAAGTTCCTGAAACAATTAAAGTAGTTGTAAACGGGAAACTGAGAGACAACGTTTATCCGAAAGATTTAATATTATACATTATCGGAAAACTTTCTGCACAGGGTGCAAACTTCAAAGTTATAGAATTCCACGGCGAAGCAATAAGAAATATGCCGATGTCGGGAAGACTTGTACTTTCGAATATGTCAGTAGAGGCAGGCGCAACTGCAGGAATAATTCCGGGCGATGAAGAGACAGAACTTTATTTAAGAGTTGAAGGAGTACATAACACTATTACACCTGTACTTCCAGATGAAGATGCAAAATATTGCCAGGTACTGGAAATAGATGCAAATGCATTCGAGCCGCAGATTGCCTGCCCTCACACAGTTGATAACGTAAAACCAATCAGCGAAGTTAAAGACATCAAAGTTGACCAGATAGTTATCGGTTCGTGCACAAACGGAAGACTTGATGACCTTGAAATTGCAGCAGAGATATTAAAAGGAAAGAAAGTTGCTGAAGATACACGTATGCTTATCTTCCCTGCATCGTGGGAAATATATAAAATGGCAATGCATCAGGGACTTCTGAACACATTCACTGAAGCCGGCGCAATAATAATGAATCCGGGCTGCGGATGCTGTCTTGGAATTCATCAGGGCGCAATCGGCGACGGTGAAGTAGCACTTTCAACAACAAACAGAAATTTTAAAGGAAGAATGGGAAATCCTAAAGGTGATGTTTATCTTTGTTCACCTGCAGTAGCAGCAGCGAGTGCAGTTACAGGCTTTATCACTGCCCCAACGAAAGGAGTTAAATAATGGGTAAAGTAGTATATATATTCGGAAATGATATCTCCACTGACGCAATTTATCCCGGGAGATTTATGGCAACAGTATTGCCGACGGAAACGCCACAATTTTGTTTTGCAGATTATACAGAATTAAACAAGAAATTAAACTCAAAAGAATATCCTGCTGGTTCAGTTTTAATCGGCGGAAACAATTTCGGATGCGGTTCATCACGCGAACAGGCAGCTTCCACAATTCTCGGACACGGAATAGTTGTAATCGCAAAAGATTATGCACGTATATTTTTACAGAATGCAATCAATCTTGGTTTGAACTTAATCACCTGCCCTGATATTGAAGCAGATTTAGACGACGAAGTTGAAGTAGTTGGCGATAAAGTTGTGAATAAAACAAAAGGAAAAGAATTCAGTACGATTCCCCTTCCTGCAGCACGTATGGTTATAGTTGAAGCAGGCGGACTTGTTGCTTATACACGCAAAAAGGTAATTGCAAAATACGCGAAATAGTATATAATATACATTAGTAATATTAAACCCATAGTTTTCACTATGGGTTTTTTAATAAATAATCCTTAACTTTGCTTAACAAAACATTTTACACTATGAAAAGAATATTAATTCCAATATTTCTACTGGCGATATTTTTCGCATCAGATAATGTATTTTCCCAAAAGACTGACTACCCTATTCATCTTTTCATCGGAGCATTCACCAGAACTACAGTAAACGATACTACTGTTGAAATATGGGATGCGGTTGATGACACTGAACTTGCGGGAAGAACGATTTACACGTACACCGAAGGTTCTATGCTTTCTGAGACTATGAGGATATTTCATTTAAACGGAAAACTCAACTATTGTGCAACACTGATGGAACAGGACCCGAGCAATCCGCAGGGAGAAGTGTGCTTCGATCTGAAATCTTACAAAGACCTTGTGTTTACTTTTGAGAATAAACAGCACGACTTTCCGAAAAGAATTATTTACAACTTTAATAACTGGCGGAATATCGTTGCAAGAATTGAAGATGATTCAAAAGGCTACGACCTTGATTTTAGCAGAGACTACAATATGTTTCAGGTATACACAACAAAAGGAGAATTCATAAAGGAGCCCTTTGAGAATAAGGGAGGGAAGATAATCGAAGGAGTTTATGATTACTTTTTCCAGACACAGGGAATAAAATATTTTATAAAGCTGAGAGATGCTGTGATAAAGAAAGACGAAATAGATAAAGTTTTAAACAAAGAAGTTAAGGTGTCGTTTTTCATTCGTGAAGGACTTTGGGATGCGGATGATAATACACATCAAAGCAGAATCGGGAAATACGTAACGATAGCAGGTATTTACGAGTAAATTCTGAAAGGGATTTATAGTTTCCTGAGATATACTGAATAAACAAACTTCTGGAAGTTATTCTTATGGTATTCGTGAACGAATCCATGCTTTGCTGACAATTCAATGAATTGTTTCACAGTTTTAAAATTCATAACAGAATTATGAAGGTATGAATACGCCGTACTGCTGCGGGAAATAACTTTTCCGAGAACCGGCATTATACGTGTGAAGTAGAATTCGAACAGACGATTTCTCTTTTCGAGGTTGAACATTTCAAGTACTATCAGCATTCCATCAGGGCGCAATACACGATAAATTTCGTTTAATGAATTTTCCATACTTTCAAAGTTACGGATACCGAATGCTATTGTGACAATATCTGCAGAATGGTTTTCCAGCGGCATCTTCTCGGATTCAGCAACTTCAATCACCATTCTCTCATCATTATTCTTCTTCCTCAACACATCGAGCATCTTAGGAGATATATCCAGAGCATAAACTTTTTTAGGATTTAAATCGAGTAGTTCGATTGCCATATCCCCTGTTCCTGAAGCAAGATCAACGATTACTTCGCTTCTGATATTATTCTCAGTTATATACTTAACAATTTTTCTGCGCCATCTTTTATCGAGGTTAGCAGTAAAGAAATGATTAAGGAAATCATATCTTACTGCAATATCATCGAACATATTACTTATATTCTGTGTGGATTTATCTAATTTCATATTAATGGAATCTTAATGATTTAACAGGGTCGAACTTTGAAGCAAGGTACGAAGGTATTAATGTTGCAAAGAATACCAGCAAAAACGTTAACACGGAAATTAAAATGATGTATTCGGGAACGATTAAAATCGGGACACTTTTCATGTAGTAAAACTCCGGCAATGAGAAGAATTTGAATTTAAGTTCAAGTAATGATACTCCAAGCCCGAGAACATTCCCAAGAATAATTCCGATTGTTCCTATTATCAGTCCGTCGAATATAAATATCTGCATCACGTCTTTTCTTGAGGCACCAAGTGATTTAAGAATACCGACAGATTGAGTTTTCTCAAGCACGAGCATTAACAGCGTGCCAACAATATTAAATGTTGCGACGATGATTATTAAACCAAGAATAATCGGTGTAGGAGCCTTCTGCAATTCTACCCACGTGAATAATCCTTTGTACAATTTAAAAAGTGAACGGGGATAAAAAGGATATCCGAGTACCTGTTTGATTTTCGATACAGTTACTTCTACCTTATTAAGATCTTTGACATTCATTTCTATACCAGAAACATAGTCATCAAAGTTAAATAACTTTTGAGTTGTTTTTAAATCTGTGTAGATAAGAATGTCATCATAATCCCTTAAACCTGTTTCGTAAATCCCGCTGATAATAAACTGCTTGATTTTAGGAGTATTCAAAGGCGATGGAATTCCCTGCAAACCGAAAACAATAACTTTGCTTCCAACCAGCAGATTTAGTTTTTCTGCAAGTTTATCGCCGACTACTAACCTGGAAAATATTGTATCGATTGGCTGAAGATTATACTCGCCTTTTTTAATATTATATCGTGTAGAAGATAAATCAGTTTCAGGAATAATACCTTTCAGCATTATACCTTCAACATTTTCTTTAAACCTTATAACTGCCTCACGCTGCGCATAAGCAGTAATTCCAGTGGTTTCAGGGATACTGTCTTTAATTGTTTGTATAGCGTCTTTATAATCCTTAACGCCTTCAGGTTTAAATGAATGAATCTGGATATGAGATACAAGTCCGGCCACTTTATCACGGATTTCCTTTTCGAAACCACCGAGAATTGATACTGCAACGATAAGAGTTGCAACACCGAGTGTTACTCCGAGAATTGAAATATAAGTAATAAAAGAAATAAACTTAGAGTCTTTCTTTGAGAACAGATATCGCTTCGCTATTAAGTATTTGTAATTCATTTAGCTTAACAAGTATGCTCTTATAAAATCATCAATGTTACCGTCCATAACCGATTGAGTATCCGACGTTTCGTGTCCTGTTCTGTGGTCTTTAACCATATTGTAAGGATGAAAGACATAAGAGCGTATCTGACTTCCCCATTCAATCTTCTTCTTGGTTTTCTCTATATCGTTTAATTTTTCAAGCTGCTTCTCCTTTTCCATCAGATAAAGTTTAGAGCGCAGCATTTTCATAGCACTGAGTTTATTCGAAAGCTGCGAACGTTCTGCCTGACACTGAACAACAATACCAGTTGGCATATGAGTAATTCTGATTGCAGTTTCAACTTTGTTAACATTCTGTCCGCCTGCACCCCCGGCTCTGAAAGTATCAACCTTTAAATCACCCTGATTTATTTCAATATCAATATTATCATCGATTATAGGAGAAACAAACACAGCAGCAAAGGACGTATGACGTTTCTTATTAGCATCGAAAGGTGAAATACGAACAAGACGATGAACACCGTTTTCTGCCTTGAGGTATCCATAGGCATATTCTCCTGATATTTCCAGAGTAGCGCTTTTAATACCTGCACCATCTCCATCAAGTCTGTCAACAAGAGACACTTTAAACTTA
This sequence comes from Ignavibacteria bacterium, assembly GCA_049317745.1. GTDB lineage: Bacteria > Bacteroidota > Ignavibacteria > Tepidaquicellales > Tepidaquicellaceae > CAIKZJ01. Next base: position 9,413 of record JBMOHR010000012.1, read on the forward strand.
TACTTCTCGGCATATCTGTTATACATACGCAAAAGCATATCAGCCCAATCCTGAGCTTCGGTACCACCTGCACCTGAATTAATCGTTAAGATAGCATCATTTTTATCATCCTTATCGGAAAGAGTATTTTTAAATTCAAGGTCTTCAAGGTATTTTTCAAATGCAACGACATCTTTATCAAGTTCTGCTGACAGAGATTCATCATTTTCAGATTCACCAATCTCCATAAGAATATCAATATCAGAAAGTTTATTTTCTGCTACTTTAAAATCTTCAATCCATTTTTTGAGATTTGATATTTCCTGAAGTACAGTTTGTGCGGTTTTCTGGTCTTCCCAGAAATTACTCTCCTGGGATATTTTATCTAATTCAGAAAGGCGTGTTATTTTCTGAGGTATTTCAAAGAAACCTCCTTAGAGTTTCTAATTTTTCTCTCGAGTCTTTTAATCTATATTTCTGTTGTTCAAACATAATTTACTATTCTTTCATCATTAATTTGGTTTATCTAAATTACAAAATTTCTTTGATATTATAAAGTTTATTCAAGCTTTAGGATGTGCCTGTTTGTATACTTTTTTCAGCTTTTCAGGATTAACGTGCGTGTATACCTGTGTAGTTGAAAGGTTTTCATGCCCGAGCAAATCCTTTACTGCGCGTATATCTGCTCCATTATCGAGCAAATGTGTTGCAAATGAGTGACGTAAAACGTGAGGAGAATTCTTTTTGATATTTGTCACAGTCGAAAGGTTCTTCTTAACCATTTTCCTCACCTCTGCCGCATAGAGTTTCTTTCCCTTTTTGCTCATGAACAATAAATCGAGTTTATTGATATTTATGATTTCCCTTATCTGCATATAATTTTTAACGGCTGTTTCGGCTTTAGATCCGAAAGGAACAATTCTTTGCTTCGAACCTTTACCCATTACCTTAACTGTATTGTTCGAAAAATTAATATCGTCGATTTTTATGTTTATCAGTTCACTTAAACGAATTCCGGTACTGTAAAATACTTCAATAATGGCTTTGTTAATAAAGCTCATTTCATCATTTCCGACCCTGTCAAGCAACTGATTAATTTCGTTCATTGAAAGGTATGAAGGCAATTTCTTTTCCAATTTCGGGAAACCCAGACCTGTTGCAATGTTTGATTTAACATAACCTTTCTTATATAAATATTTAAAGAAAGATTTCAGAACTGATATTTTTCTGGATATTGAACGATTAGAAAACTTACGTGCTTTTTTGATATCGAGTTTCTGTTTCTCGAATAAATCTGCTACGTAAGATTTAAGCAGCAGAAGGTCAATTGACGAAACGTCTATTTCAAGAGCATTTAATTCTTCATCTGAGAAATCATGCTCTCCGTGAAAAGTAAGTATTAAAAAATCAGTAAACTGTTTTAAGTCGATTCTGTAAGAAATAATTGTATTAATCGAGTAATTGCGGGCTAAGTTTAAATATTCAATAAACTCTGCAACTAATACTATTATATTAGTTTGATTCCGCATTTTCGGTTTTCAGTATTTCTTTATGCTTACATTTTGTGCAATACAGAAATTCACCGTCTTTTACAGTCTTCTTCTTTACCAGATATGTATTGTCGCAGCTTTCACAATTCTTTATTACCGGCATTCCATTTTCAATGAAATCACAATCAGGATAATTAGTACAGCCATAGAATATCGTTCTGCGTTTGCCACCGCGTCTTTCAAGAATTTCACCTTTATTGCATTTCGGACATTTTATACCGAGTGTTACAGGTTTAATCCCGCGGCACTTTGGATAATTAATGCATCCATAAAACTTTCCGTACGGACCAACTTTCAGAAGCATTTCTCCACTGCAGACAGGACAGATAATGTTTTCAACAGGTTTTTGTTCTATGGGTTCATTATTTTCATACGACAATGTACCTTTGCATTTTGGATATTTTTCACAGGCATAGAACAAACCATTTTTTCCCCATTTCTTCAGCATAATTGCGCCGGTTTCATCACCGCACTCAGGACATTTTATGTCAGTCTTCTCAATCAAAGATTTTTTAATATTTGGTGCAGCAGCATCAGCAATTTCTAAGTCTTTATTAAACGGAATATAGAAATCATCGAGAACATTCTTATATGAATTTTCACCGTTGGCAATCGTATCGAGTTCTTCTTCCATTCCTGCAGTAAACTGAGTATTTATAACGTCAGGAAAATATTCCTGTAAAATCTTATTTACCTGTATTCCGAGTTCTGTTGCAAATAATTTCCGCTCCACCAAATCAACATACTTTCTGTCTATAACCGTTGATACGATGGAAGCAAATGTACTAGGTCTTCCGATACCAAGAGCGTCAAGTTGTTTAATAAGACTGCTTTCCGTAAACCTTGGAGGTGGACTTGTAAAATGCTGCTCTTTATTAACATTAGCAGCTTTTAGCATATCATCGACGTTTAAATCGTCCGGCAATAATGATAAATCATCATCCTCATCAGTATTATTCTGATCTTCAAGTATTTCTTCATATACTTTTAAGAATCCAAGAAACTTTGCGACTCGTCCTGTTGCTTTAAAAATATAAGTGGTTTTATTACCCGAAGGATTAAGAGCTTTTATAAGTATTGTTTTCTGGTCGAAGACAGCAGGTGTCATCTGAGAAGAGACAAATCTTTGCCAGATGAGAGTATAAAGAGATAATAAACTCTTATCGAGTTTTTTCATTTGTTCAGGAGTAAGTATAACGTCAGTTGGTCGAATGGCTTCGTGTGCATCCTGAGCTTTAACAGCTTTCTTGCTTCCAGCCCTGACAACGTTAGAGACATATTCTTCGCCGTAATTCTCAATAATAAACTTATTCGCCAGATCTTTCGCATCTTCGCTGATTCTGGTAGAATCAGTTCTCATATAGGTTATAAGACCAACATTGCCTTCACCCTTTACAATCTCAACACCTTCATAAAGTTTTTGAGCAAGCTGCATAGTTCTCTTGGGAGCCATACCTAACTTTGTAGAAGCCGTTTGCTGTAAAACTGATGTTGTGAAAGGCAGAGGAGCATTTCGTTTAACTTCACGAACCTGAATATCAGTAATTTTAAACTTATTATTCTTTAAATCCTCGATTATTTTATGTGCCTCATCAATATTATGTATACAAGGTTCATCACCGTTATATTTAATTATATCATCATTAACCTTATAGAGTTTAGCATTAAAAGCCTTAGAACTGCCGGAAGGTTTTGAAAATATTCCAAATATAGACCAGTATTCTTTTGGGATAAACTTTTTAATCTCGTCTTCGCGTTCGCAAATAAGCTTTAACGCAACAGACTGAACTCTGCCGGCAGACAATCCAAAGAAGAGTGATTTCCAAAGGAAAGGACTTACTTTATAACCAAGAATTCTATCCATAACTCTTCTTGCCATCTGAGACTCAACGAGTTTATCGTCAATATCGAGAGGACTGTTCATTGCTTTTTCAACACCTGCCTTTGTAATTTCATTAAAAAGAACTCTTTTAATGTTCTTATTTACTTTCATTATTTCATCTGCTATATCAGCAGCAATTGCCTCCCCTTCTCTATCAGGGTCAGTTGCTATGAATACACTTTTAGAAATCTTAGCAAGGTCTCTAATTTTTTTTACAACCTTTTCTTTACCATCAATTATATCGTAAGTCGGTTTATATCCGTTTTCGATATCAATGTTTATTTTATTCCTTGGAAGGTTTTTAATATGCCCGACTGTTGCCTCTACAACGTAATCTTTCCCAAGATATTTATTAATTGTTTTTGCTTTTGAAGGCGACTCAACTATTACTAATGATTTTTCCATTTATATTCTTATTATTCTACACCAATTGATTTTAGATAAAAATTCTCTTTTTTTCTCATGTTTAGTTTTTGTGACTTAGTGGAATCTTCCATCCCACCAAGGTGAAGTATTCCGTGTATTATTACCCTGAAAAGTTCATTCAGGAATGTACTTTTAAAAGTAATCGAATTTCGCTTAACAGATTCCATTGAGATTATGATATCACTCTCAACACAATCCTCTTCGTTATACTTAAAAGTGATTATATCTGTTTCATAATTATGCTTAAGATACTTTTTGTTGTAATCTGTGATAGATTTGTCATCGCAGAAAAGTATATTGATTGCATCCATCTTACATTTTTCAGCGAACAGAACATAATTAGCAAGTGTCTTTACTGTAGCCTTGAATACAGTTTTATTATATTCTCTCGGGAATAAACCTTTATCAAACGTAAAATTTACTTTAGTTTTTGTCACGGAATATGCTTTTAAAATTATTAAATTGATTCAATGACCGAAAGTGCAACTGCGGAAAGCAATTTTTCGGAGTTGAGATTCAGGAAATCTGAGCTAAGCGTTTTTTTATCAACATTAGAATATAACGAACAATCACCTTGTTTTGAGATAATCAATCCGGAAATCTTACTTTCAGTTTCCGTATAAAATATAATTTCCTCTAGCATTTGGCTGATGATAAAATACCTGCAAGATTGCAATTGTAAATGTGAATTCTCAGAATACAACGATATTAAATTATCACCTTCGGAGTCCAGAAATATTTCTAAGGCAATTGAATTTTTCAATTTTGAGTTTGCAAGCGTAAAAGAATATGAATTATCATTCTTTATCAATTTTACGTCAAAAAGCTGCTCCAATGTTGCCAAATTCTCATAATTAAGAACTTTTCTGTATTCGTTATTATTCATTATTTGTATTTACAATTAAGTACCTTTATTAAAACGATAAAACTGTATTATAGTTTCAATCAGAGCTAGCGACGGGATTTGAACCCACGACCTGCTAATTACGAATCAGCTGCTCTACCAACTGAGCTACGCTAGCATATTCAATTTTAAATTACAAGAATTTAAAATTGAAAATTATAAAACGATTATGTTCCTTCTGAATAGTCTTCGTTATATTTAATCTGTTCTATTGTTAATTTATCAATCTTAATACCCATTGTTGACAGTTTTACTCCTGCAATACCCTGATCCATAGATTCAGGTAACACGTGAACATTAGTGCTTAATTTTTTTCCGGCTTTATAAGCGTTTACCAGAGCTAATTGTGCATTAAACTGATTTGCAAAAGACATATCCATAACTTCTGAAGGATGACCTTCAGCTGCAGAAAGGTTAACCAATCTTCCTTTAGCGAGTATATATATCTTTCTTCCGTCTTTCATTGTATACTCTTCGCAGTTAGGTCTGATTGTTCTTACCGATTTCTTCAATTTATTCAAATCGTCAAGGTTAATCTCACAATCATAATGACCTGTATTACAAACGATAGCACCATCTTTCATTGATGCAAAATGTCTTCCGACTATAACATCTTTCACACCTGTAGCAGTAACAAAAATATCGCCGACTTTTGCTGCTTCGTCCATTTTCATAACTCTATGGCCTTCAAGAGTGGCTTTTAAAGCTGATGTAGGCTTAACTTCTGTTGCAATAGTGGCTGCACCCAGTCCTTTAGCTCTTGTTGCGACACCGCTACCGCAATGCCCATAACCAGCAACAACGAAATTCTTACCTGCAATCAAGACAGATGTTGCTCTTAATATACCGTCAATAGTTGATTGTCCTGTACCATAAACATTATCAAAATCCCATTTAGTGATAGAGTCATTTACCGCGAAAACAGGATATTTTAAAGCACCCTGTTCTGCCATTTTTCTTAACCTATGAACCCCTGTAGTAGTTTCTTCAGTTCCACCGATTATAGTAGGAATCAAACTTTTATATTTCTTGTGTACAGTGAAAATTAAATCAGCACCGTCATCAAGAGTCAATTGCGGTTTAAAGTCCAGAGTTCTGTCAATACACCAATAGAATTCCTTGGTATTCATTCCATGCCAGGCATAGATTGATACGCCTTCTGCAGCCAGTGCTGCTGCGACATCATCCTGTGTTGATAAGGGATTACAACCACTCCATGATAATTCAGCGCCTGCATCAAGAAATGTTCTGATAAGAACAGCTGTTTCTTTTGTAACGTGAAGACAACCTGCTAATTTAAATCCCTTAAATGGTTTTGTTTTTTTGTATTTTGCTCTCAATGCGGCTAAAACCGGCATTCTTGATTCTGCCCATTCTATTTTCGTCTTTCCCTGAGCTGCTAATTTCAAGTCCTTTACTTTAAACTTGTTATTCTTCGCCATAATTTGATTCTTTTAGTTTTTAATTAATATTAATAATACAATTTTTAAATTTTTAATAAAATATATTTTTAACGCTAAATCTTGCTTAAATTAATTCCTAAATCTGATAATTGATCATCCGATACAAAACTCGGAGCATTATCCATAAGTGAGGCCGCACTTACAGTTTTAGGGAAAGCAATCACATCTCTAATTGATTTTGTAGCACAAAGCATTGCAACCAATCTATCTAATCCAAACGCAACTCCACCATGCGGAGGGGCGCCAAATTTAAAAGCTTCCAGAATGAATCCAAATTTTTCATTTGCCTCGTCATCAGTTAATCCGATAATGTTGAACACTTTTTTCTGTATAACACTATTATGAATTCTAATACTCCCGCTTCCAATTTCATTTCCGTTGTAAACCAGGTCATAACAATTTGCACGAATTGATAATATTTCATCCTGATCTTTACTATCCAGGAACTTCATAAAATCATCTTTTGGTGAAGTAAATACGTGATGTTCGCCGGCGAATCTTTTTGCATCTTCATCATAATTAAACAACGGAAAATCTGTAATCCAGACGAATTCATGTTTATTATTATCCAGCAGATTAAAATCTTCAGCAATTTTAAGTCTTAACTGGCCAAGCCCATTTAAAACTTTAGCCCGGTTACCGGAAATAATAAATCCATAATCACCATTTCGTAAATCTAACTTATCTTTCAGTTTATTAATTTCAGTTTCACTTAAAAATTTCAGAATTGAAGACTGGAGTTCATCATTTTCGTTAACTTTGATAAAAGCTAATCCGCTAAAACCGAATTTCTTAATGTACTCTGTATAAGAATCTGATATTTTTCTTGTTATTTCTATCTTATCCTTTGAATCATTTGTATTGATCTTAATACCTGCAATAAGGCCATTTGATTTTATTACATCTTTAAACACATTAAATTCCGTATTGAGAAAACCATCATTAAGATTTTTTATTAACATAAGATCTTTAATTCTCATATCAGGTTTATCAATTCCATAATTATTTAAAGCATCGTCATAAGTCAGCTGAGGGAATATTTCAGGCAAACTATGTTTTATAGTTTCCTGCCATATTTTCCCGAATAATCCTTCAGATATTTTGAATATATCTTCCTGATCAACGAATGACATTTCAATATCAATCTGAGTAAATTCAGGTTGTCTGTCTGCCCTTAAATCTTCATCCCGGAAACATTTGCAGATTTGAACATACTTATCTATTCCTGAAACCATTAAAATCTGTTTATAAGTCTGCGGAGACTGAGGTAATGCATAAAATTTTCCTTTATGGACTCTTGAAGGCACCAGATAATCTCTTGCGCCTTCTGGAGTAGATTTCATAAGTATTGGTGTTTCAACCTCTACAAAATTGTATTCAGAAAAATAATTATGTACAATCTGATAAACAGTATTCCTTAATATCAGATTATCCAGTACTTTCTTTCTTCTTAAATCCAGATATCTGTACTGAAGCCTTAAATCTTCATTAGCTTTTACTTCTTCTTCAACTACGAACGGAGTTACCATTGATTCATTCAATACCTGAAGCTCAGAAACTTCAACTTCAATTTCACCTGTTTTTATATTCTTATTCTCACTTTCACGTCTTATAACTTTACCGCTGCAGGAGATGACATATTCATTACCAATTTTAGTTACCAGAGAATGCAGCCCATTATTTTCAGGTGTTATCTTAAGTTGTGTAATTCCGTATCTGTCCCTTAAGTCAATAAAATACAAACCACCTAAATCACGTTTCTTTGCAACCCACCCGTTTAATGTTACGGTTTCGCCAATTAAATTGACATTCAATTCACCACAGGTATGTGTTCTTTTATTAAAATTCATGTATTTTTGTGTATAACATGTAAAATAATTAATTTATTAGTTAAATGTGAGGTCAATAAACGGAAAAAGAAGTTCAACCAAATTGAACTTCTTTTTGTGTATAACTAATCTTAATACTAAATTTTCTTTAACTCTTCAAAAGTAAGCCTGAAAATATTGTCCATTCTTTCAATAAGACTCTGAAGTTCCTCTTTTGAATTATTACCATTAAGAGATTCAACTTTAAAACATATTTCTGCCAGTCTGTTTGCTCCAAGATTTAAGCTGATTCTTTTAAGGTTTGAAGCAGCAGATTTCAGATTTCCAATATTATTATTCTTAAAAGAAGATCTAATTTCGGATATTAACTCAGGGGCAAGATCTGTATACAATTTTATGACATCAGAGAAATCATTATTTCCATCAAGCTGTTTTAATCCATAAATAATATCAGAATCAAGCATCAGACTTGTTTTGATATTTCTTCTTAATACTGTTTTTTTCTGCTTAATCAAATCAACCCATTTCTGTAATATTTTCTGAACATCGTCAATAACAACGGGTTTGCTCAGATAATCATCCATACCTGCATTTAAACACTTTTCTTTATCACCCTGCATTACATTCGCTGTCATTGCTATGATTAAAGGCCGTTCATCTGATTTCCAATTTTGGACTATATATTTTGTAGCTTCCAATCCATCCATTTCCGGCATTTGAACATCCATAAACACTACATCGTACCGTACCCTTTTTAATTCTTCCATAGCTTCCAGTCCATTTCCAACAACATCTGCATGGAACCCCAACTGCGATAATATTTTTACGATTAATTTTTGATTAATCATGTTATCCTCAGCAACCAGAATTTTCAGAGGTATATCCTGCGACATATCTCTATTCATAAACTTTTCAGATGTTACCGCAATTTTAGACTTCTTCCCGAACTTTGCGACAACATCCGGGGCATCGAAACCTAAGGTTTCAATGAGCATATTTTGCAATTGCGCCTGTCTTATAGGTTTTGTGACTAAAGCATTTAAATATTTATCAATTTCGAGTTTGTTCTTTCCCTGAAATCCTGAAGAACTTAAAATGATAATAGGAAGATTTTCTTTATCCCTGTATTTTCTTATTTCCTTTGCTAATTCAAGACCATCAATGTCAGGCATAAGCATATCAAGAATAGCAATATCAAACGGATCGTCTTTGATTATCCATTTAATAGCTTCTTTAGGATTTTTAGTTGTTCTTGGAATCATTCCCCAGTTTTTGCACTGTATATTCAGAATATGTAAATTAGTATCGTTATCGTCTACAATCAATATTCTTTTATTTTTAAGCACAGGCGAAGATGATTTGAGAAATACTTTAGGAGATACTAATTTAGTAACTTTCGCCATAATTGTAAAACTAAACCTAGAGCCATTTTTTTCTCTGCTTTCGACCCATATAGTACCCCCCATTAAATTTACAAGTCTTTTACATATTGCAAGACCTAAACCAGTTCCGCCATATTTTCTTGTTGTAGATGAATCGACCTGAGTAAAACTCTGGAAGATTAAATTTAATTTATCTGCCGGGATTCCTATTCCTGAATCTTTTACGGAAAATTGTAATTCAACTTCATCATCAACCTGTTTTATCTTTTTCACACTAACAAGTACTTCACCATGTTCAGTGAATTTTATAGCATTGTTGACTAAATTAACTAATATCTGTCTTATCCTTGTTACATCCCCTATTATCAGATCAGGTACATCAGTATCGATTAAGTGTAATAAATCCAATCTCTTTTTTACGGCTTCCGATGCCAGTAGTTCAAATGCTTCTTCGATACATTCCTTCACTTCAAGCGGAGCTTCTTCAAGTTCCATCTTACCTGACTCTATTTTTGAGAAGTCAAGAATATCATTTATTAATGTCAGCAATGTATCGCCGCTTACACGGATTGTTTCAACATATTCTCTTTGCTCAGGAGTAAGGTTTGTTTCCAGAAGAAGTCCTGTCATACCTAGAACGCCATTCATCGGTGTTCTAATTTCATGACTCATCACGGCAAGGAATTCTGATTTTGCCCTTGCTGCTTCTTCTGCTGCATCTTTTAGTCTTATTAATTCATCTTCAGCTTTTTTACGTTCAGATATATCAGATATTATACCATACAATCCAATGATTTTTCCATTATCATCGTACAATAATCTCGAAAAAACATCCGTCCATAAAGCAGATTCATTCTTTCCTCTTAATCTCAGCTGATACCTGCAATAATCTTTTTCCTTCTTTGCAAGTTTATTATAGCAGGATTCATACAAATAAAAATCTGCAGGATACAGGAAACTTCCGAAAGGAGAATTTATAGTTTCATCAAAAGAAAAGCCTGTTATATCAACCCAGGCCTTATTGATGTATATTAATTTACCGTTTGCATCTGTTTGAAATATAATATCCTTTATGTTATTGGTAAAGGTATCAAAATTACCACGGCTTATAAGATAATTATCATTTGGATCCTGTATTTCTTTGACTAAAGTAGATATTGAGTCAAGCAATTGCTCAATACTTAAACCTTCAACATAATCTACTTTTTTACCTAAATACTGCAAAAGCATTAAAAGGACTTCCTTTAAAGCCAGATAAATAAATTTTTGTCTTTTTGATTCGGCAATAAGAAGTTCATTAGACTTTTTTAAATCATCAGCAATTATGCGCAAACTGCCAATTTTTGAGATATTATCTGTTTCCAGAACCTCATATTGATTATCAATAACTTCAAAAAGATTCAAAAATCTATCGGGTATATTTTTAGCATATTCGGGGATTCTGATGATTTCGTTCAATCTGGAGAACCATTCAATAAAGTCAATAAAATCTTTATCTGATTTCAACCGAAATAGAGAAATAATCTGTTCTTTAAATGTAATATTCTTAAGCATAATAGTATTTAAACTATGTTAATTTTCTATAAACTACTAAAATAAATATTTGAGTCGTAACTAAATTGTTATATTATCAAGAATTACAATATTAAACTAAATTATGACAATTTTACTCTAATATATAGAGCAATTTCTATACCATATTTAATAGTTTATCTAGTTCAATGAATGTTAATGAATGGATTGTTTCAAGTTTAGAGATTAATTCGTTAAATCCGTGCTGAATATCGGATTTTGCATTAATTTCTATTGTTTTACATACAGAAGCTAATTCTTTTGCACCGATATTTAAACTTGCGCCTTTCAATGCATGGGCAGATTTTGATAGATTAGTATAATCTTCATTGCTCAAATGATTTTTTATTTGAGCAAGAAGAATAGGATATTGTTCTTTGTATAATTCAAATATTTCTTTGATAAAACCATCATCGTCATCTCCACCTAATTCTCTGAGTCCCTGGACGATATCAAAATCAATTAAATCATCTTTCGAATATGACATGTTTTTTTTATAATGTTCCTCTTAAAGATTGTTCTCTTTCTATTGATTCAAAAAGAGCCTTAAAATTTCCTTTTCCGAAACTTCTTGCACCTTTTCTCTGAATGATTTCAAAGAATAGTGTTGGTCTGTCTTCGACAGGTTTAGTAAATATCTGCAATAAATACCCGTCTTCATCTCTGTCGACGAGAATACCTAATTTTTCCAGTGACCGAATATCCTCATCTATTTTTCCAATTCTCTGTTCAAGTTCGGTATAATAAGTTGTAGGTACAGTCAGAAACTCTACACCTCTTTCACTTAACTGAGTAACAGTCTCAAGAATATCGGGAGTAGACAAAGCTACATGCTGTATCCCAGGTGATTTATAGAAATCCAGATATTCTTCAATCTGTGATTTCTTTTTGCCTGGAGCAGGTTCGTTAATTGGAATTTTAATCTTCCCTGTACTATTCTGCATGACTTTACTCATTAACGCAGTATATTCAGTCGAAATATCTTTATCATCAAAAGAAAGAAGCTGATTGAAGCCAAGAGTTTTTGAATAAAACTCTACCCAATGCAACATCTTGCCGAGTTCAACATTTCCAACCATATGATCAACTGCTTTTAAACCGGTATCATTTATTCCCTTTAAACACTTGCTGCCTGCGTCAACAAATCCCGGAAGGAACCTGCCGGTATAATTCTTTCTCTCAATAAAGGTATGAATTGTGTCTCCAAAAGTCTTTATCGACGATTTAACAAATTTGCCATCGTCATTTTCAATCGTTGCAGGCTCAAGAACAGGGATAGCACCCCTCTTAACTGTTTCCTTAAATGCTTTTGCGGCATCGTCTACTTCAAAAGCTACATCCCTGACTCCGTCTCCGTGTTTATTAATATGTTGCGAAATGAAAGAGTCGTCAGAATAAGGAGTAGTAAGTATAAACCTTATTTTTCCTTGCTCCAAAATGTAAGAGGCATAATCTCTGTTTCCTGTTTCTAAACCTGAATAACCGGTAAGTTTAAAACCAAATGCATACTGATAATATATTGCAGACTGTTTTGCATTTCCGCAAAAAAACTCTATGTAGTCTATTCTTTTTAAAGGGAGAAAATCTTCCATTCGTTTATTTATTTACTTTAGTTCTTAAAATATTTAAAACAAGAAATACGTATAATTAAATTCCCGATTTTAATATTTATATTCTCTTGGATCTATTCCTAATTTGGACAGTTTTTGCCTTAGACTGACCGGATGAAAACTAATAGCTTTTGCAGTAGCGGCAACATTTCCTTTGTAAAGTTTTAAATACTTCTTGAGAAAATCAACTTCAAATTCCTTAATCACTGATTCTTTATTATCGTTATAATCTGCTGACAAAGTTCTTTCGGTTGCCTTACCTAAAATATTTGTAGGAAGCAGGTCAACAGATATTTTATTCTTTTCGCTTAATATAGAAACTCTCTCTGCAACATTTTTAAGCTCTCTGATATTACCGGGCCAGTTATAATTCAGCAGAACATCCTTTACATTTTTATCAATTTCAGGTACAGGATTTTTATTAGTTATACTGAATTCCTTTATAAACTTATCGAAATAAAACTCGATATCCTCTTTTCTGTCTTTCAGGCTTGGAAGATGAAATTCAAACACGTTTAATCTGTAATATAAGTCTTCCCTGAACCTACCTTCAAGTATAAGTTTCTTGAGTTCCTGATTCGTTGCGGCAATAATTCTTACGTTTGTAGATTGAATTCTTGTATCACCGACTTTAGAAAATTCCCTTTCCTGCAAAACCCTTAAGAGTTTCACCTGAATTACAGTATCAATTTCACCAATTTCATCAAGGAATATTGTTCCGTTATCAGCAATCTCAAAATAACCCTTATGGTCTTTAACAGCACCTGTAAAGGAGCCTTTAACGTGACCAAATAATTCTGATTCGAGTAATTGAGGCGGTAATGCGGCGCAATTAAGCACAACAAACTGCTGATTTCTTCTGTTACTGTTTTTATGAATAAATTTCGACAAGACTTCTTTACCTGTTCCGTTTGAACCTGTTATAAGGACGGTTGAATCTGTTTTAGCAACCTTCCTTGCTTCAGCAAGCATATCTTTTATCTCTTTGCTTGAAGTTTCATAATTATACTCTACTTCAGTTTCCTTTTCAACCAAATCCAGTTTCTGTTTCAAAAGAATATTTTCATGCAGTAACTGGACTCTTTCCAAACCTCTTTGAATTGAAAGTAAGAGTTCTTCTTTATTTATTGGTTTCGTCAAATAATCAAAAGCTCCCAATCTGATTGCATCAACAGCGGAACGAATAGTAGCAAAAGCAGTTATCAGAATAACAATAAAATCTGGTTCAATTCTTAAAGCCTGCTCTGTTAACTCAATACCATTCATTCCAGGCATGTTAAAATCCGTCAAAAGAATATCGAACTTGAATTCTTTTATTTTCTCGATAGCCTTTTCACCATCAACTACAGTAGTTACTTTATGACCGGCATCTTCAAGTACTTTCTTAAGTATCGCAATTGAAGTTACTTCGTCATCGACTACTAATATTCTTGCCATGTTTCCCCTTTTTGATTAAAACGAAAATCTATTATTCTTTTTACTTTTTCAATACCATTTTCTTAGTATTAACATTTTCACCGTTAACATTTAATACATAGAAATAAACTCCCGAAGGATAATTTGAAGCATTCCATTCAGTTGAATACTGTCCGGCATTCAATTGTTTATTAACAAGAACTGATACTTCCCTACCTAATACATCGAACACCGAAATTTTAATATTCGATAACTTTGCAACGTCAAAAGTAATTTTAGTTGCAGGATTGAACGGGTTCGGATAATTCTGGTTTAAAGCATAATTCATCGGAACTATTTCAGAAATTGTTTTCACATCGATTGAACCACCAGCATCAGTAAGTCTCTTAACAAAATCCTGATAATATTGATTCGCAATCAGTGAGTCATAAACCATTACGATATTCTCATCATTATCGTAAGACGCCGCAGTTGAAAAGTTGTATGAACCAGTTTCGACAATCGGATTGCTTGATGGCATATCTGCATCGATTAAAATATATTTATGATGGAACAAATATGAAACATTATAATTATCAAGGTATACTCTTGCAGGTGGATTCCATGGAGTTGTACCACCAATTCCTGCCATCTCGAAATATACAGGTCCATTAGTTATATTTCCGTTAGTACTTCTGTCAAACACACCTCTAACCATTAATGTAGGTAAAACATATTTTGCTTTCATTTTATTTGCTATTGAAAACTTGGTAAAGGCAAATATGCAGAAATTAATTGACTTATGTGTTTCATTCTGAATCATGTTTTCTATCTTCGATGCAATATCATCGGACGGAGAGAAATAGCAATCGAGTCTTTTACCATTAATATTAAATAAGTGAGGAGTATTATCAAGTTTCGCGGTACCGAACTTAGCATTTGTCGGGTTGTTTACATCATTATGCGAGCCCCACATTTCTTCAAATTCTCTTGTATAAGTGTGACTAAGGGCTTCATCCTGAATGAATAAAACGTTTTCGACATCCTGATTAAACTGTGCACTAGTAATGTTTGCAGAACCTGTCCATACCCATTTCCTTGAGTAAGCAGATGCTGAAGTATCTCTTCCATCGAACACGAAGAACTTATTATGCATCAATGCACCACCAGATGGACGCTGCTGAACTCTGATACCTGAATTTATTAATTCCTGCATTAATGGCTGAATAGACCTTGAATCATAGACTATCCTGATTTTTACTCCACGAATAAAAGCATTTAGCATAGCATTCTTAATCTGAATCAAATCATCGAACGAATAAATAGCTAAATCTATAGACTTTTGCGCAGAGTCAATTCTTTGTATGAGCCTTGTTTGCAAATTCGCACTACCATTCGCAAGGTTGTTTGGTAAAGCCACGGATGGCTCTATCGGATAGTTGAAATAAGCTTCCATCTTTCCTGTTGAAGCACTGTGTGATTGTGTTGAAAAATATTTTGGCCCAAATGTACTTGTACCTGTTCCATTTGTAGAAGTAACCTGTGCATAATATATTTTTCCAGGAATTAAATTTGTTAATGTTGCAGTATGTGTTGTAACCTGTGCCGCATTGTATAAAGAGTCAGTGTAAACCACAGGTTGACCAATTGAATCCGAAACAAAATATTTTATCTTTGTATCACCCGCTGATAATGTATTAAATGTAAGAGTAATACTAGTTGGGTTTATTGCAGATTCTAAAGGAACGGTAGAAATTATCGGTCCAACTGCCTGAGTAACTATATCATCCAGATTTCTTGGGATAATCTGATATCCGCTTAAATAAGGTGTACTGCTATCAAACTGACTTTCAATAGCTGTAACTGTGAAAGGATACGGCGGAATAATAGTATTTGCAATATTTGTTGATGTAAATATTCTTATATCAACAGAATCTGTTCCAACAAATATTCTGTAGTTAGTTCCTGAGGCTGAAGTTGTCCAGTTTGTTGCCAGAACACCACCCGTTGTCTTTACAGCTGTAACTCCAACTATCTTTATCAATCTACCCTCATACAATTCACCGGTTTCTCTTGCTTGTGTAGGTGTTACAGTAACTACATTAGTAGTTTTCCCAGTTGAAATAACGTTAAAAGCACTTACAGGCTGAAGTTCTGTCAAACCATTATAATGAGTAACTAAACCAGTTACCTGAACACTATCACCTCTTACTACACCAGCACCAAAAACTGCATCATAACAAGCGGTACCTGCTGTAGGACTCTGTAAGTATACCAAAGGTGCACCAAGTTCGCCTTGTGTTGTAACAGTACCCTGAACAGTAACTGTCTGACCTAATAATAAAGGAACGCCATTTGCATCTTGTTTTCTTAAAGAATCAAGCGTGATTACCTGACCGAAAACGTTGCCGACTAAAACCAGCAATACTACTAAGAAGATTGATTTTTTGAACATAATATTTATTGGTTAAATTTATAAACTTATTTTATCTTATTTCCGTAAATCTTTAAAGTAGAATTTATCACTACTCCGTTTGGTTCTTCTGCAAGTTTTCTGTCAACTTCCTTCTTGAGAGTTACCAAATCCTCATTCACACCCTTTTCCAGCAACGGTTTATTGTAACCATAGCTGTACGGGCTTAAATATTTGTATTCGTATTTATCTATTAAATCTTTAAACTTTGGGATATTCTTCACCCAAAGAAAAGATTTGTCATCCCAGAATAACAGTTTCCAGTTTGGACTTTTACTAAAATAAGAGATACAGGTATTTTCCATTTCCTTCGGGTCGCGAACTAAATCAGGCGCAAGATAAATTGCATAATCAATTCCATATTCCTCAAGTTTTTGTTCAAAGCCCTGACGTTTCCCTAAAATTTGCTGATACTTCATAAAAATATCGTCATTCAGGTTTCTACTGTCAATAAAATTCTGTTTACCCTCAAAGTTCCACACGAAAAATCCGCCCGTACCGAAATGATTAAAAATCTTTTCACCTTTATTAGGTA
>JBMOHR010000013.1:0-26380 GCA_049317745.1 Ignavibacteria bacterium
GGCATACAACATCGTCCTTGTTTTCCTTTGTCTTATGCAGGATATCGTAATCTGAGTTACAATCCTTACATGTATATTCAAATATTGGCATAATGTATAACTCCTTTTAATTTATTATTTGCTAGTAACAAATATATTTATACTGATGTTCAAAATCAATATACTATTTGAGTAATCTAAAAGAGATATAAACAAAAATGCCTTCCGACATTACTGAGGGAAGGCATTTAATATTCTTCTTTATTCTATTGACCAAGGTAAGCTTTCAGGGATTTGCTCCTTGAAGCCTGTCTCAATCTTCTGATTGCTTTTTCTTTAATCTGTCTCACTCTTTCTCTTGTGAGTTTGTATTTATCACCAATCTCTTCAAGCGTAAGAGGATTCTCTTTCTCTAATCCGTAATACAATTTCACAACTTCTTTTTCTCTTTGCGACAATGTATCAAGTGCACGTTCAATTTCAATTCTTAATGAATCTTTCAGTAATCCCTGGTCAGGCATTCTCTCTGCTTTGTCAGGCATAATATCAATAAGCTTTGTGTCTTCTCCGTGGATACTTGGTGCATCCATGGATACGTGACCGCTTGAATTCTTCAGTGTCTCCTGAACTTCATAAATACTCATATCAAGTTTCTCAGCTATTTCAAGTACGTTCGGAGCACGTTCATTGCTTTGTTCAAGTTCGCTGATAGTCTTGGAAATCTTGCTTTTCTGCTGAACTATGTTAAGCGGTAATCTCACAACTCTCGACTGCTCGGCTAAAGCCTGCAATATAGACTGTCTTATCCACCACACAGCATAAGATATAAATTTGAAACCTCTGGTTTCATCAAACTTCTTCGCTGCTTTAATCAATCCTAAATTACCCTCATTTATAAGGTCATTCAGTGATAATCCCTGATTCTGATACTGCTTTGCAACACTGACTACAAAACGTAAATTTGCTTTAACAAGAGTATCGAGTGCTAATTTTTCGCCTTTTTTAATGCGTTTTGCACAATCGATTTCGGCTGCTACGCTTAGTGGTGTTGTTTTGCTGATTTCTTTAAGGTATATATCAGTTGATTGATTTTCGCGACTTGTATATTGTTTTCCTAATTTCATATTCTTTTAGCAAAATTTGATTGCTCTTATTTAAACTGCAAAAATAGGAACTTAGTTTCATGCGAAACTAAATCCCTATTTAAAACATTTATTTACCGTAAATTAATCTATCCGGTTCAGGATTATTATTCAGTTGGTGCTCCACCAATCAGGTCAATCTTGTCATCTTTGTGTAAAGTGACAATTGCTTTTTTCCTGTCTGATCTGAAACCTGCGAATCTGCCTTTCTTAGTCATTGATGCTTTTTGCTTACCCTTCATCACCAGTGTTCTTACATTTTTCACTCTTACGTTGAACTTCTTCTCAACTGCGCTCGTTATCTCAATCTTGTTCGCATCAATACCTACTTCAAAAGCATACTGATTTCTTAACTCCTGAAGTGCAGTATTCTTTTCTGTAATTAACGGTCTTATGATAATTCTTTTCATTTTTATTAATTTCAATTATGATAATAAAGGCTTGCATAATTTCTCAACAGCAGATTTCTGTATTAATAGCATCTTGTTGTTCAGTAAATCATACGTTGCGGCTTGGTCTGAAATTAATACATTTAGTTTAGGAAGGTTTCTTCCTGATTTGTATAAAGCCTCATTCTTTTCTGATACTAATAAAAGAGTCTTTGTTGAATCTAACTTCAATGATTTAATAACTTCAAACATATCCTTTGTTCTTGGCTTATCGAATGAGAAATCCTCTACGATCGTAATTTCATTCTCTTTAGCTTTCAAACTTAAGGCACTTTTCCTGGCCAGTCTTGCCGCTTTCTTGGGAATATCCAGATAATACCTGTGAGGTCTTGGTCCGAAAATTGTACCACCACCTACCATAATAGGTGAACGACTTGTTCCTCTACGTGCATTACCGGTTCCCTTTTGTCTGTAAGGCTTTCTTCCGCCTCCTCGGACTTCACTTCTTTCTTTACTCTTATGAGTACCTTGTCTTCTGTTCGATAAATAAGTTCTTACTGCCTGATAAATTAAATGAGTGTTTGGTTCTATACCAAATATTTCATCGGGTAGGTTTACTACATCACCGCTTTCAGTACCATTTATTTTTAATACTTTAAGTTCCATTGCTAATTTTTATAAATTTCAACTAAACCGGAGTTTGCTCCCGGAACTGCACCTTTTATTAGTATAAGGTTCGAATCAGCTATTATCTTTACGATCTTAAGATTCCTTACTGTAATCTGATCTCCGCCCATTCTTCCTGCCATTCTCTGACCCTTCCATACTCTGGATGGATACGAAGAAGCACCGATAGAACCGGGAGCTCTTTGTCTGTCACTTTGTCCGTGAGTTCTCACGCCGCCATGAAAGCCATGTCTTTTCATTACACCTTGAAATCCCTTACCTTTAGATACACCTGTTACTTTTACCTTATCTCCAATTTTGAATATAACATCTACTTTTATCTCATCGCCTACTTTTAAATCAGCTAAAGGATAATCCCTTAACTCTTTAACGTAACGGGGAGGAGCTATTTTTAAATCCTGATAACCTTTCTTTTGCGGATTGTTAACTCTTTTTTCCTTTTTCGTTCCAAAGCCAACCTTTATCGCTTCGTAGCCATCTTTTTCCTTAGTCTTTATCTGAGTTATTACGCAAGGTCCTGCCTCTATTACTGTGCAGGGTACCGCATCTCCGGTATCCTCAAAGTATGTGGTCATCCCGATTTTTTTTCCTAATATACCTAACATTTGCGTTTAAGTTTTATTTAATTGATCTTACGTTTATACTTTGATTTCAATATCAACACCACCCGGAGGATCCAGCTTCGTCAATGCATCAACTGTTTTGTTAGAAGAATTTAAGATATCAATCAATCTCTTGTGCGACCTTGTCTCAAATTGTTCACGTGATTTTTTGTCTACGTGAGGTGATCTTAATACTGTGTACTTATTAATTTTCACCGGTAACGGTATAGGACCGCTCACAATCGCACCTGTCTGCTTGATTGTCTTTATTATTCTTTCTGTCCACTTGTCGAGCAAAGCGTGGTCGTAAGATTTTAATTTAATCCTGATTTTTTGTGTTGCCAATTTTTTATGGTTTTATTTTTACATTTGAAGAGCGGCTCTTATACCGCTCTTCAATGAAATAATCAATTTATTTAATGATCTTTGTTACAACGCCTGAACCAACTGTTCTGCCGCCTTCTCTGATGGCGAATCTTAATTTCTCTTCCATCGCGATAGGTGCTATAAGAACAATCTTTAATCCGTCAAGGTTATCACCTGGCATAACCATCTGAACACCTTCAGGTAATGTTACAACACCTGTTACGTCTGTTGTTCTGAAATAAAACTGTGGTCTGTAGTTGTTAGAGAACGGTGTATGTCTTCCGCCTTCTTCTTTCGACAATACGTAAACCTGTGCTTCGAATTCTGTGTGAGGTGTTACCGATCCTGTTTTCGCAAGAACCATTCCTCTTTGGATTTCATTTTTATCAACACCTCTTAAAAGAAGTCCGCAGTTGTATCCTGCTACTGCTTCTGTTAATAATTTGTTGAACATTTCTGCACCTGTTACTACTGTTTTCTTATGTGCACCAAGTCCTATCAATTCAACTTCATCACCTACTTTAACTCTTCCTCTTTCAATTCTGCCTGTTGCTACTGTTCCGCGGCCTGTGATTGAGAATACGTCTTCAACCGACATTAAGAACGGTTTGTCGTTTTCTCTTGGTGGCTCAGGAATGTGTGCATCAACTGCATCCATAAGATCCCAGATACATTTCAATCTTTCGTCTTCAATTCCGACTGATTCATCAAGTCCGGCTTCCATCGCCTTTAATGCTGAACCTCTGATAATTGGAAGATCATCTCCAGGGAAATCATACTTTACTAATAATTCTCTGATTTCCATTTCAACTAACTCAAGCAATTCAGGATCTGCTGCGTCAACTTTGTTAAGGAACACTACCATCGCTGGTACACCAACCTGACGTGCAAGTAAGATGTGCTCTCTTGTCTGAGGCATTGGACCGTCTGTTGCGGCTACTACGAGAATGGCGCCGTCCATCTGTGCAGCACCGGTAATCATGTTTTTGACATAGTCAGCGTGTCCCGGACAGTCGACGTGTGCATAGTGTCTTTTTTCTGTCTGATACTCAACGTGAGCAGTCGCAATCGTAATACCTCTTGCCTTTTCTTCTGGTGCCTTATCAATTTCATCAAATTTCTTTACTTTGGCTGAGCCTTTTCTTGCTAAGCACATAGTGATGGCAGCGGTTAACGTGGTTTTTCCGTGGTCAACGTGCCCGATGGTTCCAATATTAACATGGGGTTTAGACATGTCATATGTTTCTTTTGCCATTTTCTCTTAATCTCCTATATAGAAGTTATTTAAAGTTATTAAAAAAATATTTAATTAAAAGTATTGTGGGTCAGGGAGGAATTGAACCTCCCACCTCGTGCTTATAAGGCACGCGCTCTAACCAACTGAGCTACTGACCCAGTGTTGTCCTTGCGGACGGAAACCCTTCAACACTATCCGCGGAGAAGTGTCAGAGTTTTATAGAGCGCTTTTGCGTGTCTGATCTACGAGTTCTATTCTTCCTTAAAAGAACTGACCCATTATTATTAAAGAACTGTTTATTACCTTCTTGTACCTGTATAATTTTCGATTATCTTTTCGGATATCGATTTTGGTGTTTCATCATAATGCGAGAATTGCATCGTGTATATTGCTCTTCCCTGTGTCATCGACCTTAATGTGGTCGAATATCCGAACATTTCAGATAATGGCACCATTGCTCTTACTACCTGTGCATCGCTTCTTTGTGACATTCCTTCAATTCTTCCTCTTCTTGAACTTAAGTCACCGTTTACCGAACCCATATAATCGTCAGGTGTTACTACTTCAACATCCATAATCGGCTCAAGTAAAACAGGACTTGCTTTTCTTGCTGCTTCTTTGAATGCCATCGAACCTGCTATCTTAAACGCCATTTCCGATGAGTCAACATCATGGTAAGAACCGTCAATCAAAGTTACTTTAACGTCCTCAACAGGATATCCCGCAAGTACGCCGTTTTTCAGTGATTCTTCGATTCCCTTTTCAACTGCTGGTATGTATTCTCTTGGGATTACACCACCTACAATCTTATTCACAAACACAAATCCTTTTCCTTTTTCATTAGGCTCTAATTCTATCCATACGTGACCAAACTGTCCTTTACCGCCTGATTGTCTTACAAACTTATGCTCCTGTGTAACTTTCTTTCTGATTGTTTCTTTATAAGCAACCTGAGGTTTACCAACGTTCGCATCAACTTTAAATTCTCTCTTCAGCCTGTCAACAATAATCTCTAAATGTAACTCACCCATTCCTGATATTAAAGTCTGTCCTGTATTTTCATCCGTTGCTACCCTGAATGTCGGATCCTCATCCGATAACTTTGCCAGAGATTCACCGAGTTTATCCTGATCTGCTTTTGTTTTTGGTTCAATAGCAATCTGAATAACAGGTGCAGGAAAGATGATTCTCTCAAGAACGATTGCATCGTCTTCCGTGCAAAGTGTATCGCCGGTTCTTGTGTGCTTTAAACCTACAGCAGCTGCTATATCGCCGCTGTATACTTCCTTGATATCTTCTCTGTGATTTGCATGCATCTGTAAAATTCTGCCGAGTCTTTCTTTCTTGCCTGAAACAGAATTGTAAATATAACTTCCTGCTTCTGCTTTACCTGAATAAACTCTGAAGAAACAAAGTTTACCAACGAAAGGATCTGTCATTATCTTAAACGCAAGTGCACTGAACTTTTCCGAATCATCAACTTTTCTTATAATCTGATCGTCACTGTGAATGTGATGAGCAGTAATATCTTTTATGTCATTTGGTGAAGGTAAAAGGTCGATAACCATATCAAGCAGGTTCTGAACACCTTTGTTCTTAAACGATGAACCGCATAATACAGGAATAATCTTTACCTGAATTGTTGCTTCTCTTAAAACCTTCATTATCTCTTCTTCTGAAATCTCTACACCATCAAGAAATTTAACAAGTAAGGTGTCATCAACATCAGAAACTGCTTCTAATAATTGCTGCCTGTATTCATTTGCCTGTTTAAGCATCGATGCAGGAATCTCAATATCTTCAAATGTAGCACCAAGAGTATCTTCATTAAACATTCTTGCCTTCATAGTTACAAGGTCAATAATACCCTTGAACATAACTCCCTGTCCAACAGGTAAATGAACAGGCACTGCATTAGCTTTCAGTCTGTCCTTCATCATTTCAATAGCATGAAAGAAGTCTGCTCCTACTCTGTCCATCTTGTTTACAAAAGCAATTCTTGGAACCGCATATTTATCTGCCTGACGCCAAACTGTTTCCGATTGCGGCTCAACTCCGCCGACTGCACAGAATAATGCAACGGCTCCGTCAAGAACCCTCAATGAACGTTCAACTTCAGCTGTAAAATCCACGTGTCCCGGAGTATCTATAATGTTTATTCTATGATCTCTCCAGCTGCATGTTGTAGCAGCCGAGGTAATTGTTATACCTCTTTCTTTTTCCTGTTCCATCCAGTCCATTGTAGCTCCGCCTTCATGAACTTCGCCCATGCGGTGCAGCTTACCGGTATAATACAGTATCCTTTCGGTTGTAGTAGTTTTACCGGCGTCAATATGCGCCATTATACCAATGTTTCTAGTTTTATCTAATGATACCAGTCTCGGCATTTAAATTGATTCCCTCTTTCTTATTTATTTATTTACCATTTAAAATGCGCAAAAGCCTTGTTCGCTTCTGCCATTCTGTGAACGTCTTCCTTCTTCTTCACAGAACTTCCTTCACCTACCGAAGCAGCCATTAACTCATTGGCAAGCCTTTGAGCCATCGTTTTCTCACTTCTCTTGTCGGTGAACATTAAAATCCATTTTATACCTAATGCAACTCTTCTGTCAGGACGTACTTCAGTCGGAATCTGGTAGTTTGATCCACCGACTCTGCGTGAACGCACTTCGATAGTAGGCATTACATTATTCACAGCTTTACCGAAAACATCTAAAGGATTGTTCTTTGTCTTCTCCTCTATTATTTCAAAAGCTTTATATAAAATCTTTTGGGCAACTAACTTCCTGCCGTCCTTCATAATTGAATTTATGAATCTCCCGACTAATATGTCATTGTACTTAAAATCAGGTATTCTGATTCTCTTCTCTGCTCTTTTTCTTCTCATTGAAAAAAGATATTATTTATAATTAGAAAATTATTTTGCTACAGCGTCTTTTACTCTTTTTGCGCCGTATTTCGATCTTGATTTCTTTCTGTTGGCAACGCCAGCGGTATCTATTGCACCACGAATGATGTGATACCTAACGCCCGGAAGGTCTTTTACTCTTCCGCCACGGATTAATACTATGGAGTGTTCCTGTAGATTGTGACCTTCGCCTGGTATGTAAGCAGTTACTTCAATACCATTGGTCAGCCTTACTCTGGCTACTTTTCTTAATGCCGAGTTCGGTTTCTTTGGCGTAGTTGTATATACACGGGTGCATACACCTCTCTTCTGAGGACAAGAATCCATAGCTGGAGCCTTACTCTTATAGACTTTATCCTTACGTCCTTTACGAACTAATTGATTTAATGTTGGCAATCGAATCTAAAGTTTTGATTATCAAAATATTTGAAACCTCTAAAATAGCATTTTTATTCATTTTAGTCAACTCAATTCCGTATCAATCTGCGAAATATTTTTGATGTTACGATTTGGCCGCTGATAGGAGAATCCAAAGACTGAATAAGTTGACCTAATTTATATTTAATTATAACAATATAGTATCCATTTTAGCTCCCCGTTTTTAATCATTTCTTTCAGAATCTTTCACATTTGTCATTTTTTTATATTGGTCTGTGATTGGTCTCTCATTAGTCTCAAATTAGCCCCACTCTAAATTTCGTCTCAATTTGAGATTATTTGTTTCAAAATGAGACATATATTTCACCTAAACCCTTATTTTTGCAAAATTTAACAGTTTATTTATGGCATAATAATTGCTCCTTATTTATTCATAAAGTAAATCTATATTCAAATTTATGAAATTATTTAATATTCTATTCGTTTTATCCCTGCTTACTCTGTCCTGTAATTCTAATAGCCCTGTCGCACCGGTTGACCCGGACGAACTTCTTTTACAGCAGTTCAAAGCCGCTATTATTGATGCTTCAAAACCTTTAACAAAAAGTGGTATTGATACTACACTTACTCCGATTATAAGTTCAAATCATGATTTACAGTGGGATTCACTCTCAAGAGTCTTGCTGGTTACCTGGACAAATACAAGTTTTTTTGATAATAAAGTTGATTCTACAATTTTTACTTCCGGTGATATGTGGGTTACTGCCGTTCCTGTAGCTAAAGTTCTGATGGGACATTTTGTCTATGAATCCAGCAACCCTGAACTTAGGATGAAACAGCTGCTTGGGATGTGGCCAAATGTTCCAAGGTCAAGATTCGTTGAAGTATGGGCTGATACAAACAACCTTTTCAGACCCTGCCCTGACCCTGAAATCTGGGACTGCCAATGTGATACTGTGTATAAACCAAATGTTACCAATGAACACAGACAATGGTTTGAAAATGAAATACTTAATAAATATACACCAAGTGGTTATCCCTGGACAAGACAGGGCTATACATACGACTGGGGCGGTAAAACAAAATTTGGTGTAAGCGAATTTGTTATTAAGAAAAGTACTCCGGTAAAGATAAAGAGTGTTACATCACCCTCAACTGTCTATACTATGTATAAGTAAAATCATCAGAAAACAAACTTGACACCGCTTGATATATTACTGGGGATGCCGTCGCCTGTTGAAGTTACTGACCTGTCATAGGCGCCTTCAAGATAAAACGATAAATTATCAAAAGGCAGAAACTGAAGCCCGTAAAAATAAACAAGTCTTTTGAATTCTTTATTTATCAGTTCGTCCACATTGTGAGGCTGTTTATAATTTACTCCTCCGAGTATAATCCATCTGTTGAATGGTTTCCACATTGCTGCTATTTCTATCCCGTAACCTGAATACATTACCGTAGAATCCTTCACCTGTTCAAGATCACCGCTCTCTTGATAAGCATAGTTTACACCAAAAAATAATTTTTCCGTTGTATAATTAATACCGATAGATGAATATAGAGGATTTGACTTCAATCCTCTTAAATGGCTCTCTAAATCAGAACTGAGAAAAACCTCGTTATATGCAATACCTGCATTTATATTTAAAGGAAACTTATAAATTAAAGATGCTCCGAAACTGTTGAATACTTTACTGAATTCTTTCTCTGATAGTTTAAATTGCCCTGAGACTGCTACATCAAAATTATATAACGTATTTTTGTACAATAGTGAATTAGAGGCCCTTCCTGTTCCTGTAGACCCTCCATCAGAACCATCGGGTGAATAAACGTAAGAGGCATAACCGCTGTTGTTTTCAGAAATATCAGTTATCCCCGCAACTTCGTAATACGCTCCGTATTGTTTCCCTATAGATACTCTTCCGTACTTTTTAAAATCTGCACCTACATATCCTTTACGCAGCCCGAATACACCACTATTCGGAACATTCACAATATTTATATAGCCTGTATTGCTTGAGTTATCCGGTGACACCCTGAAATCTCCGCCGCTGGTTATGAACATTGATAATTCAATACCTCCAAAAAGTGTTATTTCATTATTCAGATTCTGATTAACCTTTACTCCGAGCCTTGAACCTGCATCTGTTATCCCAATATTATTATTTGACTCAATCATCATAAGTTTAATGCGGCCCCATGGTGACACTTCAGGTTTAAAAAAATTAGTCCTGGATTTTGAAGAATCCTTTGTGTCTGTTTTCTGCGGATAAAGTGAACCGGCCGAACAGAAGAATAGGACATAAAGTATTAACAGAGTATAAATTGTCCGTCTTTTCATTTTAGATGATTCTGGTTGATGTTTGAGAATACAATTCGTTTTCAATTTTTAAAGTTAATAAAATTAGCTTTAACATAAAAATTACTAATTATTCCGTTTAGAGTTGCTTATTGATAAATCTCCGCTGTTCCATTCGTTATTTCTGTTATATCGCTCTTAAAATTATCTGCATCCGATAAACGGACTTCACATACCAGATTTACTACCTCGGAAGAATTGTTTTCCGATATGTGTATTTTATTCTTTTCAAGATAGTTCATTACTGCACTGATGTGGCTGTAACTGAACTTCAAAGATATTTTCTCTTTAAGGATAACTTCCTTTGTTATGCATAGTTTCAGACATTCATCAGCCGCATCAAAGTAAGCACGCTTTAAACCGCCAACCCCAAGCTTTATTCCGCCAAAATACCGCGTAACAACTACCAGTACATTCTTCAGATTGTATTTGTTAATCGCATCGTATATCGGCTTGCCCGAGGAACCCGAAGGCTCTCCGTCATCGTTGTACCTGAAATTATCTTTTTCAAAAAGGACAAATGAAAATGGATGGTGCTTTGCATCGTAGTATTCTTTTCTTATTACGTTTAATATTTCAGAACTTTCTTCGGGAGTGTTAACAGGGTATGCATTGGCAATAAATTTTGAACGCTGAATTTTTAACTCAACTGAGGCTTTCTCTGATATTGTTATATAACTATCATTATCCAAATTTTGTTAATCCTTACCAGCCCTCTTCACCTATTAGCGGAACAAACTTAAAGTTCTTATGTTTGAATATATCCAGATATTCTTTTCCGTCTTTTTCTTTAACACGTATTACCTGCCAGATCTCCTGTTCGTTTTTATCTCCGATAGGAATTACAAGCCTTCCGCCGACTGCAAGCTGCTTAACAAGTGAATCGGGTAAATCAGGACTCCCTGCTGTTACAACTATTCCGTCATAAGGTGCGTGCTCACTCCAGCCCGTAGTACCGTCTGAACATTTAAGGTGAACTTTGTAATGATGACTGTGTAAAATCTTTTTTGCTTCTTCATATAGCTGCTCAATCCGTTCTACTGAATATACTTTTGCCTTCATTTCGCACAATATTGCCGCCTGATATCCCGAACCTGTACCTATTTCGAGTATCTTATCACCTTCACTAATATTCAGTAATTGTGTCATAAAAGCAACTGTGAATGGCTGTGATATTGTCTGATTGTTGCTTATTGGAAGTGCACTGTTATCGTACGCAAGCCTCTTAAACTCAGGAACTACATACATCTCTCTCTTAACTTTATTAAAGGCTTCAAGGACACGTGTATCACGAATTCCCGCCTTCATCAATACATCGATTAAATCTTTTCGCTTATGATCAAAATAGGAAACTGACATGATTTATTTACTGGATTCCTTTTCTTCTTTTTCCTTTGCAGTCTCAAATATAGTCTTTAAGGATTTTGTTACACTGGTACTGCTCATCGCATCTTTTAATTTTTCTTTCAGTTCATCAATATCTTTGCATAGATGCAGAGAACCGTCTTCTGCAATAGATATCTTTGATGTTTCTTCAGATACTATTACAGCAAGTGCGTCGGATTGCTCAGTTATGCCAAGACCTGCTCTGTGCCTGGTCCCAAGACTTCTGTTGTTTGAATATTGTGTTTCGGAAAGAGGCAACACACATCTTGCCGCTTCTATCTTATTATTGTTTATGATAACAGCACCATCATGTAATGGTGAACGCGGATAAAATATCGATACTAACAATTCCTTGTTAATCTTCGCATCTATTCTTTCTCCCCTTTCAACAAAATTCTGCAATCCTGTCGACCTTGTGATTACAATCAATGCACCCCACCCGTTCCTTTGAAACTCAACACATGCATCCACAACTTCGGTAACATTCTCATTCATATCAATCCTCATAAATAATCTTGCAATTCTCGTTCTGCCTATTATTATAAGTACTCTTCGGATTTCTGGCTGAAATAAAATGATTAATGCAATCACCCATATGTCCGTTAACCTGCTAAGTAACCAGCCCAATACCTGTAAATTAAGTATTTGTGCCAGCAGTGAAGTGCCTAAAATCAGCAATAATGATATAAAAATCTGGAAAGCAATAGTGCCTCTCATAAGTTTATACAACTTATAAAATACGTACGTCACGATTAATATATCTATGACATCGACAAGACGTACCGTAATGAAACTGATTTTAAATAACTCCATTTATAAAGTTAACTAAATTGAATTACTTATAAAATGAAAAAGAAAATTTGCTGCGGATGTTAAGCTTTATTCGGGAATATTGCTTTGCAGGGATTCGTTGTCTGTATTAACAAAAGATTTATAAAACGATATTATCCCGATAGATGCGAAAATAATCAGTAACGGTACAAGAGGTGCAGAATAACGAAGCGAAGAATATACAAGTGAATGCAGAGATGTATACACCAGTAAAAGGAATAAACAAATCTGTGATAATCTGTCCTTTCTTTTATAAACCATTATGTATAATCCTGCAAGCATAAATATTGTTAACACAAATTTATAAATGGCTGCAACCACAGTCCCTGTCCCTGGTATAGGTCTGATAAAGTACGGCATATGAAACCAGAATCTGGAAACCTGCAGCAACATTACTTCTAAAGATTTAATCGGATGATTCCTGAAATTATCTGCTACCTGTTTCTTACCCAATGCCGTGAATGCCGAATCCATCTGAAACTCATTCCACCCCTGCTCAAGTTCCAGTTTATAAACTTTTCCCACAGGATGATCTGTAAAGATTTCGTACTCAGGGTCTTTCGGCTCATCACCTTTCAGAGGTAAATATGTTCCTGTTAATATCATATACCAGCCGTTAGATGACCCGACTATCAGTTTGTTGGTATTTATGTACGATATAATATAATACGGAGATTGTATTGCAAAGAAAAGCAGTATTATAAACATTACATACCTGGTTACTTCTTTTCTTATAAATGCTTTGTAGATTAAGAATAAATATATGAAGAAGAACACATAAAATATCATTGACTTCGTTAAAGCTGCTACAGATAAAAGCCCTCCGAATATAAAATATTCCTTTACAGATTTACCCTGCAATCCTTTCTGAAGAAAATATATCGATAACACAATCAGAAAAGTGAAAAAGACTTCAGTCAATATCCTCGGAGGGAAAATATAATTCGGATAGTATAAGGCATACAATAATCCCGCAAGTACAGAGACATTTACCTTATTGACGAGTTTTAAAGCAATTACTGCAATCAATACTGCAGTTAATGAATCCAGTATAATCTGAAAGAAGAAAAGATAAATCAGGTTATTTGAAAAAGCTAAATTAGCAGCAACTACATACGGATAAAGGAAACCTGCATACATACTGAATTTATCGTTTTTTGCAGGAAAACCAAACTTCAGTACTCCGTACGCTAATCGTGTATAAGTCCTGTCATCTGATTTCTGTTCCAGTGCATTATAATTGACTGGAGTTACTTTGTGAAAATAATTAAACTGAGGAACCAGCATGAATAATGTCCGGAATGTAAATGAAAGAAAGAATATTATTATCAGCCACTTGCTGTAATTAATCTTCGGCATCATTACATCAACCGCTTCTTAATAAAAGACAATTGCTCTGCAACAAGCCCTATCAGGAAACATAATATTCCAAGGACTATAAGTAAACTGCCTCCTACGCTAACACCTTTCCCCTCTAACACAATCTTTAACGACCAGCCAAAACCTAAAACAAGGAAGAAAAAAGTTAACGGCAAAAACACTCTTAACGGATTAAATAAAACCGAAATGTTTATAATTTCAAGAATGGTCTCAAATGCAGTATTCAATGTAATCTTGCTTTTCCCGTTCTTGCGCTGAACCGCCTGAATAGGCTCTTCCAGAACTATATTCTTCTCAGATATAAACACAAGTGTAATAACATCGCTGAATGCAAACGTATCAGGACAAATTTTTATGTATCTCTTCGCAAGGTTTGTTCTCATCATCTTCATACCCGCGTTTAAATCATTAATCTCATTCTGTATTAATATCTTCGATAACTTTCTTATTATAAATTTTCCGAATCGCTTTACTGATTCACTTCCTTTTTTATCGACTCTTGAGCCTATAACCATATCGGCATCTGTTTCTGCTATCTTTGCCATAAGTTTTGATACATCAGTTAACAAATGCTGTCCATCCGCGTCAAAAGTAACTACATATTCTGTATCAGACTGCTCAATTCCCGCTTTTAGTGCAGCTCCATAGCCTTTATTCTTCTTGTGTTTAATGCACTTAAATATTGGATTAGAACTATACGATTCTATGATTGAATAAGAACTGTCTGTTGAACCATCATTTACTACTATCAGTTTATAATTATTCTCAGATGCAAATTTGACTAAAGAAGGCAGAAGTATCTTTAAGGATACTTCTTCGTTGAATACCGGTACGACTATGGTTAATTTTTCTGTCATTATTTGTTAAGCATAAATCTATTCTTTTTAATTTTTTTATTCAATGAAGAACAACTTCTAAAATATTTTTGATTATCCGATTGGAACATCTGTGATATTTCATTAGTTTAAATTAAAAAGACTAATTTATGAAAAATCTATTACTGATATTTACAATTATTATAGTATTTGCTTCTCAAATTACTGCTCAGGAAAGTAGTTTTTCATCTTTCTCAACTACATTTTCAGGTAGCGATGCCTGGCGCGACTGGAATGTCTCTACCGGTAACGGAAGCGGTTCTTTAAGAACGGCTTTTTCAGGCGATGACGGATGGAAGAAATGGAATTTTACTTTACCAAAAGTTACTGGAACAATAGAAACTGTATTCAGCGGTGAAGATGCCTGGCAGTACTGGAGATTCTATTTTGATAATATTAACGGAACGATCAGAACCGTGTTTAGCGGAAGCGATGCCTGGAAAAACTGGGATGTATCTGACGGTAAAACAACTTTAAGGGTAAGCACAGTATTTTCAGGTGAAGATGGATGGACTGACTGGAATGTATCGGGACCGAACGGGAGTATGAGAATTAATACAAAATTCAGCGGCAACGGTGCATGGAAAGACTGGAACATCAACGACAATATGCCTGAAGTAAATCAGGTTCTGAAACTTGCTGCAATATTTCCCTGTATTTATTCAGGAGCTATCCGTATAAGAAGATGATTAAACTTATTATATCTTTTCTATGTTACAAAAATTATGAATAAACTAATAACAATTTTAATCATTATTTTCGTATCTGTTAATCTGTCTTATTCTCAGTCAGTTCCTGAGAATAAGAAGAATCATTTCGTTATTGATGCATTCATAGGTGAAAATACTGAATACCAGACACCTTATTATATTCTAAGAACAGATAAGGAATACCCGAAAATTCTTATAGATGCATGTATTCATGGTGATGAAGTTGCTGGCGCTTATGCCTGTGATTCAGTAATGAAACATATAAACGTACTCGAAGGCACTGTAGGCTTTATTCCTAAAGTCAACATTAAATCTTTTCAACTGAATACCAGAGGTGTCAATATTGACTTAAATCAGGTTTTCCCGGGAGATAAGAACGGGACTATTTATGAAGAGAAACTTGCTTATGATTTTATGAACTTTGTTGACGAATTCAGACCTGACTACGTTATCAACCTGCATGAAGCCTGGACAAAGTTTAATGAGAATCTTTACAGCAGACAGAAAGACAAATCATTCGGTCAGACATTTATTACTAACTCGGAAACTTTTTCTGATTTTCTTGTTCGCTCACACTTGAATGTAAATAAACAGATTTCCAATCCTGAAACAAAATTCCGCATCCAGTATTTTCCTTTTAAAGCTAATCATTCAATGGATAACATAATTGATAAACTCAAAATACCATCTTATACTGTTGAGACTTTAAGGATACTGCCACTGGAAGAAAGAATAAAATATCATATTATTTGCATTCTTACGTTTATTGAAGAATCAGGAGTTAAGTTTACCTGGGAATAGTATTAGAGATTAAATTCTTTCATTAAAGAAAATAATTTATCACTTGTGAATGGTTTTGAAAGATAGTCTGAACATCCTGCTTCTATAAGCTCTTCTTTATCACCCGGCATTGCAAATGCTGTAGTTGCGATTATTGGTATCACTTTATATCTGCTGTCGTTTCTTATTTGTTTAACTGCATCAAGCCCTGATAATCCATGGCCAAGATTAATATCCATAAAGATTACAGAAAACTCTTTTTCCTCCATTTTCCTGAAACAGTCCTCCGCATTTTCTACAGCTTCAACCGAATAGTTTTTTCTCAGTATCTTGCATAATAACTGACTGCTTACAAATTCATCTTCAACTACTAATATATTTTTGATTTCTTGCTTTTCCAGCTGTTTATTATCCTCTTTATCGTTTAATAAATAAAATATGCTCTTTTATTAAATTAAAATCAAAAGAACCTAACTCTTAATATACTTACTTACCAGGACTAGAAGGTCCTTCTGTATAAATGGCTTGGAAAGATAATCGGAACATCCCTCCGATAGGAATTCTTTTTCGTCACCTTTCATTGCAAATGCTGTCATTGCAATTATTGGCACTTCCTCGTAGCCATCTATTTTTCTGATTACCTTTGTTGTTTCCAGGCCAGACATTCCTTTGCCTAAATTAATATCCATTAATATAAGTGAATATTTATAACTCATTGATTTTTCAATCGCAGATTTACCATCCTCAACTGTTTCATAAGAGTAATAACCCTTTAGAAATGATTCAACAAGTTTCGAGTTTAATGCTTCATTCTCTACAATCAGAATTACACCTTCATCCGATGTAGATTTTTTTTCAACGTTTAAATCTTCTTTTTCCATATTTTATTTATATACCCTTAATTTTGCTTTTAATATTATTGACTGTAATAACTTTAACTTATCCATTAAAATTCAAAAATGTACAACTTTAACATACTATATTCTAAGAACATAGACAACAGAAAGTAAACTCTTAAAACTTCAGATACTCTACACCTTGCAAGAACGTTACATCAAGAGGTATTCCTGCTGAGTTTATCCTGCCTAAATCTTTTTTCAGTTCTTCTTTGATAAACCCGTCTTTTTCAATCAGTGATTTTGTCCCCGCATAATCTCCGTCACCCTGTAACTTTAATATTTGCTGCGATGATAATATTACTGCTTCTTTCATCTTATCAAAATTCACTGAATATGTCCCGTCCCCATTTCTTGTAAACGCACCGTTTTCCTGAAAGAAATAAAACCTTACCATATTTGCTTTGCCGTGTGCACTCGCAGCACCAAACCTGCATGAACGGAATATACCCGCAAGGAACGTAACGTAATTGTCGAGTACTTCACCGTCTTTTAATTCACCCATCTCGTATAACTTTGTTACAAGGTAAAGTCCTAGTATGTCTGCCTTCCCTTCTTCAAGTCCGGAATACTGTTCCTTAAGTGCATCTCTTACAGTTCCTGCACCTGTAATTGTATTCTTGATACCAAGTCCATGTGCTACTTCGTGAAACATTGTGTTCTCAAAGAATGCATTAAACTTCACGTACTTTCTTTGTTCGGGTGTTATTATTAAATCAGCTATTGGTGCCATAATGTTGTCAAACTTTGCCTTCATTATATTCTTAAGTTGTAAACGTCTCGAACCTTTTTTCAACTGCACTTCTTCGTCATTCGGTAAGTTAATAGCAATAGTCTTGCTGCCTGAATTACAATCACCTGCATAGTAATAAGCATCGTATGCGTTCAAATCAGATTCCGAGCCTGCATCTTCCTGTTTGTACTTTTCATCAACAGGCAAACCCTTTTGCAATTGCGGAAGGAACGCTGCAAATTTTTCAAGCTTCTTGCTCCATTCAATATCTTTTACAAGAACGTATGCTTCAAAGGATGTCTTTAAGCCAAACAGTTTATCAGTGTAATTTTCAATCGGTCCTACTACAAAATCCACTGTGTTGTTCTTCATTTCCATCCATGCAAAATCACTCGGCTGATAATTATCAGTTACTAAAGCTTCTGCTCTTAAAGATAAATATTTTTTCAATCCTGCATCATCTGCAAGGTCTGACGCTTTCTTCAAAAGTTCAGATGCCTTCTTTAATTCTTTCTCATATGCTTTTGAATAAGGAAGTACTTTATACTCACCGTCCTTCTTTACTATTATCGAATAAGGACTTGATTTAAGCGGGTCTTTAATCTTATCAAAATCTGCCTTCGTCATTTCTTTAGGATAGAAATTTGCACACGCTGGTTTATTTCCGAACCCATTCACAAACGGCTTCTCATCATTCAGTTCATCCCATGGTCCGTAATTAATCACTGCAAATTGTTTTTCATACTCATCAGATATCTTTGAAAGTAATTCATTCTTATCGCCGTAGTTCTGCTTCCAGAACAGTTCATCCATAATTTTTGCCGCTTCGATTATAATCGGAACAATCTTCTTGTCGTTTTCAGAAAGCCACGATAAATCCGCATCGAGTGTTACTTTCTTGTAACTTTCAACTCTGTCTTTTGCATAATTGTTTTGTGAATACATAATTTTCGTACTAAAGATTATTATTAAGATTAATAAAGATATCTTTTTCATAATATTTGTAATAATTAATTTGAAATTCAATTTTGTAAATTATTTATTACTAATTTCATAAACAATTCATTTAGAATATTCCAAAATTTGTAACCGGCAAATTACTTGCCGTAAGAAAAATATTCTTGAATTTACTGTTTAATTTCCTCATTTTAAGCTATTGTTTTATTAATTTTAACATCTACTAATTTATGAGAAAAATTTGGGTTACAATTTTTGCTGTACTTGTTACCGTTTCTTCCCTTTATGCACAGAACGGAACAATGCCAGTCGGTTATAACGCCCGCTCTTTTGGCAGAGGCGGAACATCAATCGGTTTCTTTGACAACGCAGGACTTATTATGAGCAATCCTGCAGGCTTATCGTTCTTAACCGAACAGGTATTTGATATTAATGCAATCATCATGCTTCCTGGACCTACGTTTAAGAATTATAAGAAAAATGCAGATGGTATTACGCCTTCGACAACTGTCTTAAACGAAGCAAACGGATACAAAGATCCATTCGTTCTTCCGAGTGCAGCATACGTGCATAAATTCAAAGAAAGCAAATTCACACTTGGTCTTGGTTTTTTTACAGTAGGCGGTATGGGTGCTGAATATGATTTAAATCACGAGCTTTTTAAAGATGCAAGTGGAAATTATATACAGCAAAAATACCGTTCACGTTTTGCAGTTATGCAAGGCGGATTAACTGGTGCTTATAAAATTACTGATAAGTTTTCAATCGGTGTCTCAGCACACCTCGTTTATTCTACAATCGGATTTAACAATCCATTCAGTATGTCACCAATAAATATGACTGGAAAAATGTTAATTTATCCAGGGCAACCAACATTCGGTCAATATTTTTCAGCACCAAGACCAACTCAACCAAGTGATTCAACAAGATTTACAGGACTTGGATATTCTGAGGTGACATCGTCGGCAGATATGAAAGATTTAAAAGCATTCAGTTTTAACGGAAGAATTGGTCTTGCATATAAATTCTCTGATGAGTTTTCGGCAGGTATTAATTTTTCAGCACCCGTTCCTTTGAATTTCAAAAATGGTGTTGCAAATTTAGATATGACTGCACAGTTTAAAGATGCTTTCGGAAGAGCAGTAGTAAATTATATAACTATTCACCCAACTACTCCACCAAACGTTGCGCAACAAATCGTTTCAGCCACATTTGATACTTTAGGAATTCATCAAGTCAATGGGTTTTCAGCGCAATATGATATTACAAATGATTTTGAAGTACCAATGACACTTGGTTTTGGTTGTAAGTATTCTCCCAAAGATAATTTCAGACTTGCTTTAGACGTAGAATGGGTTAACTGGACTAAATCTGCAAAGAGCATGAAACTTACATTAACAAATGGGCCTAATTCAAATATTAATAAACTCCTCGGACATGGCGGTGTTGGTCAAGCTCCTTTAGTAGTAGATTTCCCTCTTAACTGGGGAGATGCTGTTTTAGTAAAAGTTGGCGGTGAGTATGATTTCTCAAAAACATTTACTCTTAGATTAGGTTATGCTTATGGAAATAACCCTATTCCCAATACAACAATAAATCCTGTTGTTCCTGCTAATTTAGTCCACCATATTACTGCAGGTTCAACATTTAACATAACAAATAGAGCTCTCTTAAACCTTGGATTAGAATACGGTGTTAAGAATTCACAGGTTTCTGACACTCCAAACCTTGTTGCTTCAGAATATAATGGAAGCACAACAGCAATGCAGAATTTAATAGGACATATTTCAGTTACATACTTCTTAAACAGATAATAAGAGATTTATTATAAAACAATCGCCCGATAGAACAATCTACCGGGCGTTTTTCATTATAAAATTCATCATACTTTAAAACAAGTAATATTTAAGCCTCCACTCTCGCAATTTAAGTCTCCACTCTCTCAATTTAAGTCTCTACTCTCCCAATTTAAGTCTCCACTCTCTCAATTTAAGTCTCTACTCTCTCAATTTAAGTCTCTACTCTCTCAATTTAAGTCTCTACTCTCTCAATTTAAGTCTCCACACTCTCAATTTAAACCTCCACACTCTCAATTTAAACCTTCACATTCGCAATTTAAACCTCCACACTCGCAATTTAAACCTCCACACTCGCAATTTAAACCTTCACACTCGCAATTTAAACCTCTATGCACACAAATTAAGCCTCTTTACACACAATTTAAGCCTCTCTGCACTCAATTTAAGTCTTAACTTATTAAACTATTCCCCGAAAAGTATCCCCACAAACTTCCAGTCGCCATTTATTTTTGAGAAGTATATTGCCTGACCTTCATACTCAACTTCGTACATTTCGCCTGACTTTATTCCCAGAAACATCATCTCACTCTGCTTCGGTGATTTCTTTGTCTTCATCCCTTTTATGAAAGTTTCGGTGAACGTAAAATCTTTGAAATCTGCCTTTGTCATTTCCGTCGACTGATAAAGGAATGGAAATCTTGTCATCTCAGTAATCTTATCATACTCTCCCGCAAGTGCAAACTTTTTGAAGTCATTCCAGAATTCAGTAAGGTCTGTGTAAGATTTACTCGTAACAGATGTCTTTTGTGTTTCCTGTCCCGAAGCACTTTGTTTATTCGGTGCATCTTTCTTTTCCTCTGTCGTAACTTTTTTAGTGTCGGTTTCTTTAATCTTCTGGTCTGCTTTGTTACAGCTTACTAACCCTACAAGAAGAACTCCGATGCCAAACAACTTAATTAATTTTGTCATATAATTTATATTTTAATTTATTCCACTCTATACCAAACACAAATCAGCTTATTACAATTCTATATACTTGAAAAGAAATACTGTTTATAGTAAGTTATACTAAATTTTTACGAAGACACGAAAACACAGATGAAAAAATACGATGTAACAATACTTACTGACTCAAGATTTATTAACCCGACTGAGCTTGACGATAATATCAGTACCGTTCTCCTTGAAGATAACTTCGCAAAAGAAGCACTCGAACGGAAAGGACTGAAAGTAGCTAGAACAAACTGGGATGACCCCGCATTCGACTGGACTGAAACCCACTTCGCAATCTTTAAAACTACCTGGGATTACTTCGACAGGTTTGATGAATTTTCAAAGTGGCTCGATGATACAAGCAGAAAAACAAAATTCATTAATCCGATTGAAACAATTCTCTGGAACATTGACAAGCACTATCTTCTTGACCTGAAATCCAAAGGAGTAAACATACCTGAAACTATATTTATCGAATCAGGAGACAACAAAACGTTATCAGATTTGTTTAACGAATCAGGATGGAAAGACTGCATACTTAAACCAGCCGTTTCAGGTGCCGCAAGACATACATACAAACTCAACAAAGATAATGTAACCGAACTCGAAGCAATCTACAAAGAACTGATATCAAAAGAATCAATGATGCTGCAGGAATTTCAGTATAATATTTTATCCGAAGGGGAAATTACTTTTGTAGTCTTTGGAGGTAAGTTCTCTCACGCAGTTTTAAAGAAAGCAAAACACGGTGACTTCAGAGTACAGGACGACTTTGGCGGTACCGTTCA
This sequence comes from Ignavibacteria bacterium, assembly GCA_049317745.1. Classification (GTDB taxonomy): domain Bacteria; phylum Bacteroidota; class Ignavibacteria; order Tepidaquicellales; family Tepidaquicellaceae; genus CAIKZJ01. The sequence continues at coordinate 22,176 of JBMOHR010000013.1, forward strand.
CGACTATCAGGCAGGAATTGAAGAAATAAAGTTTGCAGAAGAAGTAGTCGCAATGTGCAATCCAGTACCTGTTTATGGAAGAGTTGATGTCATACTCGATAACAATAAGAAACTCTCAGTTTCAGAACTCGAATTGATTGAACCCGAACTTTGGTTCAGGAATAAACCTGCATCCGCAGATTTGTATGCCGAAGCAGTAATAAAAGAAATGAAAAAGATTCATAATTAAAAAAGCCGGATGTTTACACAACCGGCTTTATGTTATAAATAATTTAAACTATTTCTTTGGAACATTCTTTATTGTTTCAACAAGGTAATCCCAGAATTTTCCGACTGTAGATATTTCGCACATCTCATCAGGCGAATGTGGATTTCTGATTGTTGGTCCGAATGAAATCATATCGAGGTTTGGAAATACACCACCGATAAGTCCGCACTCAAGTCCTGCGTGAATGGCAGCAATCTTTGGAGTTGTTCCGAACTGTTTCTTATAACCTTCAAGCATTACCTGAAGTATTGGTGATTTTGGGTTTGGTTTCCATCCCGGATACTGACCGTCAAAAACTATCTTCGATGCACCTGCAAGTTCAAATACAGATTCCATCTTATTCTCAAGAGCTTCTTTGCCACTGTCTACCGAACTTCTGAGTAAACAGATTACGTCAATTCTCTTATCTGCATTATCTGATTTTACTATTGCAAGGTTTGTAGATGTTTCTACAAGACCCGGCATATCATTGCTCATTCTGATTACGTTATTCGGTAATGCAAAAACACAATTGATTAAGTTCTTCTGTGTCTTCTCATCGAATACTCCGTCCGGCATTGTTGCTTTTTCGCATTTAACTTCAAGACCCGGATCTGCTGTAGCAAATTCTTTCTTTACTGTATCTTCATAATTCTTGACTTCAGCTTCAAAAGCTTTTACGTTTGCTGTCGGAACAGTTACTACTGCGAATGCTTCTCTTGGGATTGCATTACGTAATGTACCGCCGTCAACTTCAGCTACTCTGATTCCGAAATTTCTTTCGGCATGTCTTAAGAACCTGAATAAAAGTTTGTTTGAGTTTCCTCTTCCAAGATGTATATCACATCCTGAGTGACCGCCCTTTAAACCTTTTACAACTACTTTATACGATGCACTGTTTGCAGGAACTGCTTCCTTTTCGTACCTGAATTCTGCAAGTGCGTTTGTTCCGCCTGCACAACCTATGAAAAGTTCGCCTTCATCTTCTGAATCAAGATTCATAAGGATATCGCCCTTTAAATATCCTGGCTTCAATCCGAATGCACCTGTCATACCTGTTTCTTCGTCGATTGTGAATAATGCTTCAACCGGTCCGTGTACTAAATCTGTTGCTTCAAGAACTGCAAGTGCACTGCAAACGCCGATCCCGTTATCAGCACCGAGTGTGGTTCCTGTTGCTTTTACCCATTCACCGTCAATTCTCGGCTTAATAGGATCTTTAAGAAAATCGTGATTTGCATCACTGTTTGCCTGTGGAACCATATCAAGGTGTCCCTGTAAAATAACACCCATTCTGTCTTCCATACCTTTTGTTGCAGGCTTACGGATAACAACGTTTCCTACTTCATCAACTTCATGTTCAAGATTGTTCTTCTTCGCAAAGTTAACAACGTATTCTCTCATTGCATCTTCGTATTTTGAAGGATGCGGAATTGCACACATTTCTTCAAAGTGTTTCCATATAGCTGCCGGTTTTAAATTCCCTAATACTGACATTTTTATTTTTCCTTTTTTAGTTCTTTAAAATATAATAAATTATTTCCGTAAAGTCCGTTAATAAATTTTGTAACTCTGTCAACTGCGGGCTCGATTTTCTCCCCGAAACTTTCCCTTAGTTCTTCTACGATCTGAAACACAGTTTTGTTACCGTCCATTGCAAGCCAGGTAGCAGAACCGAGTTCATCGAGTTTAACCCTTATATCTTTAGGTTTATTCTTCGGAATGATTTTCTTCATAAATTCCCTCTTAAACTTGGGAATAAGTATATTTATCAATCCTTCTACTTCTTCGTGCTTATTAATTCTAACAGGAGTAAGCTCTAAAAGGTTAATATTTGTTGGCTTATTTTTCTTAAACATATACAAAAATACTTTTAATAAAGGATTAAATAAAGATAATATGAACTGAATAATAATAAGGTATTTTAAAAAAGGGGCTTAATAAGCCCCTTTTAAATATCACTGATTACATTCCTGCACTTGGTGGTGCCGGTTCATCTGGTTTTCCTGCATTCTTTAAAGGAATGTAGATTAGTATCAAACCAATGATTGCAAGTATTGCAAAACCTATCGTTAAAGGTGGTTCTGCGAATATCTGAGGAATCTTCATTTCTGCTATCTTGAACGGTGCGAAACCTAAACCTGTTAATGCTTCACCCGCTATAAATCCTGACGCCAGCAATATACCAACGTTTTCAATCCTGACTTTCTGTGCTTCGTTTAATTTCTTTTTCTTAACTAAGATATCAAGAATTCCTTTTATTATACCGCCGATAAAGATTGCGAATGTTGTTTCTAAAGGAAGATACATACCTACTGAAACAAGCATCGGGCTTTTTACCTGCATCATAATAAATGCAATACCCATCAATAAACCTACGACGATTAATGACCATGCCATTTTACCGCCGACTATACCCTGAGATAACATTGCCATTAAACCTGCCTGAGGTGCGGAAAGATTCTTGCTTCCGAAACCACCCTGATAATTCTGCTGCATTCCCTGTGCAATGTCAGCCTGATTTAATAAGTTTAAGACATAAAACATAACCAATCCGGATACTACTACACCGATGATGTCACCAACCTGCATCTTCCACGGTGTACCACCGAGAATATGTCCGGCTTTTAAATCCTGTAACATTTCACCCGCTACTGCAGCCGCAACGCAAACGATAGCTGCAACACCAAGTACTGCTGCCACACCGCCGTGCTGTGCATCAACACCGATAACAACAAGAATCAACGCTGTCGTTACAAGAGCTGTTAAAGTTAAACCGCTGATTGGATTATTCGATGAACCAATGATACCTACCAGATAACCCGATATAGCGGCAAAGAAGAAGGCTAATATAATAAGGATTGTAGCAGATGCTAATGCAGGAGCTAATCCTGTTCCGAAAACAAAATATGTGATACAGAAAGTTACTATTGCAACTGCCACTATTCCGATTAATACATAAGAGAAAGGTAAATCTTTTTCTGTTCTTGAAACGTTTTTGTGCTCTTCAGTGGCTGCTTTTTTAACATCACCTACTGAACGTTTTAAACCTGCGATTAATGATTTACGCATATTGAACAGTGTAAACAAAGCACCCATAAGCATACCGCCGATGGCGATAGGTCTTACAACATATCTCCAGACCTGATTCATCTGGAATCCCTGGTCTGAAACTACTTCAATACTTTTACCTGTCATCGCTGACCATTCCTGAAGGAAAGGTATTGCTGTAATGTAAGGAGCTATGAAATAATAAATAATAGGTGTAAGTAAACCCCATGCAAGTAATCCACCGCTGAAGTTGAGTGATGCATATTTAGGTCCGATAATGTAACCGACACCCATGTATGCAGGACTGATTCCCGGTGAACTTATTAACATACCGCCCTGAGCGTTTATGTTAGTTCCGGGTATTTTAACTTTATCGAAGAAACCATAGAATTTTTCCCAGCTTGCTGCGAAGAAATTAATCTGGCCTAAGAACTGAATGACTGCACCAAGACCCATTGCACCAAAAAGGAACTTTGAGCCACCGCCACCACCCTGTCCTGATTTGTGAATTTCGGCTGCTGCAGTAGATTCAGGAAACAATAAATCCTGATCTTCTACCATAACTCTTCTTAACAGAGCTACAAACATAATACCAAGAATACCGCCTGCGATTAAGATTGCAGTTGCAGTGGCATAATTTGCACCGGTAATATTTTTTGGATCCCATATACCTGCGATGAAGAATGCAGGAAGAGTAAATATCGCACCGGCAGCAACGGATTCGCCGATAGAACCGACAGTTCTTACAAAGTTTTCTTCAAGAATGTTTCCCTTGAAAACTTTTAAAATTGCCATTCCAAGCACAGCAGCAGGATATGTAGCGGCTATCGTCATACCCGCCTTTAATCCTAAATAAGCATTTGCTGCTCCAAGAACGACTGCCAGTATCAAACCGATGATTAACCCA
>JBMOHR010000014.1:0-25838 GCA_049317745.1 Ignavibacteria bacterium
AAAAACAACTTTATTTTCTGTAAATAATAACACTTTAAATAATATTTAAGTTACATATAAAGCTTAAAATTTTCATAAAAAGTATTCCTCTAAAGCGTTTTTTGAGAATTTATTAGAAGTTATAAAAACCCCGCTTAATTTATGATTAAGCGGGGTTAAAAATCAGAAATTATGAATTAGTTTATTTACTAAAATCAATAATTCCGTTAATATGTCTTGATTTGTCTTTAAATGTGCCATTTTGGTTTATAACACCACCATGACATAGATAACACTGATTTGGGTTTGGAAAAAATGCTGGGTGTGTTCCACCTGGTAATGGATTACCTGTGCTTACATTACCATGACAACTGCCGCAAACAACTGAATTTGGGTCTGTAAAGACTGGCGCTGCTGACTGGTTACCATTTTTAAACGTACCATGGCAATATGTGTTAGAACAAGTTTGCACATCCCTGTTCCATGTTGGATTTGGAGTAACTCCATCGGTAACCGTTTTTGCCAAATCTCCAAAGAATATCTTTGCGAAAGTCTGATTATCTTTTGAAATATGGTTTGAGTCAGAGAATGATGTAACTGGTTTATGACATTCAACACATTCAACTACAGCAGAATTTCTTTGTGTAGTATCTGAAGTTAAATGCTGAACGTGTGCACCTACACCTCTGTCAGTATTGAGCATATTACCGTTTATTGCCTTAGGCGGATTAATATGCTCGTCATTTCCATGACAAACGTTACATGACTCTGGTCCGTTAGAGTGACAGGTCAGACAAGATGTCCCGGAAGTACCGCCGCTGTAATCACCGCCATGACAAGACTTACAACTGTTTAAGTTGAAGTTTGATTCCGCCAGGGACTTACCGTGAAAATTAGCAGAAGACGGGTCAGCCCAGCCGGTCAAGTGAGTCTGTAAACCGGGAGCAACCGTAAGGTCATTCTTTACTTCGCTGCATCCGTAAAGGAATACAACGAAACCTACTATAACTAATGAATAGATTAAAAATATTTTTTTCATACTTATAATAATTTACTTTAATTTTCCGTGACAGTAACCGCAGAACCCAATACCGGAAATACCATCCGGTCTTGCGTTTGCATCAGTATGGCACGTATAACACACTGAGCCTTTTGTTTTATGCCAATTTCCATTGTCATCTTTCATAAATCCAAGATCGTGAGTTTTAGGATTTGTACCCTTGATACCGTCGTTGTCGAAGTGACATTTAACGCACGTAGGGTCTGCACCGTTAACACTATGGCAGGATTCACACAACTCCATATCACGTTTGGCTAAATCCGCATGTAAACCACCGCCTGTATTTACACCAAATGTTTTAAAGTTTGTGAGATAATGATTTTTAGGCATTATTCCTGTTGGAAGATTTCCACCGTTCTGGTGACAGGATGCGCAGAAATCAATCGGGTCATGACAGGTTTTACATTCAAAGCTTTTCTGCCTTCCGTCTAATCCGTGAGTGAACTGATAATTCAGGTCATGAACAGTCGTAAGTTTCTGTAATGAAGCTCTGTCTGTTCTTGTCGCAAAATCTTTGGTGTAGTAAGGAGCATAGAAATTGCCCTTTGTATTATCACCTTTGTATTTTGCAGGCTGGTGACAGTTCTCACAGAAATTACTTGAATGACACATCATACAATTGCTGTTATTGTTGCCGGTAGCAGCATCGTATATTAACTTATGCTCGTTTAAATAATTTGAATTTAAATGATCTTTTGGTTTTAAATTTGTAAGGTTTGTATGGCAAGCCTCACAATTGTTAACCTGTTTTGTTCCGTTATGGCAGGTATAGCAGTTTTCCATATTCGGGAAACCGCCGTTTACTGCATCTGCCGCAAACTTAACTTTGTCAAGTCCGGTATGGCATTGTGTACATTCTATTTTTTGCCCAACATGCTTTTTATGCGAGAACAGGATTTCTTTATTCACAGGCGCAAACGCTTTATAAACACCACCATAATGGCACTGTGTACAGTTTTTGTTGTCCTTTATGTCGTGACAACTGGCGCAATCCGCCATTTTAGGATTGAGGTTGTCGGTTACTTTGTTTGACTCTAAAGCCCCCTTATGACAATCCTTACATGCCAGTCCAACATCCTTTGACATATGGAACTGGTGATTAAATTTAATCACATCTTTGTTGCTTTCAATGCTCACATTAACAATTTCCGATTTACCGAAAATATTTGTTAAACTCTTATTTTTGGAAACATAAGCAGTGAGCGATACAAACAATATTGCACTACTTAAAAATACTATATAAAACTTTTTTAAACTCATAATATATTATGCTTATGTTATTTATTAAAATTGCTAAAGAGCCAGTAATTGAACCCGATCAGAAACCTTGCGTCGGATTTATAAATTTCATTGGTCATATACTGCCCCTGTGCGTCAATAGAAAAACGACTGACAGGTCTGTATGTCAGACCAAGTGTTCCGCCAAATACATCAACTTTGTTAACGTTATAATTTCCAAGGTTGTATCTTGAGTAATTTAAACTTGAGGTTAAGGTTAACATTTGTTTTACGATATCACGGTTGTAATAAGCGAAAGCACCCTCAGACTCACCGGAGTAACCGGTATATTTTGTAATACCAAGACCGTACGACGCACTTGAGAGACCCAGCTGAAATTTTAATGAATTGTTCTTATCATATATAACTCCGCCAAAACGGCCGTATATATTAATGTCGGTACCAAAAAGTTTTGTTGAATAGTCAAGTCCGCTTTGTACTTCCTGATATTTCTGATAATTGAATACCCAGAAGATTGTGTTAACACTCAACTGAGGCTCTTTATAGAAATAACCGACAGAAAACTTAATCCTGTCGTTCAAAGCAAAAATACCATTAAATTCACCTTTGTAAAATTTCTTCTGGTTAAAATCGTAATATGCTCTTCCATAAAGATTGTGCTTTTTCATTAACCTGTATGTAAGGTCAACACCACCATACTGATCGGCTCGGGATTCGGTTTCTATATAAACTTCTTTTGGATTAAAAACTTCATCAGCACGTATTGTCCAGTAAGGGTCTAATGCTCTTTGTTTATTGGCATAACTTAAACCAACGGATAAGTCCTTAACACCATAGAACAGAAACTGACCACCTGCCAGAAAATTTTCAGTCAACTTTTTATTGTATCCATTAAAATCGTAAGCAAGCGGTGTAAGATAACCTCCGTAACCTATTATCTGATATTGCTTTTTCTCACCAAGTTTTAATTTGAAGTGAGCACCGTCTATTGTACCTCTCCCAGACCCTCCGGAAACATACTGTCTTCCGATTTTCAGGTCGAGAGCATTGAATAAATTACTGCCCTTTAAATAGGCATCAAAGAATCTGTATGAAAAGCCTCTGCCATTTGTTTTTTTAACAATATCTTCATCAGTCTGGACCGAGGTACTTAAAGTCCATTTATTACCAAAATTGAAATCAAAAGCTAAATTCTGATAACCTGTCAGATGAGTTGTGTACGTTGCACTTGTACCTGCCGCAGGAACTTCGTCGAGTCTTTTCCAGGTATAGAAAGAACTATTCAGCCTTAAGTTTAAAGACTGGGAAAATCCCGAGCCAAGAAATGCGAAAAATAAAATAAACGAAACTAGTATTAATTTCCTCATAATATGAAGTAATTTTTAATAAAATAAATCTTAAGATTTAAAAAAATGAAGGTCATATAAATTATATGACCTTCACATTAAGAACAATTAATTACCTTTTGCGTGTTTAATTTTTGCCCACATTTCATCATACTTGAATCCCTTGAATGAAGGACTTTCTGAATTATGACAACCGGTACATAATGTTTCACCTGCACCTACGACTAATCCGTTTTCAATTGCTTTTGCTTTGTCTTTCATGATTGACATAGCTTTATATTCGGATCCTGCGCCGTGGCAAGATTCACACTGGACACCCTGGGTTTTGTCAAATGTTTCTGTCAGCTCGGATGCATCAATATCTTTTCCGAGAACATGACATTTAACACATGCCGGTGTTTCAGTGGCTTTTGTTGTGAAACCTTTATCCTTGGCAATTTTATCTGCCTCAGGCGATTCTAATGTTTTCCAGGCGTTTGCATGTTTTGAATTCTGCCAGATATCAAGTTGTTTTCCTGCTGCATCAGATTTGTGGCAAGTTCCACATTTACTGACACCAACATACTTGTTTTGACCTGCATTATCCGATGGAATAACAGAAAATGAGAACAAAAACATTCCGACGAACAACGTCAGACTAACAGTGATGAAAATTTTCTTTTTCATGTTTGTTTGGTTTAGTTTAAGTTAATTAAATATAGTTTATATTAGAATAAATTTAAATTCAATATTTGGTTTTTTTAGCATATTTCCTATCTCTTTTTAATACCTTAATACCCTCTTTATTTAACTCTGAAAAATGTTAAGTGTTCCTTTTCTGTTCATATTTTTATCAATGGCTTTTTTCATCAAAAAACGGGAATATCTTATCAAATAAATACAGCAATATAAACGGAACCAGGATTATAAGGAAGGATACAATAAGTCCTTCTTTATCCCATATACCCGGGAAATACTCAGTAAACCCACGCATACTTTTTGAAACCAGCTGGCCGCCTATAACTACATTCCAGCGCATGAATAAAACCTGCAATAATAACATTACTGAGGATATCCATATAATTAAATTTTTAAGTCTTGTATTTTTAAAATTATACAAAGATGTAACTGTAAGCATTAAAAATGGAACTATTGAAAGCAGCCCTATCTGCATGTATATATACGAAAACTTTAGCTTACCCTGCATTAAATGCTTCAAAATCGCCCATCTTTCTGTGTTTTCATATGAAATCGAAAGAACTTCCATAAGCTCAAGTGTAACGGCAATTATCATAAAACCCCATAACCATTTTGCCATTAAATCAAGACAATCCTGATCAACCATTTTTTTTCTGAGCCAATGAACAAACTGATAAAGAAATATCAGTACCGATAAACCGGATACTATAGCCGAGAATATAAATATGATAAACATAAGAGGTGTTGACCACCAGGGATTTGCTTTTATAGAACCAAAAAGAAAACCAACATATCCATGAAGTATACATGCAATAGGAATACCAAAACCTGCTAACACAATAACTAATTTTTTATTAATTCTTTTTATGTTATCATTTTCGGTTACATTGCAAAGTAAAACGAGGAAGTAGATTGATTTGGCCAGACCATGAGCCTCATTATACTTATTAATAAGGTCCGTCCGATAACTGAACCAGATTTCCAAAACAACTATTATCATGTAGAAAGAATATATAAAACCAAATCCGCTCATTGCTGAACTGAAATTTGGAGTAAGCATTATATAGAATGCTCTTTCGGGTCTTCCAAGATGGTTTAACAAAGGTACTGTTGCAAATAACAGAAACGCAAGAGAGGATACAAGAGCAAACCTTGCTACTGTTTTAAGTTTTTCCATGTTAAAAACATGGTAAAAAGATGACACAATAAAAGCACCCGCAACCATACCTGTAATGTACGGATACAGAACAATCATTACCGTCCAGGTAATGTGAAATTCGTTCGGGAAAATATAATTACCTATTGTTTCCATTATTTAACCTCCTTATCAAGACCGATATAATAACACTTCGGATTAGTTCCTAAATCTGGTTTAAGTAAACCATATCTTCTCTGATGAAGAATTTTATTTATTTTGCTGTTCGGGTCTTTAAGGTTACCGTAAATTCTTGCGCTTCTCGGACAAGAATTGACACAGGCAGGGGCTAGGCCCTTGTGAATTCTGTGATAACAAAGAGTGCATTTATCGGCAACGCCTCTGTGTTCATCAATGTAACGTGAACCGTAAGGACAGGCCTGTACGCAATAACCGCAGCCTACACAATGTTTCTGGTCTATTAGAATTACATTATCAGGAGATTTATATGCTGCACCAACAGGGCAAACCTGTGTGCAGGGAGAATCATAACAATGATTACATAATTTAGGAACAAAGAATGCTTTTACAATGTCCGAAGACTGAGAATCATCTTTGTCAAACCCCTCTATCGCACCCTTGGGTGAATCAACTGTAACGTTTTCATCTTTAGTGATTTCGTATCTCTCTACCCATGTCCTGAAATAAGTATCAGGAACGTTGTTTTCCACTTTGCATGCTCTTACACATGAACCGCAACCTATACATCTGGTAGTATCAACAATATACCCCCAATCAAACTTAAGCAAATCCTCATAACTGTTCACTTCGATATCCGTCTCCGTTTTTGCAAAACCAAAGAATGAGCCGACAAGCACTCCTGCTGTACCGATCAAACTTAGTTTAATAAACTGCCGTCTTTCAAATTTTTCCATTATGCTTAATGTTTAATTAATGACACTGTTTACAAAATTCTTCTTTATGGCAATTTGCACAAAGCCCCTTGCCTTTCTGAGAGACAACATCTTTATGTGTTTCATCAAATCCTTTCGGATGCGGCATCGGTATCTTATGGCAATTCATACAGGCACCTGCTTTGTGACAGGTTTCACAGGATGACTGATTCTTTGCACCAAAAGAAGGATGCTGCTTTCTCCAGTTCTGTGAATGGGATGCAGGCTTTGTTTTCGAATGACAATTTGAACAGTCATTTGTCGAATGACATCCCTTACAAACTTCAATTTGCCCTGCTACGAAATTTTTATGTTCTGGTACCCAGTTTTTAGAATGTGGGTTTTCCCTGAAGTTTACGTCCATTGCATGGATTCTGTCAGCATGACAATTCAGACAGATTTTCTCGTCTCTCTTAGGTATGATTTTTGAATTACCTATATGAGTCGGCCAATCAATTTTAGGCGGATATTTTTCATCTTTGAATGGTTTCTTTTCATGGCAAAGTAAACAGAACTTTGCATTTCCATTCTTATAAATTCTTCCTGTATTATCATTCTCTTTATGATAAAGGTGACAGGTTCTGCATTCAATATATTTTTGATGCGGACGTTCGTTAAAACTTTTTACGATTGATGAGTGGCAGTCGTTACATTCAAATATTGCAGGATGGTCTGTAACTTCCTTAAAACTCTTCTCGGGCTTTTTATCATGACACTCTGTACACCTGTAAACAATCGGATGTATTCTTGCATCTCTGACTGATGTCAACATAAATAGTGGCTGATGAGGACTGTGACATTCAACGCATTTTGTCTTCAGGTCAGGAACATTAAGAAACTTGTAATGTTCTTCCTGATTGATCTGCGGAAAATCAGAAGGCCTTGCTTTTAATTTCTTGTGGCAGAAAAGACATCCCTCAAGTTTATATTCCTTTGGAAGTGAGGCCTGTTCTTTGGTGATTTGCTTTGCGCTGTCACCTCCGTTATGATAAAGTACGTGTAAATTACCTGCACCATGGCAATCAACACAAGGGACGCTAAAGTGTGCATCTTTTTCGTGCAGCTGATAAACATCTGCATGACATTTTGCACAAGTATTTATGTTCTGATTAACTATTTGCTGATTCTGTAATTCAGAAACAGCATTCCATCTGTAATGACCATATTCGCCAAAACTATCAGGCTTTAAAATATACCTGGCAACAAAACCTATAATAATAACGAACACTATTATTACAGCGACCGTTATTATATGTTTTTTGTCTTTCATATCCTTATCCTTTTTTAGTTAAAACAGTTATCAAAACAACTTACTTCATTTTCTTTAACAGTTTAATCTTTTCAGACAACAAAGAACTAATCAACTCGTTGTTATGTACATAAAGACTTGGGAACGAATTAACCATTGTAATTAACTTTTTTGTGTCATTAATCGCAGTCTTGTCAACATCGTTTAATTCTTTGTTCTTAACATCATTTATTAAACTTTCGGCTTCTCTTACAAGTGAATTAACATCCTTTTTCCAGTCTGCCATCGTTTTGGAATATCCTGCATCGTGACACTTTGCACAGATTTTAGAATCCGGTTTGGTTATTCCGGCTGAAGTCAAATGACAATCACTGCACTTTGTTCCACCCTCTTTCATTATATCGGGCTGGTTTTTCCCGTTCAGTGTTCCGTTGTAAGTCTGTGACTGAACCTGATGACAATCATAACAGGACTCATTTGTCTTTGCATTATTATGGTGACAATTATTACAGCCATTCTGAGATATAATCAGCTGACCGTGTTTCGTATCGTTTGAGTGACATTTATTGCACTGAAGTTTTTGCTTTGCAATATGAACATTATGTGAAAACGATTTTCCAAAAACTTTTACGCTAACTTCCTGAATGCCTGCGTGACAATTGTAACATTCGTTTGGAACGAATTCAGAGTTCGATTTAAATTCAGGTAACTTTTTAGTAGAACCTACCATTGTCAAAGCTTCGTTCATAATACCATAACTGCCAATAAGCAGTTTATCTGCAAATTGAATGTTGTGTACACTCTTTCCTATGTCAACTATTTTAATGTTGTGATAAGCCTCGTCAAGTTTCAGCAACGCTTCACTTTTTCTGTTACTTCCTGAAGAGTTTACAATACTTTTTGCTGTTGCAAATATTGATTTTATTGTTACTAATCTCTTTAGCGAAGAGTTTTCCCATTGTTTGATTAACTTGCCGTAACCTTCGCCGTGACATTTATCACACGCATTCTTGCTTGCCTTTGAAGTATTAATATCTCTTTTATCAAGTTCATGCAAAACGTGACAACCTTTACAGTTTATTCCACTGACATACATAGAACTTGGAGATTTTTCCGTGTTGTTTCCGTTTTCACCTGCAAACAAACTTACCTGTGAAGTATGTGCTCCTGTATGACAACTCTGACAGTCCGGCGGAGCATTGGCATCCATCTTTTCAATCTTATGTTTAATCGGAGAATGACAATACATACAATTCATACTGTGCTTTGCTATATGCGTCTTGTGCATAAACTCAACATCGTTGTATTTATCCATTTTATTGTCTTCAAAGTGGCACTGGAAGCATCTTTCTTTTCCAACCTCTCCTTTACCGCTGATTACATTAGTATGGCAGCTTGCACACTCCATCTCATTCTTTACAACAACATTATGATTATACTTCATCGACGCTAACTGTTCCTGAGTCTTTCCTTTCAGATTATGACAGGTTTGACAATTAGCTAATTTATCGAATTTATGTTCAGGATCATCTGATTTATGAAAGTGACAGTTAAAGCAAGTGCCATAAGTGACCTGCATATGAGACCCCTGAACAATCTGAGAGTGACAGCTTGTACACTTTAATTTCTTCCCCCTCCTCAATTCAGATAAGTGATGTTTATGATTAAATGAAACACCCTTTGTTTCGTATACAGTATCCTGTATTGATTGATTTACGTGACAACCTTCTCTCGAACATGTATTATCAGGGATATCAGCCCATGGTTTTCTTTTCTTGTATGAGGTGGAAACATAACTAACAATCTGAACAAGACCGTTTAACTTCCCTTTTATCTTTCCTTCAAGTCCGGGCTCAAAGTGGCATTGCACACACTGAATTTTATTATGCGATGAAGACTTCCAGCTGTTATAAAACGGCTCCATATAATGGCATGTCGGGCAGAAACTCGGTCGTGAAGTATACTCTGCAGTTGCCGCTAGAAATATTATAAAAAGTACAAAATAGATTCCGGAAAATAATAAAAATCTTCTGAAACCTGTAACGGTTTTAAAGAATCTTCTTTTCTTTGCTGTCTTTTCTTCTTCCATAATAGTGTTTTTTTAAATTGCAAACTGCAGATTGAATCTGCAGTTATCTAAAATCTGTTAAAAGCTAAAAAAATATCTGATATTAAAGCTTATCTTTGTGCTTTTGTGCTTCAATTTCTTCAAGCTCCAATGGATGCTCATTCTCCATCTGGTGCCGCGTCAGATAACCCGTAAACCAGGCTTTATTCATCGGAGCAACGTCAGGATTCAGGAATATAAAGTAAAAATGCCATACCAGAATAGCCAGTGATGCAAGTATTGCTTCATACCAGTGAATTGCTGTTGCTAAATCCATTCCGTAAATATTTATAATCGGAAGGAAATAATTCTGGAACCACAATACAGTGCCCGTAGCTCCCATTATAAACGTTCCCCAAACTACTGCCCAGTATTCAGCTTTTTCAATGTAACTGAACCTTCCAAGTTTTGGTCTTTCATCCCTCTTCCCTGTTAAATAACCTAAGGACTGTAATAAATCGGTTAAGTCTTTTTTATAGAACCAAAGGTCTGCTACCAGTTTTCTACCGCGTCTTGTAAAAATTATATAGAACAGATGATACACGGATGCGCCTGTCATCAATACCGCTGCCACTCTGTGTACTACTCCTCTTAATTCAAAAGCATTCTTACCAATAAAGAACATTGTCCATTTAACCCAGAATGCCTCCGGATATTTTAATGCGAACCCTGTAAATACTAAAGTTATAAAAGTAGAGAGAAGCAAAAAATGCTGAATCCTCTCATTCAAAGTCATTCTTAAATATTTTTCTTCTGATGCCATTACTATTTTCCTGCCTTTTTCTCTTTTAATTTTCTGCGGTAATCTAAAATATTATGCAAAACCATTCCTCCTATAACCCCGACAATCATAAGTATATAAAATCTGGTAACCCAGAACAGCATTGGATTATCTGTTTCTGCCTTAAGTATATGTATCTTTGTATTCAGAAATACGTTGTCAGCTCCCGGATGACACTTGCCACAGGTCTGTCCAAGATTCTTCTTGTTTATGGTTGATAATGTATCAGTTGATGGTCTGATATTATGGTTACCGTGACAACTTCCGCACGATGCTGCTTTGCTGGAACCGCCTCTGACTGCAAGACCGTGAAAACTTTCGTTATAGTTTGTTGCTACGTTTGGTAAATTATTATTACGAACCATCTCTACCGATGCATGACAATTCGAGCAAAGTTTTACTATTCCTCTTTGCTTTGTACCCTGATCTTTTCCGAGTGAATCTGTATTTACAATCTGATGCGCTCCGTGACAGTTGTTACATGTCGGAGAATCAGAATTTTCTTTTGACATTAATGTCGTATGGTGGATACTGCCTGAATAATCCTGTTTCTGCTGTTCGTGACAACCTGATTGTCCACAGGTAACATCAATATTCTTTTTGTTAATCTGAGATTCTGGATCCGATGCTCTTTTCATCTCATGTGGACCGTGACAATTACTGCAGGTTGCAGCCTTAATATTTCCATTCTTCAATGCAATATAATGGAAACTCTTTTTATAATCATTTAAATGTGTTTCCTTGTTTACGTTAACTCTGTTATCCTGATGACAGGATAAGCAAAGTTCTGTCTGATTTATTTTTGAGAATTCGTCAGATTTCAAAACAGAATTAATACTGTGCTCACCATGACATTGAAAACAGGTAGGTGCATTTTTGTCACCGTTTTTAAAAGCCTGACCGTGAGCAGATTTATTAAAATGTTCAATCTCTTTAGCGTGACATTTTCCGCAGGTTTCCATCATTCTCGCCCTTACGGTTGACTTAGTCGGATCGGTTGTCGATTCGATATTATGGTCACCATGACAATCAATACAGCCAGCTGCCTGCTTACCGTCTTTTTGAATCGATGAGTGTATGCTTGTTTTGTACTTCGCTACAAATTTTGCAGAACCTCTTTCTTCTCCCGGAAACAACTTTTCATCAAGATGGCATTTTAAACAAGACTGAGATTCAATAGATAGTTTACTTCCTACAATTTTATGCGAACCGTGACAGTCAATACAGGTAGGTGCATTTTTATTCCCATTCTTGGTTACCGTCTGGTGTATGCTGTTATTAAAATCCTTCTGGTGATTACCATGACATGTTCCGCATACCTGAGTGACTTCTGCCTTGCTGATTTTTTTTACATCGTGTCCGCTTTTATGACAGGCCTCGCAACCTACGTTTTTCTTCGAGTGCGTGCTCGTTGTATAGTCTTTTACATTTTTATTGGTGTGACATTTCAAACATGTTTCTGTCTGGTTTGTCTTCATTTCCTTGGCCGGCCTCTGATAATGAGGGTTATGACAACCGTTACAATCATTGTTTTTATGTACACTGTTATCAAGACTCTTAACCTTATCGTGACATACAAGGCAACTGATTTTTGTCTTCTTAGGATTGTGAGGGATTTCTTCGGGGTTGTAACCATCGTGACAATCTACACAATCAGTACCGCTGTGAGTAGATTTTTTAAACAACGCACCATCCACAAATAACGACTTCTTTTTGCCATTCACATCCATAGTCAGCGTTTTATCTTCATGACAGGCAAGACAATCATCTGACCCCTTTGCTTTTATTATCCCTGTTTTAAATACTACGACTCCAGCCGCCATGACTATTAAAAACAACACCGCTACCAATGTCGCTATTTTACTTTTTGACATCTGACTCTGATTTATTTTTGATTATTTTTAATAATACCTCTTCAAACTCACTTAGCTTGAATGGTTCCGATATCTGTTTTACGTTCGCAGGTTTGTCTGTTATAGAATCGCTTTCATCCAAAGAAGGCAAACATATAAAATCTATTCTTTCAAACCTATTAATTAGCTTCATCTTAAAATCCTTGTCCAGCTCCTGATCTAAAATCACAATGTCTGCTGAATTTTCGCATTCATCGATAATCTCATCTTCTGATTTCTTCAAAAACTCGTTAATTGTATTTACACATTTGTATTCATAGTCGTACTTTGCGAGTACTTTTTGAATAAGTGCGCATATTTCAGGAATTAGACAAAATATTTTAATTCTAAATTTCAAATTTTTTAATAGAAATTACAAATACTACTGCAATTACTATACCAAAGAATGATTGATTTAATTTGTGAAAATACAAGAAATAATATGATATATGTAGAAATATAGGGCTTTTTAAGCTTTTGAGTGTAAAATTATTACCTCTATACTGAGATAAATAACTCCATCAAAATTATCTAAAATATGTGTAGATATATTGGACTTATAGTGTAGAATAATTACTCTTTTATAAGCATGCCAAATTCGGTTAATTTGTTATAGAGTGTCTTTCTGTCAATACCTAGTTTCTCTGCTGCTTTCTTCTTGTTTCCACTTGTTGTTTCAAGAACTTTAAGTATGTACTTCCTTTCAAGGTCTTTTAAACTCATTCCGTCTGTATTGGCAAGACAGTCGTCGAGGAAAGTTTTATCTTCACTGATTGTAAGATTTCTGACTTCTATCTTATTGTTCGTTGCAGAGACGGCCCCCTGCTCAAGTATGTTTTCAAGTTCCCTGACGTTTCCCTTGAAATTGTGTTTGGTTAAAAGTGTAATAGCATCAGGAGCAATCTTAATTTCTTTTCCGAACTTCTTGGAAATGTTTTTAAGTATATGATTCGTTAGCGCAGGAATGTCGGATATCCTGTCATTCAAAGTCGGAAGGTTCAAAGAAATTGTGGAAATTCTGTAAAACAGATCTTCCCTGAAAAGTTTATTGGAAATCATTTCCTGAATGTTCTGATTCGTAGCCGAGATTAATCTAACGTCAACTGTTTTGATTTTGTCACTCCCAATCGGTTTAAACTCCCAGTTCTCAAGTACACGTAGCAGCTTAGCCTGCAACTGATAAGGCATTTCAGCTATTTCATCAAGAAACAATGTTCCGTTGTTCGCCTGTTCAAAAACACCTTTCTGGTTTTCGATTGCACCCGTAAATGCACCTTTTGTATGTCCGAACAATTCACTTTCGAGCAGGTTCTCAGGTATAGCACTGCAGTTAATCGCTACAAAAGGATGGTCTTTTCTGTCACTGCTGAAATGTAAAGCTCTGGCAACCAGCTCTTTCCCTGTACCGCTCTGCCCCTGAATCAAAACATTAACGTTTATCTTGGAAGTCTTATCGATGAAATCATATACTTCCATCATTCTTTTGCTCGTACCGATTATACCAAGATACGGTTCCTTTTCGGTTATTAAATTCTTAAAACTGAATAACTCTTTAGTTATTTTAATTTTTTCAATGGCTTTTTCAATCTTCAGGATAAACTCATCAAGGTTAAATGGTTTATTAACGTAATCATAAGCACCATTTTTCATCGACTCAACAGCGGACAAAACTGATCCAAAACCTGTTATCATTATAAACAATGTTTCCTTCGGTGTGATATTTAAAAGGTCCATACCCGATACTTCGGGCATTTGCAAATCAGATACTATTAAATCATAAAAATTACTTTTGATAAGTTCTTTTGCTGCAACACTATCATTTTCTTCTGTTACGTCTAAACCCTTCTTTACAAGTACCTTTCGGATAAGATTTGACTGATTCGGTTCGTCATCAACAACCAGTGCTTTTATTATTTCTGCCATTAAGTTTTAAATTTAAAAGAAAATAGGTAGTTTTAGGGAAAATTTCCACACAATAATGATGAAAGTTTAAAGATTGTGATTCTACAAAAAATCAGGGATAAATTATACAGGTATTGAAATTATGAATGATGTTCTGGTGTTTTGCTCGGATTTCACTTCGATAGTGCCTTTGTGTTCTTTGATTACTCTGTCTGCAAAAGCCAGTCCAAGTCCGGTTCCTTTGCCATAACCTTTAGTCGTATAGAATGGTTTAAAAATATTCGGCAGGTCTTTCTGGGAAATACCCGAACCATTATCGGAAATCTCAATAACAATTATATTGCCTTCGAAAACAGTTTTCACTTCAACCAGCCCTTTAACATTCAAAGGTATAGCCTGGATTGCATTACTGATAATATTTAAGAAAACATCTCTTACAAGTTCTCTGTCAATTTTAATTGACGGGACCTTTTTGTCGAACTTTTTGCTGAGTTCTACATTCTTATTCCCCTTTAAAAACTTAAACCCGCTTGTTGCTTCTTCCAGCAGTTCATTCACGCTGATGTTTTCCAGCATTGGAATAAGCGGCTTGGCAAAATTCAGTATTGACCTGATTGACTTAGTGATTCTTGTTGCTTCTGCAACAATAACTTTAAGTTCTTCATAATCAGGGTCCCCCTCTTTTTTCTCAAGCAATAAATAATCGGCATTTCCTGAAATTATGTTTAACGGATTTGAAAGATTATGTGCAATGCTTGAAACTACTTCCCCTATAAGGGCAAGGTTTTCTCTCTCCCGAAGAACTTTCTCAAGCCTCTTTTCAGTCGTAATATCCCTGATAATACCTACACTGCCTATGTCTTCACCTTTCTCGTTGAAGATTACGAACCTTGAGATACTTACGTTTATCAACTCACCGGTTTTTGTAATGCGGAGCGTTTCGTGATTTGAAATGAATCCGTATTTTTTTACCTTTGCAATCATTTTATCAACTTCGCCTGAAGCCATCAAATCTTTAGGTATGAGAACATTAAAATTCTTACCTGTGATTTCGCTTTTTTCCCAGCCGAATATTTTCTCCGCGCCTTTGTTCCACAGGAAAATCTCACCTTCATTGTTGAATCCGACTATCGCATCAATGGAATTAAGAATTATATCGGCAAAAAACTTTTCATGCGCAGATTTCCCTTCCCTCATAAGCTTTATCATTTCGAACATATACCTGTCGTATGAACTTGTTATGAAAGCAAGATCTTCATCGCTTAGTTTTCCCTCGAACTTTTTCTTAAATGCATCAAGCAAATCGTTTTTGTACTTGTCCGATTCGCTGTGTACCATGTGCTCCATTAATGAGTATTAATTAATTTGATAGAACGCTTTTTCCTTTTATGAATACTTTCTCCAGTTGATTTACTCCAAAATGATAAATTAAATCTTTATAATTCGGGAAATCAAACACTAGTATATCTGACTGTTTTCCTGCTGCAAGATTACCTGTTTTGTCTTGTATAAACAATGCATAAGCACCATTTATGGTAACAGCGTTTATAATTTCTTCGGCCGTCATTTTCATTTTCAAAGAAGCCAGTGACATTATCATCTGCATGTTTTCTGTCATACAACTTCCCGGGTTAAAATCTGTCGCAAGCGCAACAGCTATTCCGTTTCCTACAATCTTCCTCGCGGGCGGATACACCATATTAAGAAAATATGAGCATCCGGGTAATAATGTTGCTATGATATCAGTTCCTTTCAAAGTCTTAATCCCTCCAGTGTTCAAGACTTCAAGGTGGTCTACGGAAATTGCTTTCACTTTCTTAGCAACATCTATGCCGCCTATCGAATAAAACTGGTCCGTGTGGACTTTTGGAATCAATCCATAACTTGCTCCCGCTGAAAGAATTCTTTCAGTGTCTCCTTTGTCAAAATACCCTTTTTCACAAAAAATATCTATGAATTTAGCAATTTTTCTTTTGGCAACATTCGGTATCATTTCATAACATACTGTATCAACGTAATCCTTTTTGCTTATACCCGAAGGAATGGAATGTGCTCCGAGAAACGTTGGAAGTATGTCGGCTCCATACTTATTTTCACGGTTAAGTTCGTTTATCACCTCGAGCATCTTGATTTCAGCCCTTGTATCAAGCCCATATCCTGATTTTGCTTCCAGTGTCGTAGTTCCGTGTCTTATAAAGTTATACAGTCTCTTCTCTGATATTTTCTTCAGTTCATTCTTTGATGTCTTTCGCACCGCTTTAACAGTCGATGCAATCCCTCCTCCTGCCTTCGCAATCTCTTCATAAGACCTGCCTTCAATCTTCATTTCATATTCGTTTGCCCTTGAACCCGCAAACACAAGGTGTGTGTGTGAATCCACGAACCCGGGCATTACTGTCTTACCTGTACAGTCAATCTCTTTGAAGTTCTTTATCTTATTGCCCTTCATATAACTCTTAAATCCCGATGCATTTCCTGCGTACAGTATTTTATCTGTGAAAAGTACGCAACCCTTCTCTACCATATAAATATCGCCCTGCGTCTTCCCGCGTTTTGCTTTGCCCTCGGGATTTGCACAGGTTATAAGGTTTGATATGTTCTTTAGTAATATCATTTAATTAATTCTTTAATTTTAAAACAAGAGGCCGTATGTGTCTCCGAAAGCTTTGTCAGCGTGGGTTCTTCTGCAACACATTTTTCATCTGCGTACTTGCATCTGTTCGCAAAGTGACAACCAGTGTTGTATTCAAGCGACGATGGCACCGAGCCTTCAATCGTATAAAGTCTTTCTCTTTTCTCGTTTAACTTTGGAATTGATTCCATCAGTGCAAGTGTGTAAGGATGCTTCGGCTCATTAAATACTTCTGCTGCAAGCCCTTCTTCTACTATCTTTGAAGCATACATCACTATCACCCTGTCGCAGGTCTCGGCAACAACTCCAAGGTCGTGAGTAATTAATATTACACTCATATCAAACTTAGCCTGCAGTGATTTTATTAGTTCAAGTATCTGTGCCTGAACAGTTACGTCCAGTGCCGTAGTTGGCTCATCTGCTATCAGTATCTTTGGTTCGCAGGCAAGCGCTATTGCAATCATCACTCTCTGCCGAAGTCCGCCTGATAACTGATGCGGATACTCCTTAAACCTCTGTTCAGGCGAAGGAATACCAACACTCTTTAATATTTCTATCGCCTTTATCTTCGCATCTGCGCTTGATATATCGCGGTGAGTTTTCAGAACTTCTACAATCTGATTCCCGCACGTGTATGCAGGATTCAATGAAGTCATGGGCTCCTGAAATATCATACTTATTTTATTCCCGCGAATGCTTCTGATTTCCTTGTCTGAAACTTTCACGATGTCGCGTCCTTCAAAAAGTATCTCCCCGCCTTCAATCACACCCACTCCGTCAGGAAGCAGACGCAGTATCGACAGCGCCGTTACACTCTTCCCGCAGCCCGACTCACCAACAATTCCAAGTGTTTCGCCTTCCTTTAATTCAAAACTCACACCATCAACCGCCTTTGCAAGTCCGTCGTCTGTGTGAAAGTAAGTTCGTAAATTCCTTATTGAAAGTACGTCAGACATTTAATAGTTCAGTCCTTTTAAAAACTCCGTTTGTATTCGCACCGCTTCCTTCTTGCTCTTCGCTTCTGTGATGATTCTGATTATCGGTTCTGTGTTCGACTTCCGTAAATGTATCCAGTATTCTGCAAAGTCAAGTTTAACACCGTCCAGCGTTGAGACCTTGCAGTCTTTCTTTTTATATTCTTTTTCTATTCTTTTTAAAAGACCCGATGGGTCGCCCTTGGTTTCTATCTTTGCCTTTTCAATGTGATACTGAGGAATAGTGTTTTTGTATTCCGAAACTTTTCCTTTAAAGTCTGCAAGTTCGTTCAGCACGAGCGCCACACCAACACTGGCATCGCGTCCGTAGTGCACCTTCGGTACAATCACGCCTCCGCTGCCTTCACCGCCAACGATGGCTTTCACCTTCTTCATTTCATTCACAACGTTTATCTCGCCTACAGGCGTCCTTGATACTTTTCCTTTGTAATCGTTCGCAACATCTTCCACCGCACGTGTCGTTGACATATTCACGCACACTTTGTTCTTCTTCTTTGAATGTTTTA
This sequence comes from Ignavibacteria bacterium, assembly GCA_049317745.1. GTDB lineage: Bacteria > Bacteroidota > Ignavibacteria > Tepidaquicellales > Tepidaquicellaceae > CAIKZJ01. The sequence continues at coordinate 18,455 of JBMOHR010000014.1, forward strand.
AAACATTCCTCACAACTGTGACGATTGTATTCTCTTCTATAAAAGGTTTACCGTCTTCACAGATTAAAACAAGTCTGTCGCCGTCAGGGTCAATGGCTAATCCAATGTCCGCCTTGTGTTTACGTACTCCGGCCGACAGCAGTTTTAAATTATGCGGAAGAGGTTCAGGCAGATGCGGAAACTTCCCTGATCCGTTGCAATAAAGTTCAACAACCTGACATCCGAGTTTTTTCAAAAGCCTTGGTATAATCACCGAACCCGAAGCATTCACCGCATCAACAACTACTTTAAACTTTCTTCTTTTTATCTTAGCTGTGTTTATGTAATTCAGTTTCAGTACGTATCCGATGTGTTTGTCAATCCAGGTATCATCAACCTTCAGCTTTGCAGGTTTATCTATATTTACAAAACTGAACTTATTAGTCTTAAGGTTTTTCTTTACTTCATCTATCTGCTTGCTCTTCAGGAACGTCCCGTCCGAATCCAGAAACTTCAGTCCGTTCCACTGCTGAGGATTGTGCGAAGCTGTGATTGCAATCCCTCCCGCTGCCTTCAGCTTTTCCACTGCAAGCTGAACAGTAGGAGTCGGCACAACACCGATATCAATCACTTCAAAACCTGCAATCGATAATGTATAAATCGCAACAGCCGAAACTTCATCACCCATCAGCCTTCCGTCGCGCCCTACAATTATCTTCCTGCTCTTTTTATTATCCCTGCAGAACTTCGCAAATGCAAGAGTGTAATGCACTACCACAGGCAGCGTCAGCGAGTCGCCGTAAATTCCCCTTACACCCGAAACACTAAAAATTATTTCTGACATATTTAATCGATTAATTTTTCTAATTCTTCTAATTGTTCAACAGTGTTGATACCCGTAATCTCTACGTTGTTATCCACGGGCACTGCACCGATTTTAATATTCTTATCCCTGAAGTATTTGAAAATATCCGTTAGGTAATATTCGCCCTGAGCATTGTCTGTCTTCAGTGTAGTCAGTGCTTCAAACAGCAGCGCACAGTCAACGATGTAAATCCCCGAATTGATTTCCTTAATCTTCCTCTGTTCATCCGTTGCATCTTTCTCTTCAACCGTCTCCACAAAAGTCCCGTCCTCACTGCGAATCACGCGCCCGTACCCAAATGGATTTTCGAAAATCGCAGACAGAAGACTTGCCTGAAAACTATTCCCGTAATGATAATTCAAAAACTTCATCACTGTCTCCGCCTTCAGCAGCGGCACATCGCCTGACAGTATCAGCACGTCGCCGTCGAACAATTCCATAATCTCACGAGTTTGCATAAGCGCGTGTCCTGTTCCGAGTTGTTCATCCTGATGTGCAAACCTGATACATTCCATTTCCGCAGGAAACCTTTCAGAAATAAAATCTATCACAGTCTGTTTCTGATGCCCGACAATCGGAATGATAATTTCAGAATCAATCTTCAGCGAAAGATTTATCACGTGCTCAATCATCGGCACACCTTTGAAGTCAAACATCACTTTCGACTTTTCAGGATTACGCATACGTTTCCCTTTTCCCGCCGCCATAATTACAGTTGCTAATTTTTCCATACCAGTAAATTTATTATACAAAGGTATAAGATGTTCAATTTCAAAAATATATTAAAGGTGAAATCATTTCAAAATATTTTAATTTTATATATCATCTCCCATCCTGTCATTCCACCAGATTCCCACAACCTGTCTTTTCCACATACCCTCCCCAACCTGTCATTCCCACTCGCAAAGCAGATACGCGGAGCGTTTTTTAGCGGGAATCTCTACTACTATATTCTCCAGAATAAAACTAATATTTAATTAAAACGATTCCTGCCATAACTCTTATTGTATAATTGCCTCAAAATGGTGCAAAATGAAAGCAATCCCCAACCACATTTCCCAATTTTAAATTCTTCTACAAAAAAGAAACGCCTCGTATCCCCCTGCTAAAACAGCCATTTATTTGCAATATGCCTTTAACATGCCTTCAATATGCCATCAACATGCCTTCAAAGTGCCAGATAACTTCGCTGCAGATTCGCTTCACTACCGTTACAGCACCGTGGAATGAGGCATGGATCTCCTTGCAGGAACTTAGTATCAGCTTTCCACAAACAAAAACGGGAGTCTGCCGTAGCAGACCCCCGTCCCTGATATTATGAGTGTCGTTTCGTTTTCTCTACTGGTTCTTTCTCGTGCCGTAGTTTTCGTACTTGCCGGCTTTCTGCATTTCTTTCTTTTCTTCATCAGTCTTTTTGTCTGCTGATTCAAGCTGCTTGCCGTAGTCATCAATATTCTTTTCCTGCTTTTGCATCCCCGGCGACGGCTGTATGTCCTGCTTGCTCATATAATCCTTGCTTTCCTTCAGCTTTGCGCGTGCCTCGCTGTAGTTGCCGTTGTCGGCTTCTTTCAGCGCCTGTTCCATAAGTTCGTTTGCTTCAAAAACCACAACGCTCTGCTGAACGTTTAGTTCATAACCTTTATTAAATTCATCCGCACTGCTCACCGGCTCAATCGTATTCAATACAGACCTGGAAACTTTTTCAAGATTCTCTTCAGGATTTAAATATTCAAAATCAGATTTGAACTTTAAGTTCTTTGCAAACTTTTTCCTTATGTCGAACTTTATCAGCACAGTTTTATTCTGCCCTGCGAAAACATCCTTCAGGTCAATAATTATTTCATCTCCGAAAATTTCGTAAGGGTATCCGTAAACTTTGCTGACAGTCAGATAGTCAGAAGGAAACTTCACGCGGATTTTGGAATCCTGTCCCGTCAGATATCTTACGCCTTTCAGCTCGCTGGCAAATATTCTTGGAATCTCTTCAGACTCTTTTATGTAGTAATAATTTCCTTTGCCGTAGTCTGCAATGTCCGCCATGAGGTTTTCGTTGAAATCATTCCCCACACCGAAAGTTGAAATCGTAATTCCGTACTTGCGACTCTGCTCTCTCACGAGGTCGTTGATTGCCGCGCGGTCCGAAACTCCGCGGTTTGCAATGCCATCTGAAAGCAACAGAACTCTGTTTACGTAGCCTCTGCGGTATGTGCTTTCAACCTGCTTGAAACCTTTCAGCATTCCTCCGCTCAGGTTTGTGAACCCGCCCGACTGAATGTTCGAAACGATTCTTTTGATGGAAGACTTATCTTCAATCCTGCCCGACTCCAGCACAACACTAACGTTATCGTCGTACGTAACGATTGATACGTAGTCGTCGTTTTCAAGTTCATCGATAATGTGTTCAACTGCTTTCTTGACAAACTCGAGCTTGTTCTTCTCTGCCATAGAGCCGCTCTTATCGATAACGACAGACACATTCAAAGGCGTACGCCTGATAGCCTTGTTCGAAACCTCACTGCTTTTCACTTCAAGGTTCAGGTAAACATTGTTGTTGTCGTAGTAGTACCTGTTGTTCAACTGCGATGAGAAAGTAATCGGGTCATCGTTAGTTACGGCTTTAAAAACCTTTCCCTTGAATACATCACGATTATCCTTTTGAGTACTGCTCACAGTCAACGCTGCAAATATAATAGAACTCAAAACGACAATGATGATTAACACCTGGGAAGCGCTTTTCTTAAATGAATTTTTCATATCCAATTAGTTTAAAGTTTATAAATGTTAATCTTTAAACTTAGAAATGAGAAAAATGTTTCAGGGTGGAGAGAGGCAGAACCTGGAGACTAATAATTAGCGTTCTATTTAAGGTGTAATTTCCTTATTTTTAAAATGGAGATAAACTCTCTGTTTAAAATATTTTTTCTCTTTCTGGTCAATTATAAATAATCAGGAAGATACTTCAAAAAAGATAGATTATGAAAAATATTATCTTCACTCTGTGCCTTATTGCTCTTAGTAACATAAATTTGTATTCCCAACAAGGATGGTATATTCAAACTGCTCCATCAACTCTTGGATTAAATTCAATTCAATTTGTAAACAGTGATACAGGATATTCAATAGGTTGCGATTATACAGCTGGTAATTTTGTTTTTTTGAAAACTACAAATGGAGGAACCAACTGGGTATCACAATATTCTGCTACGAATACTTATAAAAATCCAATGAATTTATTCTTTTCTGATGCCTTGACAGGATATTCTGTTGGGGGTGATGCATGGTTGCAATATCCAGGTTGCTTTTTTAAAACAACTAATGGAGGTATTAACTGGGTTTCAACATATTTGCAGGATACAACAGTATTTAGAGGTGTCTATTTTCTCAACTCGAGCACTGGTTTTATTTCAGGATCGTTCGGATATTTATTGAAAACCACAAATGGAGGGAATAGTTGGACACATTTAAATAGCGGAACTTCAAATACATTAAGCTCAATTTACTTTATTGATAACAATACAGGATTCGTTACAGGTTTTAATGGTACAATAATAAAAACAACTGATGCAGGGAATAATTGGATAAATCAAGCAAGCAATACTACATTTTCGTTAAGGTCAATACATTTTGAAAATTCTGATCTTGGTTTTGCTTGCGGCAGTGATACTTATGGATTTAACAATGTTGCGTTGAAAACAACAAACTCAGGTAATAACTGGGTAGCTATACTTGAAGTAACAACAAGTTCTATTAATTCTTTTAAAAGCATCTGTTTTACAAGTATTAATGAAGGTTATATTGGCAGTAACTATAAAATTTTAAAAACTACAAACAGTGGAGTTAACTGGTTCTATTTAGATTTACCGGTAAATACTTTTAATGAAACTACTTTTGGAAATTCAATTAGCTTTATTAATTCTAACACAGGATATATTTGTGGTTACAATAATGGAAGTTCAGCTATTTTAAAGACTACAAATGGAGGAATATCAACCATACCGTCTTCTCCGAGTGGATTAGGTGGATACTATTATTACAATCCACGAAGGGTTACATTAAACTGGACGGACAATTCTTATATTGAAAGTGGTTTTAAAATCGAAAGGAAAAAATCGACAGATACATTATGGTCAACTATTGACTCTGTTAATCAAAATATTACACAGTATAATGATACCAATATTATTTTCGGTCCTGTTGTATATAATTATAGAATTTATGCATACAATTCTAATGGAGGTTCAGGATACTCAAATATTGCTACAATTATTGTAACTAATATTAATTTAATAGATAATAAGGTATTAAAAGATTATTATTTGTCATCAAACTATCCCAACCCGTTTAATCCAACGACGAATATTCGTTATGCAATTCCAAAAAGCGGAATGGTAAAACTTGTTGTGTTCAATGCACTCGGACGCGAAGTGCAGACACTCGTGAACGAATCGTTCAAGCCAGGGACGTACGAAGTATCATTCGACGGTAGTATGCTAAATAGCGGAGTGTATTTTTATAAACTGATTACTGATGGCTTTACTGAGACAAAGAAGATGCTACTGATCAAGTAGTTCCGACATTCCTGTCGGAAACAATTTGGATTGATTTACCAAAATAACAACAAACAAAAACGGGAGCCTAAGCTCCCGTTTCTTTATAATATATAAATATATCTCACTTTATCTTCTTCAATATAAATTCTACTAAATTATCCTTGTTGATTCTTTCCTGCGCCATTGTATCACGGTCGCGGATTGTGACGGTGTTATTCGTCAGTGTTTCTGAATCTACTGTTATACAAAACGGTGTTCCACATTCGTCCTGACGACGGTACCTTCTTCCCACTGCACCAGAATCGTCGTAAAATACTCTCATATAATTTCTTAAGTCTTCTGTGATGTTTGCTGCTATGTCCTGCATTCCGTCGCGGTTAACCAAAGGAAATACTGCTGCCTTGATTGGTGCGAACGATGGATGCAGATGAAGTACTGTGCGGACTTCTGACGACTTTGTACCATCCGAATTTTCTTTTACTACTTCTTCTTCGTCGTACGAGTTTAAAAGGAATGCCATGAAACTTCTTGATGCACCCGCAGAGGTTTCAATCACGAATGGAGTGAAGCGTTCCTTTGTCTGGTCGTCGAAGTATTCGAGTTTCTTGCCTGAGTATTCAGTGTGACGCTTTAAATCGAAATCTGTTCTGTTGTGAATGCCTTCTATCTCGCCAAAGCCGAACGGGAATTCATATTCAATATCAACTGCTGCCTTTGCATAGTGCGCAAGTTTTTCGTGTTCGTGTATGTTCAGCTTTTCCTTCGGTATTCCGTTTTTAATAAACCAGTTGATGCGCTGTTCCTTCCAGTATTCAAACCACTTTTCATCTTCATCAGGACGGATAAAGAACTGCATTTCCATCTGCTCGAACTCGCGTGTACGGAATAGAAAGTTCTTTGTGTTGATTTCATTCCTGAATGCCTTTCCGATTTGAGCGATACCGAACGGAAGTTTCTGCCTCGATGCTTCTTTCACGTTAAGGAAGTTCACGTAGATTCCCTGTGCAGTTTCGGGACGCAGATAAACAACGTTCGATGAATCTTCGAGCGGACCTACGAATGTCTTAAACATTAAATTAAAATTTCTTGCCTCTGTAAACTTGCCTTCCTGATGGCACTTGATAGCCTTGCGTCCTTTGTAGCCCTTGTTGCCGCAATCTGTTTCTTCAAGCTGGTCGGCACGGAAGCGTCCTTTGCACTCTTTGCAGTCTACCATCGGGTCGGTGAAATTCTCAACGTGTCCCGATGCTTCCCATACGCGCGGATGCATAAGAATTGCGGCATCAATACCTTCGATGTTTTCGCGGTAGGTCATTTCTTTCCACCACGACTGCTTTATGTTATTGAGCATTTCGACGCCGAGTGGACCGTAGTCCCAGCATCCGTTTAATCCGCCGTAAATTTCAGACGACTGAAACACAAAGCCGCGGCGCTTTGCAAGAGAAACAACTTTTTCCGTAATATCTATCTTTGCCATAAAATATTAATTTAATGAAGTGTGAAATTTAAACATTTTAAGGTAAAGAATAAGTGCATTACAGGAAGATTAAATATCAAACATAAAATATCAAAGACATATGTTAAACGATTAGATACAGTATAAAATCAGGTGTCTTGTATTAAGTAGTGGTAAAGATAACATCAGAATATAGACTTGATTATATTATTTTTAACACTGAAATTTGAATTAATAAATTTTTAATAAGGTATCAAGGGTTTTAACAACATTTTAAAAAATTAAACAGAGAGGATTTTTCAATGAGAAAAGTATTTATTACTTTATTAGTAATGTTATTCGTACCACTATTCCTGTACTCGCAGGAATTACAGGTAGGAACAGGGCTCCAGCCAAACCCAAGCGGAGGCGGTGACTGGGGCGCAAACGCATTAATTCTTAATTTTGAACCAATAGGTCCGATGGCAGGTGTTTCTACACCTATGCACACGACAGTAAAATAATGGAGAAAAAATAAAGTATTCCTTTGTTATA
>JBMOHR010000015.1:0-25785 GCA_049317745.1 Ignavibacteria bacterium
TATTCTTTATAGCTCTTTTCTCTAATGCTTTGGGACAAGATAAATTAGATGCAGAAGGACCAATTCAAGGGGGGGTCGACATGATACCACGGCACGATTGCTTATTTCAAAGTTCGATGATAAAGTTACAAACGGACGATATACTTTCTCGTTACCAGCACAGAGTCATCACATTGCTAGAGTTGATATTTATTCTGTGGTAGGCTGGGTTAATACTTATTACATTGGTTCTCGTGAAGATATCTATTACTATTTCCCATTTCCACGCGGAATTTATTTTATTAAAGTGGGAGAAAAGATAAAAATATTCTATTTGATACCCGGGGATAAATTTGTAATTTTCTTTTTGAATTATTTTTAATAAGCAGAAAAAATGAACGTCAAAACCCAAAATGGAAAGTTATTCGTAGAAATTGATTTACAATCTACAATTACAACTGCATCAAGGGAAACATTAGTGGTGGTAACCACTCACGACAATTAAATAACCGGGTTGAGTATTTCATATATTCACACCTATACCAAATCCTTTTAAAAAGACAACAAACAAAGTCTAAATATTATTACTAAATGATAATGAACTCAAAGAAAGAATTATTATAGATGTTATAAATTTAATTTATAGAAATAGTTAATGTAAAGACTATGAAAAAGCAAATAACAGTTTTAGTACTTTTCTTGTGCATAGCTACATTTGAATATTACTTTACTTTTTAAGAGTTAAATATGATGCTTTAAATTATCTTATTGTGATAGTCTTGCATTCACGGAATTAGAAATGTAGCATCCCTTAAAAATGTATAATGAAAACTGCTGTTATTCGGTTACGCTTAAGAAGGAATATGGTATTTATTATGAGCAGGTACTTCGATATATCCCTTATGTTAGACAAATTTCAAGAAGTAGATTATGGCCGTAGGATGGCATCCCAATAAATTAACCAAATAATGGATTTATTACAGGTTGAACCATGCAGACGAACATGGGTAGGTTTATGGATATTAGTTAGGTGATGGAAAATTTAGCATTTAGTAATATTAAGACAAGTTGCTTCAACTTGGCGTTTTTATTTAAATATATATTTATTACATTGCATTGGGTCAAGAAATAACTAGGGAAGTGGGTCAAAAGTTCTTTGACATCATTTGATTTATTTCTATTCAACATCAGTTGAATGTAGTTATATTGCCCTAATCGAATCTTCCAACCTTTGATATATGATGAATAATTAGATTAATTGACGATGGGCTATATTCATCATCTATATTTCACCTAAAGGAAATAAAACATAAATATTTTATGTATCTATCTTACTATATTTTATTAAAAACAAATCGATACGAAAACAATATTTTTAATTTTTAATCGGCCTAACCATTCCTAATTATAATTTATATCAAAGATTGGCAGGGATAAATCAGAAGCCATTAATTATAAACACATTATAGAATATTGGAGTTATTAGAAATTTTTAAGGTTGATAAAATTACCTTTTTTGATAGTATTATTAGAATAATTTGATAATCGAAAAATATTTTTTGTGGTCACCTAGATACTGGAATACTAAAGTTTACTGTTATTAGCTAATATTAGGATTATATATACGTTTTTAAAAAAATTAACAAATAAATTCCCGTAAAGGGAGAAAGGAAAGAATATATGCAATATATAGTAGTACCTTTTGTGGCCTCAGTTCAAAATAATCAAGGGGCTAATGCAGTTGCAGAACAATTGCAAAATTTAATTTCTCAATATTCACAAGAAGGTTATGAATATTTAAGGCTGGAGCAAGTAGATACTTTTGTTAGAGGCTCTAGTGGATGCTTTGGAATGGGTGGATCACCTTCTTATACAACTTCACATTCTGTCGCAGTATTTTATAAAAAATGAGCTGGTTGATATTATTTTTTATAAGATTATACTGGAAATTAATACCTGAAGTGAGCAGGAAACAATGTATTTTCAAAGAAAGCTGCTCACGATATGTATACAGAATAATATCAGACGAAGGTTTTATTCCCGGTTTACAAGCTTTCGTTAAGAGATGGAAAAAATGTAAACCGGGTTATATCATTAAGAATAGTCATGACGGTAAAAGCATTGAACTGTTATTAAAAGATGGTTCGGTTTTAAAAAATGATGAGATTGCTGATTCAATAATCGAACCATGGTTACAAAGCATAAAGTACATTGAGGGTAAATATTGTGGAAGAAGATCTTTATAAAATGTCAATTGAATGGAACTCCCCACCGCAAACAGCGGGGTATCTTTGTAAGATATAAATCAATTTACGCCGCAAGCGGCGGGGAATTTGCCTCAAGTGATTAAAAGAAATAAGAACGGGAAATTTATTTAAATTATCATAAACTAATAACATACTCATGAGTAGCTTAACTGAATGTCCTAACTGTGGAAGAAAAGCTAATAACTCTTTTAGCTCAAACTGGTTTCCGGTTCACAAATGCGGAGAATGCGGAAAGAAATTCTGCGATAAATGCAGCAATAGTGGAAAATGCCCAAAGTGCGGATCATCTAATTATTCCAATTACGATAAAGTATATTCAAAATGAAATAGCAATATTTGGGTAATTCAATTCAACTGATAATAGGTTAGACCAAGATAAGGATATGCCTTAGTAAAACTGTTGTTTAATAAAAGCTTTTTCCAAACCCAATATTGCAACAGAATTTTATCAAAAAGAATATTTTACAACTCTCCTATTTTGGCTAATAAAGTTTTATATTATAGGTTAATCAACATTTGATTTTTAAACTAGTCATTCGTATAACTACGAAACCTTAGCTTCTAATTGTTCTTTTTTGAATAACCTGAGGATTTCACCAATCCAAAGAACCAAAGAGGTAGAGCCAATAATTACCAGCCATTCATTAAAAGATAGTGGTACCGTTCTGAAAACATCACCACCAAATTCTACAATTAATATTTGGCCCATAATTATAGCAAATCCAACAATTAAAAATCCAACACATTTATTTAATCCCTTGAATGCTGATTTCCCAGTGAAAAATGCTTTTGCATTAAACATATTCCAAAATTGCAACATAACAAAAAATGTAAAGAAAACTGTTAATTCTTTATTGTTAAGTCCTTGTCCACCTAGACTAAAATAATCTGTTACAGTAAAATAGTATAATAAGCCCAATAGCAGGAAAACAAATAGAATACCAACACCAAAAATAAACCTGAACATTTCCTTATTTACTATAAAGGCATATCTATCTCTAGGTTTATCATTCATAACTTTAGGGTCTGCAGGCAAAGATGCTAATGCACCAGCCGCAAAAGTATCCATAATTAAATTAATCCACAACAATTGAATAACGGTTAGTGGTAATTTACCCCAGAATATTGCACCAATAAAATCTATAACAAGAGCGGCAACATTTATTGTCAACTGAAATACAATAAATCGTTGAATATTTTGAAATATTGTTCGTCCCCACAAAACGGCATTATTGATGCTGCTAAAGGAATCATCTATTAAAGTTATGTCACTCGCCTCCTTTGCGACAGATGTACCTGAGCCCATAGATAACCCTACGTGAGCGTGATTTAAAGCAGGAGCATCATTTGTTCCGTCACCTGTAACTGCAACAACAGAACCAGATTTTTGCAGAAGTTGCACAAGACGTTGTTTATCTGCAGGTCTTGCGCGGCACATTATTTTTAAAGATGATAATTTTTCGCTGGCTTCCTCATCAGTAAGCAAGCTAAATTCCATACCCGTACAAATATTTTCATTGCCTTCATTACCATTCCATATTCCAATTTGCCTTGCAACTTCTTTTGCTGTCCCTGGTGTGTCTCCAGTTACAATTTTGACATCTATACCTGCTTTTAAACAATTCTTAACGGCCATCGGTACATCTTCACGAACAGGATCTGATATAGCAACTACTCCTAAGAATGTTAAATTTGTATTAACAAGATCTCCATATTCAAATTTATCTTTATCATCATTAATAATCTCATATGCAAACCCTAAAGTCCTCATTGCCTGATCCTGGTATTGTGTAAGCAAATTATTAACATAATCATTCGACTCTTCAACTGTCTTTGTTTCTTTCTCAAATAAAACATTTTTACATTTTGAATATACAATTTCAGGAGCACCTTTCACATACAGTATTTTTTTATTAATGAGCGATGAAGTGACCACAGTGGCCATAAACTTTCTTTCTGTAGAAAATGTAAGTTGCTCAATTATTTCTGCATTCTCTCTAATATCCAGATAATTTACACCGTTGCTCGAAAGCCAAAGTAATAAAGAAGCCTCTGTAGGGTTTCCAATAGGTTTGATTTTATTTGAATCAGAATAATCCAAATGAGCTGTTGAATTAATTGATAAACTCTCTTTAATAATATTACTTAAATCATTATCAGATATTTTATTCCCATTTAATCCAAAGAAATTAGCCGTATGAATCTGCATACGATTCTTAGTGAGAGTTCCTGTTTTATCTGTACATATTACTGTTGTTGCACCAACGGTCTCGCAGGCATGCATTTTGCGTACAAGGTTGTTTGCTTTTAACATCTTTCGCATGCTTAAAGCTAAACTTAAAGTAACACTCATTGGTAAACCTTCCGGAACCGCTACAACAATAAGGGTTACAGAAACCATAAAGTATTGCAATATTAAACCTGCAGTGTTTAAAGAAATCCAAGATTCCTTTAGAAAAGGATTTACACCAAACGGATACCCTAAAGCTACATAAATTATAAATGTTAAAATACCAATCCCTATCCATTTAAACCAACTTCCTTCATCTACACTTTTAGGGACCTCTTTTTCTTTTCCTGCAAGTTCATAACCATCATATATAATTGGTAACCAAACTTTAATAAGCATTATCATAAGAGAAATAATAACTCCACTTAACAGCCCAAACTGGGTTAAAGTATAATATGCATCACCCCATATTGCATCTTTTAGAAATCTCGCAATAAAAGTGAAAGCGGCTAATCCTAATCCTACAACACCTATTAATTTAGCCAGTTTATCTAATTGTTGGTTTAGAGGAGTTTCCTCACCACTCATTTCCGTTGCCTTCTCAGCAACTTTCCCATATTCAGTTTCATCTCCGACTCTTTTAACAACAAAGACACAATGTCCGTCCATTACTTTTGTACCCCTTAATAACCAATTGGACAAATACGTGGCATCTTTATTGAAAAGACTAGGGTCAGTAGTTTTTTCAATTAATAGTTCACCTGTAAGACATGATTCGTCAACCTGTAAAGCAACAGACTCTAATAACTCACCATCTGCAGGTACCTCTTCACCGATACTTAAAAATACAATGTCATTTACTACTAGATCTTTTTTGGGAACCTCACACATATTTCCATTTCTTATAACCTTTATTAATGTGTCATCATTAACCTGGTTTAAAATATCAAATTTCTTATTGGCATCCATTTCGAACCAAAATGCTACACCAGTTGCAAGGAATATTGCACAAAAAATCCCAATTGTTTCTGCAAATTCTTTATTTACAAATGAAATCCCTAAAGATAAGAAAGCAGCAATTAATAAAATTCGGATTATTGGATCTTCAAATTTTTCAAGAAACAGTTTAAATAAAGACTCTCTCTTTGGCGGAGTTAAAAGATTACTTCCAAATTTATTACGACTCAAAAGAACTTCCTGATCAGTTAACCCTTTGTATTTTTTGAATTTTTCCACTATTCTTATTTTTTAAAAGTTATTGTAAACACTGTTTTGAATTTTAACTATCTACTCACAAAAAATAATCTATTAGTTTAACCGCGATTACAGCATAAATAGCACTAACAACATCATCCAACATAACTCCCCAAAAACTGAGCATTTTTTTGTCTATCTGATATGCTGGTGGAACTTTTACAACATCAAAGACCCTGAACAAAATGTAGCATAAGGCAACCGACAAATAGAAGTTCATATTAAAAGTGAATAATGCTGTAATTAAATATCCTACAACTTCATCAAGAACAAAGTTTTTTGGATCATGATTATTATATCGGATTACTGACCATTTCAAAGAATAGTAGCTTAGAGCCCAAAAAATAATTATTGCCGCTAGAATATATAAAACTAGATAATTATCAACGAGGTTCTTTAAAATGATATGAATTAAAACGCCTAATAAAGCACCAAACGATCCTGGTGCAATTGGCAACAAACCTAAACCAAATGCACTAGAGATTGGCAGCCATATAAAATCTTTATTCGAGTTTCTATTGTTTTCTTTCAAATATATTATGTAATCTTATAATTCCAATACTTAACAAAAAGACCAGGAACAAATACCAATATTTTACTATGAAATCAAAACCTTTGTATCCTGGTCTATTAATATCAATAATGATTAACAGAACGAATATAGATATGGCTATAAAAAAACAAGCACTACTTATTTTTGGCCACTTTGTACTATCCATTGAATTAGATTTTTCTTTACTTCAAATTTACAGAAACACGTCTATTTTTATATCTTCCTTCTGGCGTACTATTATCTGATATTGGGTTAGATGGCCCTTCACCGGTTGATTTTAATCGGCTAGCATCAATTCCTCTTTTTAATAAATAATTGTAAACAATTTTAGCTCTTTTTTCTGAAAGTATTTTGTTTAATTCATCAGAACCTTTGTTGTCAGTATAACCTTTAACGGTTGCACTTAAATTTTTATTATCTTTGAGTTGCTTTACTAATTTATTAAGTTTAATTATGCTTTTTTTGGTTAACTTAGTACCACTTGGTACAAAATTCGCAATATTATCATAGTCATCAATTTTGGTGTCAATATTATTCTGGGTTTTGTTTTGCTTATCATTATTTAACTTATTTTGCTTATCGTCACTCGTATTTGAACCTTTTTTCTGCTTATTGTCTTTAGATACGTCATTAGCTGGATTGTTATCCTTATTTAAATCCTTTGCAACTTTATTTGGATCTTTAGTTTGATTTATATCTTTGCTTTTATCTTTAGCGTCATTACCAGAATTTTTTGTGTCAGTGCTTCCATCGCTATTCTTATCGTTTGATTTTACATCTTTTCCAGGATCATTTACATCTTTAGTTGGATCTTTTACATCTTTAGTTGGATCTTTTACATCCTTAGTTGGATCCGTTTTACTGTCGGGATTGTCATTTTTTTGCACGGTAATGTTTTTATCTGATTTACTTATATCACCGTTGGGTTTATTTCCACCTTTTGAAAACATATAAATTAGTCCAACAACAGCAATCAAAATAATAGCAACTACAATCCATTTGCCAGAACCCTTCTTTGCTGAACTATCTTTTGTTTCACTAGATTTTTGAGGGTCAAATTTGGACTCTTTAAATTCGCTTTTATTCTGAAGAACATTACTACTGTCATTTGGAACAGCGTTTGTGTTAGTATTTTTTGACAAATTTATTTTGGATTCCTTTTTAGGTTCCTCGCCACTATTATTCTTTCTTAAATCAATTCCCATAATTAATATTTTTTAATTTTACGAATAATTAGTTACTTAAATTTTTCTGCGTACATTTCTACAAAAGTATCCATGCTACCGGTTGTAGCTCTTCCCATCGCTTCAAATTCCCAGGAGTCTCCGCTTCTATAGAGTCTACCAAACTCAACAGCATCTTCATTTGTAAATTTTTCATTTAAATTATACCTAACTATTTCCATATTGGTTAATTGATTGTAAATTCTTATATAACAGTTTTCTACCATACCAAAATTTTGAGAAGCTGTCCTTTGATCGTTATTGGCATCATTAGGATATTTACTTATTGTTACTGTAAATATAATTTGTTGTACACGGGGATCAACATTTGGCAAATCGACAAACAATGTTTCATCATCACCTTCTCCACTACCACCAACCAACTCATCGCCGGAAGATTTTACAGAGCCATCCTGCGACTCCTGATTATTATAAAAAACATAAAATCCTAAGTTCACAATCTGAAAATCACTTCCTAACATAAATGCACTTGCGTCTAAATCAAACGTTGGACCACCTGGTTCTTCATTTGGAGACCACCCCAAGCCTACGCCTATTTTTACAAGTCCCGGAGCTTCTTTTTTTAGATTAATTTTACCGCCCTTTTTTAAATTAATTGCCATGATATTATAATTTTTAAATTTATAAAAAATGTTAACAGTATATTTCAGCTAAAGACTGTAAACCGCCATCAAAACCACTACCCATAGCTTCAAATTCCCATGAGTCCCCGTTTCTGAACATTCTTCCCATTATTACAGAATCAGCAGTTGGAAAACTTTCTTGAAGCATATAAGTGGAAAGTACATTTGAGGTTTCTTCATTATATATTCTAATGAAAGAATTGCTAACCATTCCAAAATTCTGGTTTCTTTCAACAGCCTGGTCAATTGTAACAACAAAAACAATCTGGACTATAGAAGGATCAACTAATAAAAGATCTATTTTAATAGATTCATCATCCCCTTCTCCATCACCTGTTCTGTTATCACCCATATGCATAAGCGCATTGTCTGGACTTTTAGGGTTATTGTAAAAAACCACAAAAGATTCACTAGGGGTTTTGTTGTTTTGTCCCAGCATAAAAGCTGAAGCATCAAGATCAAATTGAATTCCCTGTTCGTTAGCATCCCACCCAAGGCCAATAACTACCCTTCTTAACCCTGGGTCTTCTTTCTTGAAATTAAGCTTGCTTCCTTTTGTTAAATTTAGTGCCATAAGTCATTATTTTAATTAATTTAAAATTATTTTATACATAATATTATTTAATATCTTTTTTGCTTGTAACTTTATCCACCTTTGATTTTGGCAAAGGAGGTGGCGGAGGTATTATAACCTTTTTCTTTTCCGTCGTACCGGAATTTAATTTAGGTACAGGGAGAGGTGGTGGTGGTGTTTTTTTTACATTCTCATTTATTCCATTTTTTGAATTTTGTGTATTAGGTGGCACCACATTTTTAGGCTTTGGAATTGGTGGAGGAAGTGGTGGTTTCACGTTATTTATTTTTATATCTGCTGAATTTTTCAATTTTGGCAATGGAGGTGGCGGCAAAGATGAAAGATTGTTCGATAAATTATCTGATGTTGAGTTTTCAGTTTGGGGATCCAAAGCACTTGTAAAGCCAAATACACCTTTTGAAAGTATTTCATCTAAATTAGGAAACGGTTTCAAAACTTTCTGCTTGCCGTATCTTTCAAAAAACTCAACATAAATGTTATTTGAAAATATCTCTCCATTTAGGATTATTTTATCAATTATAGATATGTTTGCATTTTTACTAACAAATGTTTCAAACTTAAACCTTAAATACTCGTTAGCTTCTGCTGTTTCCCGTTTAAGTTCTGTCTCGTCAATAATGATCCGTGTTTTACTAAAATCAGATAATTCAACTCTAAGATCAAGTTGCTCATAAACAAATTTTGCATTTCTTGCTACATCAAAAAATCTTTTTGCTTCGTCTGCCATTCTGTTACTGTCATATGCAATTGGCGAGTTTGCTGCTTTTGCAGCTCTTTTAACTATTAACCATGCAAGTTTTTCTATTCTGTGGTCTACGCCTTTTCCTTTTAATTGTTCTGTTCGTTTAACTATTATCTTTCCACGGAATTCTATGTATGTAAAATATAAGTCCCCATCGTAAGTTTCAACAAATACAACTTTTGAATTATTTGAGATAGTACCTTTTGCGCACATTTCAAACAAAAAGGATTCGTAATAGTTAACCGTTGAATTAATTTTAAAACCTTCACCTTTAAAAAATTCAACAATTTTAGAACTTGAATCGGTTGATATACAGGGAGAAAACAATAAATTCACAACACAGGGTTCATAAGGGGAGGAGGCTGAATAACTTGAGAGTTGGTTTTGATACTCAGATTTAATCTTTGTTAAAATATCGCTTAACAACCTTATGCAAAGTACATTAGAATCATATTTAATATATGTATAACTTTCATCTAATATGATATTATAAAAATCTCCATACGCCTTACTGTCACCCTTTATATACCTTTCTTTAGCAAAGTCATCATTCCGCACTTTATTTTCAGAAACGTAAAAGTATAATGGTATTTTTTCCTGTCTGTCAATCTTAAGCTTCTTCCAGTTATTACTGTTTGGAAGAAGCGTACAAACGAAATAATCTTCAAAAAATAATATTGTTAAAACTCTATTCAATTTGTATCAAACAATTTATTCATAAGTATTGTATCAAGATAACACATTCCCTCAAGAATTATCATTGGTGCAACAAAATCAAACTCCTGTGACTTTTTAGCTAATTGATATTCAGGAATAGTTATAATATAATTTTGCAATCGCATTCTCTTTATATCTTCCAAATAATTTGAGTTTTCGAGACCAAATAGATCGCTGCAAGTTTCATAAAATGTTTCTAAGAAGGAACTGAATCTCTTGTATTCATACGGAAGCGTGAATTCCAAGCCAATTTTTTTAAAATACTCTGCTTCAATTATATGAGAAGGTTCTAACGGAGAATTATTAAACATACATCCTTCTTCTCCAACTATTTCATTAATTTTTTCGGCTTGTGTAAATATTTCAGCATCCCTTGATAGACCAAATGAAACCTCAACTTTTGTTTCTTGTGGATTACTTGGGAAAATATTTAAATATTTTATATCCTTTTGATTAACACCATATCCATCTCCAAAACACTTAAAATAATACTGTTCAGCTGCAGCTGGATTTACCGCGCTAATCCAATCATACATTCTACTTCCTTTACCATATAATCCAATTTCAACGTGTTCGATTGGTTCAAAATAATCTCCCGGAATTTTCTCTTGTGTAACTCTTACCTGCTCTGCTACCTGACCAGCATAAAACATTATTAATCCAGTGATAAAGAGATTTACCATAAATAACTCAGGACAACCAGCTTGTGAAGCAATATTTATGTACAATTCATCCAACTCCTCTTTTGTTTCTAATCTGTCGATTATCATATTATAGTAATATGGAGCTGTATTTGCATTTAATCGCTCTGGTGGAATATTTATACCATGTATGTTCAACCCTTTCTTTATACAGTATGATTTTAGAACCTTATGAAATTTCTTTGATTTTTTAGTTGCGTTTGCTAATAACCCTGCTGCAAATTTAATAGAGCTTTGTTTTATTAAGGATGTACGCGGAGTTTTTATTCCATTTTCGTTTTCATATTTATTTACAAGACACAAAATATCAGTAGTACTTCCCCCAATATCAAAACCCATTGCCAAACTTCTATTATTTATAGCTAGACCATAATAAGCATAACGACAAACAGCTTCGGCTTCAGTCATGGCTCTTATATTATCTGTCTTTGTTGTTATAGATGCCATTGGTTGTCCCTTTGTTCCACCAAACCCTCCTTGCATTCCACTTGAAGGTTTTGATCCGACATTATTGACCTGAGAGGAATGTGCATTTGAATACCCCTCACTTGAATTTTCTTTTTTAGCTATAGGATTTAACTTAGTGACTTCATTCCATAGAACATTATAATCAATAATAATTTGATTATTCATAGAAGATGGATAAGCCCAAATTAGCTGTGAAGGGTAATATGCTTTTTCTATCAATTCTGCATATATTTTTAACCACAACGCCCTCAAAAAACTTTGCTTATAAGCATTTTCTTTTTTATCGGAACTCCATTTCATATTATACTTAATGTATGAATTTTGACCACCCATTTTTGCAGTACAAGTAGTGTCCGTCATATCTTCAACGGGAATATTCCTTTCAAAAACAGGGAAACCCCCTTTTACCTGATTTATAAGAGATTCCGACGGCCCCTTATCAATTTCTGCTACACGTCTGTCATCGTGAGTCATAATCATAGATTTCAGTTGATTACTCCTAATTTTTTCATTTTGGAAGAAAAATACTTCGTGCGGAGAAGCCGGTGACAAGCTATCTTTCTTTTCTGTACCAAACAAAAACACTCTTCTATTTTGAAAATATAGAAGCTCTGGGTTCGATGAATCTTGTGGGGCATAACTTACGCATGTATTATTGCTACCAAAATCAAATCCAATTTTAACAGGATTTAATTTATTATTAATGTTTCGGTAATCCAAGAAGGACCTACCCGATGTTAGATTTTTTGCTATTAAATACCCACATGGAATATTTTTGTAAACTAATTCTAATCCCTTGAAAGGGTCTTCACTTTCATATATTTCATATTGTAACTCATCCATACTAAACTTATTAATATCATACTCTATTAACAACGATGCAGTCTCAAGTTTGTCAGTTTTACCATTAACTGATATTTTTTTAAATTTGTACTCCTGATTATTTTTTTCGAATAATAATCTATAAGAATTTTTATCGGCCCTTAAAGGATAAACCTTTACCTCGGGTGAATTATGAGGAAGTTCTGAATATAGATAATATTTATTCCATATTTTCGATACAAAATTTGGCCAGGCAATAATATTTTTTCCTTCAATCCGAACCAGGTTTTTGTATTCTTTTTCAAAAGAATGAATAGCACCATTAACATCAAGACTTAAAATAACTTTAATACTTTTTTTATTAGGGTCATATAAAGAAGTTAAGCTTGACTTCAAGTCGCTTCGTTTAGAAAGTAATTCGCTTATATGGTCTTGAAAAATCAGCAATCCTTTTTCTGACAACGGGAGAGAAAAATATTTAAATCCTCTATCCGTTTCGCATTTTAAATAGTGCATCACATAATTATCTGCATCAAGCTCCTCTTCGAATAAGATTTCGACTAGTGTTGACGTTTCGGGATCCAACAATAATTCAGACAACTCAACCTCAATAAGTTCTGATTCATTTCCTTCTCCAAATTCTGAAATATTATTTGAAATGCGACCAAGTTTACCAAACAATTGGGTCTTAAAATTAAAGAGACGGTTAAACGGTTCTTTAAATTCATCGAAGTTAGGAACATTTGCATTGTCATTAAAACTAATTCCTTTGCTATTTGCAGATAGTTTTATATCCTTTAACCACTCATCAAGAAATACGGAAGTTTTCTGCATATCCGGTTGCCTTGTTTTAAAAAACAACAGATAATTAGTTATTGAATTATGAATATGTTTTACATAAGCATATAGTTTTTCGTATTGTTCGGCATTCAAATTTGTCTCAAGTGGATCAGTAAATCTACCTGCCTCGCTTGAATAAAAGTTTAAATCTGTAGATATTTTATATTTTGGGGCTGTAAATAATAAACTCTCGGGTGAGGTCCCTCCTATTAAAATGCCTTCATATCTTAAAATCTGTAAGTAAGGAATCTGTTTATCTTCCTGCTCATTTTGATCACACCAAAGCTGTTTATCGTCAAAAAGCATATTACCAAGCATTCCCATCGGTTCAAATATATTTGCAGTACGTTCAATTGTCTGGGAATCAGAATATTTCAAATACAATTTCTCAACTTTTATAGGCTGAGGCTTTAAAGCAAGACAGGCGATTAGACCCTTCCACTCATCAATGAGGCTTTTATAAAATGCCATTAACCCCTTTTCTTTTGATTCACTAACCCCTTCCGCTCTAGATTTTATTGCATATGAAAACATTTTAGCTCTAGCAAACGGTGTAGGGATTCCCGAAATAAGCTCGTTTATTGATTTATTTAATTTTATATCAACTTCCGGGGTTTCGATATCTTTGATGAAATTATCTATATTCTGCATATTGTTCCAAATAAATTCGGAACCAATGGCAAGTGATTTTGTTTTTATAGCTACAGGTTTTATATTCTTTTCGGCTGCCATATTTTAGTTTTTAATGTTATACATTTTTTTTAATACGTTATAATTGTGTGCCAAAAATCTCTCAGGTAGAGGAAAACTATCTGAAGGATATAAATCTTTATCTTGCTGAATTGTTTTCCTGAATGAATCGTATGGCTTCCCTTTAATAAACTTCCCGTCTTTTTCAAACTGAAATTTCTCATCTTTTAACAATTCTCCAAAATTGAAGTGAGAAAGCTCCTTTACACTTGAAGAAAACGCTTTAGGATTAAATAGAAAGTCTCCATTAACAGAGTTTTTTACTTGAAATAACCATCCAGGTACTATATTGCCTTCTTTTGAGTAATGGAATGAAAAAGATTTAATGTATTCATCAATATACTTAACACTTTCGGTCGTTAAGGCAGAATAATCTTTTAGATTACATTTGTTTTCAAATGTTTTAAGAAGATTAAGTATGCTGCCTTCTTCCTCATTATTAATAATAAAGCTTAAGGAGAAAAAAGAGGTGATTTTGTACATCAATTCATATGCACGATCTTGTCCAATAAAATCCATAAAATCAAATTCAAATGAGTTTTCTGAAAGATTTGCAGATTTATAGACTAATGAATGACCTTTTAAGTTTTCGTCTTTTTGGTTATAGAAATCTACTGCTGCACAAGCACTTAATAATTCAGCAACGTGGGCTGGATTTTTTTGCTCTAGACCACCTGTGATGGTCTTTCTTGATTTGTCCCCTTTGTCAAAATCAAGTGGCGATAACGGCCATCCGACATGATACATAAATTTATATGTGTTTTTTACTGTTTCGTCCTGCTCATAAAACATCAATGCAGCCTGACTATTTCTCGCAAAATTATTAGAGTCAGCAATAATTTCATTACCTTTATCTTTCTGACCAGCATTTGGAGGGTTAAATGTAAAATAGTGTGTTAACAATGTACAACCAAATTTTGCATTTTTTCCTAAATCCTGACCGGCTCCCTTGATTCGCATCGCATCTCTTAATGCTCTTGGAATTACCGGTATTGAAGATGCACCAGTTCCACCAAATACAGACCCCAATATAAATACTCTTGCATTGTCTCCGGCCTGATAAATGTTGTTTAAAAATTCACACAATTGGTTATCTTCATTTCTGCCATTTCCATTTTTCCATTTTCTTGCTGCTTCAATAATTGAGTGATACATTAAAGCAGATCCAAGATGAGTCTGGGCACGATAACCATGTGACAGATCAAACGATTGAACCTCATCATTAAAAAACAACTCGGTGGCAGTTTTATTATTATTCCTGATATCTTCCGCGCCTATACTTAATTGTGTTATTGTTTTGTAGTTAACACTATTTCCGGAATAATCAGGTGCAAATTTATATAAATTGATTTTGGCAGAAAAAAAGTTGTTAGCTGTTGGTATTGATTTGGGACCACCCTTTATATTAATATAATTATCAATTAATAGCTCAGTTTTACTTTTATTTCCATTGCCTATATCAGTGTCTAAAGATAATATATCAATTTCTTTATTATCCATTAACCCTATCGCACATAAATGCGTAAATGCTTCTATGCATCGCATTCCAGTGCCGCCAATGCCTATCAGAAATAATTTTTCCATGTAAGATTTTTAATTTATTTATTTCGAAGAAAACCAGTTTCCGATTTTGTGTCTTGCCATCATTTTGCTTAACAAAAATCCTGCTAATATATAAACTACAAGTGTAACTGCAGTTGATATAGCGATATGCAACATAAATTTGTCTTGTGCCGGCGCTCCCTGTACTAACATTTTCACATAAAAATTATTATAAGCGAAAAATATGATCGCAGACAATATACCAAGTAACCAGAACCAGGTTTTTCTTTTACCTGGATCTTTTGGATTCGCACCGCCCTCAAATGCAATCATGTTGGAAATCAATACTGCAATACCCAAGAAAATTAAAGCCAAAACAACGCCTAAAATATATGTTGTGGTTATTAAGCCACTAAGCTGATTAAGTGTATATGAGTTTTGATACATAATTATAAATTTTAATTTATTTAAATATTGTTTTTGGGAGTTTTAATGTAAAAAGTATACACAACTTTCCCTTCGGGATTTGCATCACGTAATGCCATTATAATGCCGTCATACATAGCTTTATTAATTAGCATCTCTTTACCTTCCCATTTAAATTTATCCAAGTTAGTTCCGCTTACATTAGGAGTACATTTCTTTATTATTATATCTACTTTGAAAAAGTTATCTCTTGCAGATGATATTTGAGATCCATTAAAATTGGGGTGAATTTTTAATGCAATTTCTCCTGATTTATCTTTCGGGTAAGTAGATTCAAACCTGAGTTTATCAAATATAAAAAGCTCATTTATTTCTTTAGGTTCTGATCTTTTATATAAGTATGTTTGAATTAAATCTCCATTTTGGTCGTAGCAACAAGTATTTCCTGGTTCAAGAATTACCGGTAAATTATTATTATTTGGATCAAGTTCTTTTTCGCCTTTATCGTTTAATTTGAATTTAGGGGGGTTTTTTAAACATTCTCCATAGGAGTAATACTTTTCAAAATCATCATATATATCATAAACTTTTATATCAAGCTCTGACACATCATAGACCTCTGAATTTTTAGAAGTAAAGATTAAATCTTTTAACAAATTCGATCCACCTGGAATATTTTTTCCTGATTTATCATCCTTAGCATTTTTTATATATTCAATAACACCTTTCCAGTCTAATCCCCATTCCTGGTATTCATAAAAGTTCTTTGGATTATTGATATATGTATTTTCATCCATAGCCAATTCTTGGAATACTCCACCGCTTTTTACCGATTTGTATTTTTGTTCAAATGAATAACAAATACTACTAAATGAAAAATTTGTATACTTCAAATCTCTGGCGACTGAATTATTTTTTAGAAAATACTCAAAATCCTGAGTGTAGTTCTTACCTGAAATAACCTCTTTTAAAGGAATAAAAAACATATAAAATATATGTTTTTCCTTTCCTGCATCTATGTGATCTGTTATATAAAAATCAATTGCATTACCCATTTTTAGCCACTCTGCTACTTTTTCCCTAGCCCAAGGAAAATCCGACTCACCTTTATTCGGTAGCCATAATTCACAGTCAGAAACAAATAGTGCTTGCTTGTTATTCAAGACTATTTGATTTAATGCTTCTTCAAGCGGAGAAAATGACTCTTTAAAATTTTCAGGATTTTTTGTTTTCTCGAAGATTACTTCCTTCTTTGCATTCTTAGTTGGTGTAATTTTGTCGTTAGCTAACTCATAAAGATTTACGTGTGATAACTTTAGAGAATTTATTAGGTTGTCAAAGAAATTTTTTGTATTAGAGTTCTCAAAAGCAACATATAATCCCATTGTAACATCTAAATATAAGTCAAGGTTTTCTGATTGTTTAGATGTATCATTATTAATATTAAGTAAATTATTGTGGTAAGATTGAATTGATTTACTGCTGTTTGCCCAATCAACATTTAAGTTGCAATCTTTGCTGCATCCTTCAATTAAGAGGGAAACCACCAGAAGTGTTAAAGAGAATAAATATTTATTCATATTATTGTAAACAATTAATAAAATATATGTTTTTTATAAAGATGCTATTTAAGTATTTATTGTGTTATATTTCTAATCACTGAAAAATTCTTCTTCTTTTACCGATACTGACCCACCTTCAGAGTTAAGCATTTCAAAGAACTTCCATTCACCATTGTAATACTCCATGCTATCACCTTTTTTGCTTTGCTCTATTTTTAAAACCATAGGGAATTTTTCAAACCTTGCATTCTTATCAAAACCACCACGTATTTCTCCATTTTTCATCGGTCTTTCTTTATTCCACGAATTACCTATATATATTTTGACATAGTATTTTCCGTTGGGAATTCTGGATATTAAGAAGTTTTCTTTTGAACGCAAATAAACACAACGAATTGTTTTGTCGTTTTTTTTCTGAACAATACTAATAAGTGCATCAAATTCAGTATCATTAATTGCCCGCAAACAATTAAGATCATTTAAATCTATTTTAATATTTCTGAAATAGTTGTCATATGGTTTATCTCCATTTTTAGGTCTGTCCAACTCTTTGCGTTTTTCGATTTCTTTTTCTTTAGCAAGGGTGTCATTTTTTTCAGAACTAATATTCGTTGTTTCACTAGTTAAATTCTCTTCTTGTTGTCTATTCTTGCCACAATTCAATAATAACAACGGAAATAAGACTATTGAAATAATTATCAGTGCAAGTTTATTTTTAAATATTTGCATTATAATAAATTGATAATTTTAAAAGTTTAATTCACATTAAACAAAATTACACTTTAAGAAATTTAGAAATCTTTTTCGCTTTTTTCTTCAAAGCTACAAGAATTTCTTTCTCTACAGAGTCTAATTTACCATCTTTTTGAATTCTTTTCACAAGCCATTTTGCCTCAGAATCATCAATCACACCTGGAGATTTTTTGTCATTTAGTAAATGACTGGAAATAGCATCAACCATTAACTTTTTCCAAGAAAAATGGTTTTTCTTTCCCGATACAGCATCATTAAGGTCAAATAGCCAATTAGCTTCTGTACGGTCTACATCTTTTCCAGAAGATCCACCGACACCATATATAATTTTCTTTATAACTTTTACTTCATCCGGGTCTATTTTACCGTCTTCTAATATTATTTTCTTAAATGTTGAGAATACAAATGTTTGAAATTTCTTGGGTGTGCTTTTTGCTTTAGAAAGAATATTGAGAATTAAATCTTGTTCTGCTTTGTCAACAATATTGTCTGATTTAATCTTTTTAATTAAATATTCTGACTCTTTCTCGTCCAACTTTCCAAATGACTTTTTATCTTTTAGAAAGTGATCTGTTAATGCCTTAACAAATAATTTGTTCCAATTTGGTGAATTCTTTTTACCGGAAACAGCGTCATTTAAGGAAAAAATAAAGTTAGCCTCATTTCTATCGATTTTTCCATCTTCATACAGTACTTTTTCTATCCTCTTGACTTCAGAACCATCTATAATACCATCTGCAAGAATTTCTTTTTTCAGTTTTGCTAGATTACTCATTTTTATTTCCTTTCCAAATTATTAAATAATTAGTTTATTATTAAAATCTTACTTAATTGAAATTCTATAGTAAATGTTTGCCTTTACGAAATACAAAAGCTAATAATGACTATTTTTGTTTTTTCCCAATTTTGTTCACTTCAACGTCAACATCCATTTCAATATTATCCCCAAGTGCATATTCTTTATTATTCACATTTACTTCGATGTCACAATTATCAAGCAATAATTTCAATTTACTTTTATCTTTTTCTTCAGAAATTCCAATCACCTTACCAGTTATTTCCTTGTGCCTAATTATAGTTTTTTCTTTCATATTTATTAAATTTAATAATATCTCAATCAATTAATGTGCCAAGAAAATATCTTTGAATACTAATATTTTTCAGCGCTAAATGTACGGTTATTCGCACTAGTGGCAATATATCGCACAATTAATGCGTTTTACCGTACTATTTTTTATATCTAGTTGGATCAATATTATACTTCTTAATTTTATCCCGGAGAGTAGTATGCTTTATTATTAAGATTCTGGAAGCAAGTTTTACATTCCCAAAACTATTTTTCAATGATTTAGTAATTAATTCTTTTTCATATGATTCAACCATATTCTCAAATGAATCTTTGTTTTTTTCTTGAAATTGAATTGTTTCTTCTATATTATTATTACCATTTCCAAATATATAATTGGTAAAAATATTTTCAAAGTTATCGTATATTTCTTCGATTGGATAGAGCATTAACTTTTCTGCAAAATTCCTTAACTCTCGTACATTTCCTTTCCAATTATAATCAATCAAGTGGGCAAGATTAATTTTATTAATATCAAATGTTATCTTGTTTTCGGTTTTAGATTTACTAATAAAGTATTCTAACAGAATTGGAATGTCATCTTTTCTTTCTCTAAGAGGTGGTATATAAATTCTGAATACACTAAGACGATAAAATAAGTCTGACCGAAAATCACCCTTTTCAACCAAATCTTTTAATTCAGCTTTAGAAGAGGATATCAACCGGGCATCATTATCAATTGGTTTGTTCGAACCAATATGAATTAATTCCTTGTTTTCAATTACTCTAAGCAGTTTTGATTGAAGCTGTATAGGGAAATCATCAATGTCGTCAAGATATATTGTTGCATTGTTTGCAGCTTCAAAAAATCCCTGCTGTGCCTGATGAGCACCAGTGTATGCTCCTTTCTCATGTCCGAATAGTTCAGACTCAAACAAAGATCCGGGAAGAGATGAAAGGCTTACTTTAACAAATCTTTTTTCCCTTCTCAAACTATTTGCATGAATATAGTCGGCAAGTATTTCTTTCCCAGTACCTGTTTCTCCAATTATTAAAACAGGACAGTCTGAATTTCTTATAACTTCTACTTCCATGAGAATCGACTGCATTGCTTGGTTTCGAGTAATGATTTTCGTTCTATTCATATAAAGTATATAGTTACAAATGACCAACTTTTTGGAAAAAATACTTCAACACATGAAAAATTTAATTCCATATTATTATTAAATTGAATTTGCTAGGGAAAAACAATAAAATGAAATTACTCTTACTGATATTTCAATTTTACAAAATATATTATCAGTATCTTAAAACCAAGCTATTTTCCCCTAATAAACAAAAAATATTGACCCCCTTAAAGTACAAAAACTTAGCAATAACTGTGCCAAATAATATGTTCGCTTTTGACAGATTTTCGCATTTGTAATTTCATTTTAGAAACTTTAGTTTCTATATTGGAAACTTTTGTTTCTATTTTATGGGTTGTGTGAAAGATTTTGTTTATAATTCAGGAAGTAAAGTATACCACACAAATAATACATTACTAGCAAAAATAAACGTACATAAATTTGTATCTAAAAAGATCAGAATACAGATTACCAAGTATTCACTATTCTATAAATACACTTACCTAGCGTTGGATCTTTAAATTCAAAAAATAGCTTGACAATTTAAGAAAATGATAATATTTTCCATTAATCAATTATGTGCTTCGTTTCCCTCTGCTATAAATATAATAAACCGCACTTTGATTGGGATTAAAATTTTTTAGATAATATTAATTTAATTAAATATTATAAGTAATGAATTTCTTAATTAACATTCTAATTGGAATAGGTTTAAGTGCAGCGAGTGGCTTTAGAGTGTTTGTTCCATTGTTAGGATTAAGTATTGCTTCTTTGACAGGTGTTATAGAACTTAATAACAATTATACATGGTTAGGAAGTGTGCCAGCCCTTATAGCTTTTTCATTCGCAACTATTGTTGAAATAGGAGCATATTACATTCCTTGGATTGATAATGCATTAGACACTATTGCTTCACCTTTAGCTGTAGCCGCTGGAGTACTTATTTCTGTTTCTATTTACAGTGACACGTCCCCTTTATTGAAATGGTCACTTGCAATAATTGCCGGTGGTGGGGTGGCTGGTATCGTACAAACAGGAACAGTATCGATGCGAGCTGTATCCTCCGGAACTACAGGCGGATTTGGTAATTTTATTGTGGCAACATTTGAAATTATATGCTCTGTCATTACAACTATATTGGCTATTATTTTACCAGTTGTTTGTTTCTTAGGATTGGTTTTATTGGGTATTACAATGAATAAATATTATAACAAAAGGAAGAAGCTTAAAGTAGCCTCCTAAACGAATATTATTTAAATATTTTACAGACTTATAATCATAAATAAAATGAGAACCGTGGAGCAAAGTAATAAATGGTCCTGGACTAATAAATGAGAACAAAAATAAGAATGAAACATATACAAAAAATTGATGTAAACGACAACGAGGAGAAATTTAATGCGACACAGGAAGATATTTTACTTGCAAAACTAATTACCTCAACACTGTCCAGTAAATTTTATGGAACTCCTGTTGAATTGTTTGTTCATACAAAATATTTAATGGAGATTGAAGATGATGACGAAATACAAGACTATATTATTACAGATTTTAATCCTAACATTGATAAACAAGAAGCAATTAAATTATCAAAAGACTTCATTTCTTTAAAAAAAGAATTCATAAAACCTGATAAATCAGTTGCGTTATTATATAAATTTTTTGAAAAACTAACTATTCTGATCGCTGTTATACTAACCGTTCCTACTTTGTCAGCCTCACTATGGATTGGAGGATTAATAGCAGGATACTTTGATTTGGCAAGTAAAGGACTCGATGCCTTTTTAGGTACATTAGATATAAGTGCCATTGATTATAACAGACATAAAATTGAGTTGAGACAAGCAGATAAAGGGAAATGGTATTATAGATTTAAATGGAGCTCGGTAAATCATAGAGGTATCACTGAAATGTTCAAGAAAAAGAACATTCCGTATTTGTCAACTATGTTTATTGTACTTTGTCTAGGAATATTATTAGTGTTTTTACTTGATTACTATTCATCTGAACTGGGTATAAATAATGCTCTATATACAGTAATATTCTTCAATCTGGTAATTCTAATTTACTTTATCCTCGGATTTCTAAACCACAAAATGTGGGAAAGAAGAAAATAGCTGAATATCTAGAGATACATCAAGATGAATGGTGATGATATTCGCTATGTGTTTGATTTGTTGTCGATTAAAAAAGAGTTAATGCCTTTTGTGATATATAATTTTTTGACACACTTTGAGGAGTTGAGCTTTCATGTTGAAGAGCAATTTTTGAGTGATTTTGTGAAGAGGTATTTGAGGAAGTAAAAGAGATAACAAAGAAGTAAATCGTCATAAAATATTATAAATACATAAGTATTACCATAATTAATTCGAGGAGCTATTTGTCCGCTATTTCGACGTAAAATGGGGTAAAAAAGGGCAACTAAGACGAGAAAAAACCTCAAAAACAGCTTAAAATCGATGCCTTTGAGGTTTTTATATAATTAAGAGTCAGCTGCTCTACCAACTGAGCTACGAATGCAGGACAATTTAGTGCAATTATCCTTGAAATTCAAGACAGAATAGAAGAAGAGAAAAGATAGCACACTGATAAAAATGATAGAGACTGATTTGCACAGATTAAGAACCGCTACGGCAGATGCAAAGACCTTCAGAATTAAACCTACGAAAGAGAAGCACCGCAATATACCATAAATACATAAGCACTACCTTAATTAATTCGAAGAGCTATTTGTCCGCTATTGCACCCGAAAACGAGGCAATTTGGGGTGATGTTAAAGGGAAACAGCTTTTTGTGATAGTATGATTTTGAGGATGTTTAAATGGTGGGGTTTGTGAGGAGGTATTTGAAGAAGTATATGTGAAATAATTTCCCAGACGATTTATTTCATTATTTTAGGAAAACCTCTAAAACAATAATTTTATGTAATATTTCTTATATTGTATTTTATTGCCCGTTAAGATATATTTATTTATCTTAAAAGACATTAATATTAATATTATGGCAAAAAGAAGTAAATTAAACCCGTTTTCTGAACAATTAATAATTGACAGATTAAAGTATGAAAACCCCTGGTGGGTTGATGGTAAAACAGAAGAAGAATATAGTTCAAAGAAAAGAAGGTTGTACTTCACTCTATTTTATCCTCTGGTAGAAGAGACTGATGTTAAACGTGCTTTAATATTAATGGGGCCAAGAAGAGTAGGCAAAACCGTTATGATGCATCATGCAATCCAGAGTTTACTTGATAAAGGGGTGAACCCAAGAAAAATATGCTTTATAAATATAGAGAATCCGATTTACAATAATATCCCGCTTGCAGTTTTATTTGAGTATGCAAGAAAAGCAACAAATGAAAGTAAAGCAGCAGGCTGGTTTGTATTTTTTGACGAGATACAATATTTAAAAGACTGGGAGATATATTTAAAGATATTAGTAGATGATTTTCCAAAGTCTAAATTTGTGGTTTCCGGTTCGGCTGCCGCTGCATTAAAAATGAAGAGTAATGAAAGCGGTGCAGGAAGGTTTACTGATTTCAAATTACCTCCTTTAACATTCAATGAATATATAGACCTTAAAAACTATAATAACCTATTGATACCTGCTGAAATGGAGTGGGGAAAAAGTAAGGTGAAATTCTTTTCGACAATTAATATAAACGAATTAAATAAACACTTTATAGACTATATTAATTTTGGTGGATACCCTGAAGTTATATTCTCTGATAAAATACAAGCAAACCCAGGGAGATACATAAGAAGCGATATAATAGATAAAGTGCTTCTTCGTGATTTACCAAGTTTATACGGTATTAATGATGTGCAGGAATTAAATTCACTATTCACAACATTAGCATACAATACAGGTAACGAAGTGTCTCTGGAGTCGCTGAATAATTCATCACATGTCGAGAAACATTTAATTAAAAAATATCTGACTTATTTAGAGGCAGCTTTTTTAATCAGGATAGTTCGAAGATTAGATGAAGCAGGTAAAAGGTTTAAACGAGAAAATTACTATAAGGTGTTTCTTACAAATCCTTCGCTCAGAAGTGCTTTGTTTTCACCTGTTAATGCTACAGACGATATGATAGGAAATATGGTAGAGACAGCGATATACTCACAGTGGCTGCACAGAGAGTCGTTCATCCCCTACTATTCAGGATGGAAAAGGGGCGAAGTTGATATGATTGGATTGGATGAAAAGAAATTAAAACCTGTTTGGGCGGTTGAAATAAAATGGAGCAATAGATTTTATGAGAAGCCAAGCGATTTAAAGAGTCTTTTATATTTTTGCAAGAAAAATAAAATGGACTCTGCATTGGTAACGACTATAAGCAAGGATGGTGTGAAGATTGTTGATGGTATTTCATTATACTTTATACCTGCGGCGGTATATGCATATGTGGTTGGATACAATACACTAAGAATAAACGAAAACATACTGATATAATTAATAGATTTGTATTTCGTTTCGGAATAAATCCTGTACCAATTCTATTATTTTGTGCTGTACTAATTCTATTTTTTTGTGTAGCGTTAGCATAATATTGTGTGCTATGCAAATCAAATTGAACATTGCAAATGAACCTCCCCGCAGCAAGCAGAGGGGTATCTTATAAAAAAATATGTCGTCCCTACAGGACTTTGAGATTTATAAATATTCTTTCTATTGTTATTTCGTCCCTTCGGGACTTTGAAGAATTTAAAACCTCTGTGCTATTGATATATCATACCTACTGGACTTTGAGATGTATAAATATTCTTTCTATTGTTGTTTCCTCCCTACGGGACTTTGAAGATTTTAAATCCTCTGTGCTCTTGGTATGTCGTCCCTACAGGACTTTGAGATTTATAAATATTCTTCCTATTGTTGTTCCGTCCCTACAGGACTTTATATTTAAAGACTATTATAATTAAAGGATTTACAACATGGTTACGTTGCTTATGAGGCAACGGATATTGTTAATACTTATCACATGGTTACATTATTTTTGACGCAATGCGAACCCCAAACTCTATTTCTTTTATTCTTGAACATCTCTTTTAGATAATTTATCTTATCCAGTAATTAGTTAGGGTTATCAACTTTTATTAACTAATATTTCTCCGTAGATGAAGAAGTTTGTATTTTCAATTTGTCTCGTTATTACATTTTTCATATCAGTTAACTTCTATAATCCAAATACAGTACCCATTATCTCAAACCTCACTTACAATAATATTACTCAATCTGGTCTTACAGTAAGCCGGACAACTGACGTCGCCGCAGACACCAGAATCAGATGGATGGCAACTGATTCAAATAAAATGCAGGCAGGAGATTTTATATCTACATAAAAAACTAATTCTACTAAAATAATTTTTAACCTTTATTATAAGTAATATGAAAAAAATAATTCTATTATCACTGGCAATTATTTGTTCTGTATTAATACTGAGTAATTACACCATTGCACAGGATAATAACGCAACGACTCCCGACAGCACGATTATCGTAATCAACGGGGATTCATTCTCAATTG
>JBMOHR010000016.1:0-25774 GCA_049317745.1 Ignavibacteria bacterium
CCTTGCCGTCTATCTCAAGGTTTCCTGCACAGGAAGGACAGGTAAATAAAACAGGCTTATCGGAATTCTTTTCAGCAGATTTTTCCTGAGCACCTTTTAAAAGGTTTTCGTCTTCACTGACAATATACTTCGAAGACGGGAATATAGACTTCATTAAGTCAGTTGCAGGACGCACAAAAACATCAACTCCGCATTTCTTACACTTGTAATTACCGCCTTCAGTAAACTTGTTCAGTTCATCATCGGGTATATCTGTCTTGCATTTATTGCACCGTGCCTGTTTTCTTCCGTACATCATATCAAAGTTATACTGCCCTGTCATAACTTTTGACGGTCTGCCCTCGTCATCTTTAAAACCCAGTATCTCATTCAGTAACTCCTCAAGAAGCGATTTCCAGAGATCGGCATCGAGTACATTGTCTTTATTGCATTTATCGCAGAATATTTTATCCACGAATGCATTGATTGGAAGAGGATTCCCGCAGAAATTACAGTCAGTTTTTAATTCGAGTAACAATGAAAACATAAGGCACCCTTTTAATTATTAAATGTTGTTTTATTTACAGGTGGAATAATAAGCAAAATAGTATAAAGATTAAACAGATAATATAATCGGAATATTCAATACATCACCCAATTTTAACTTTGTATTCTCAATCTTTTAACCTTACTCAAATGACACACTAAATGAATAACTTTTAAAAACACTGCGGTTTATTATTGAATTGATAATCTTATTTTAGTCTGCTAATTTACATTTATTAATATTTCTTGCGGGAATAGCTCAGTTGGTAGAGCGCAACCTTCCCAAGGTTGATGTCGCGGGTTCGAGTCCCGTTTCCCGCTCTTATTTCAACCTATCTTTATTTCTATATTTTCAATGTTTGTTATTTATGTTAAATTATTAGATGAATAAGAAATATTTTACAGTAGGTCCGACAGAAATAGCCGAAGGCATTGTCGGACATTATAGTAATGCAATTGAGAATAGTCTGTTTTCTATCACTCACCGTTCTAAAATATTCGAGGATATATATTCCGGTACTGTTAATTCTTTAAAGGCACTGCTTAATATCCCCGATGATTTTTACATTTTCTTCCTTTCTTCTGCTACAGAATGTATGGAAAGGATAATACAAAACCTCGTTGAGAAAAAGTCTTATCATTTCATAAACGGATACTTTGCAGAAAGATTTCTTAACATATCAAAACAGCTTGGAAAAGATACTGACTTCATAAAATCAGAATACGGCAGGGATTTCAACTGGAGCGATGTGAGCATTAGCAATGACGCAGAAATGATTTGCATAACTCATAACGAAACAAGCACAGGTGTGGTTTTTGATTCAAGCAAGATTTACGATTTAAAGAAAAAGTATCCTGATAAGATAATGGCAGTCGATGTTGTTACATCCGTCCCTTATTATCAGTTTGATTTCAACTACATCGATGTTGCATTCTTCTCTGTACAAAAGGGTTTTGGACTTCCGCCTGGACTGGGAGTGATGGTATGCAGAAAGAGTTTGATTAATAAGGCGAAAGAACTGAGTGACAAAGGAATTGTTATAGGTACATACAACAATTTTTTAAATTTAGCGGCTAATGCTGACAGGAATCAGACTACAATGACTCCTAACATTCCTGCAATATACTTACTTGGGAAATCCTGCGAGGCAATACTTAATAATGGTGTTGATACGATGAGAAACGAGACAGAGAAGAAAGCAAACTTAATTTATAACTTCTTTGATAAGCATCCTCACATAAAACCATTCGTAGAAGAAAAGGATTTAAGGTCATTTACGACAATAGTACTGAAAACAGAACTGGATACGAATAAGATATTAACAAAACTGGAATACAACGATTTTGTTGTGAGTTCAGGTTACGGCGACTACAAGGATAAGCATATAAGAATCGGCAACTTCCCGATGCATAAGTTTGAAGATGTTTCTAATTTAATTTATTTATTTAAAAAGTTTTGATATGGATTTGTTTGACGTAAACAATACAGATGCAGGTAAACCGATTGCAGAAAGACTCAGACCTGATACTCTCGAAGGATTCTTCGGACAGGAACATTTAATCGGCAAGGGAAAGCCCATAAGATTAATGCTTGAGAACAAGTCAATAGTATCCATGATTCTATGGGGACCTCCCGGAGTCGGCAAAACAACTCTGGCACTGATTATTTCGAAGTTAATAGATTTTGATTTCATACAGTTATCAGCAGTTTCATCAGGAGTGAAAGATGTTAGAGAAGCAATCGATAAAGCCGAAAGAAGTATAAAGTTTTACAGTAGAAAGACTTTGCTGTTTATAGATGAGATACACAGGTTCAATAAATCACAGCAGGATTCACTCCTGCATAGTGTTGAGAATGGAATTCTTACATTAATAGGTGCTACGACAGAGAACCCTTCGTTCGAAGTTATATCTCCTCTTCTATCCAGATGCCGTGTTTACACACTCGAAGAACTCGGCAAGAAAGATTTTGAGAATATAATTGATAGAGCATTAAAGGGTGATGTATTATTAAAAGATTTTGATATAGAGATAACTGATTCTGATTTTCTTATTTCACTTTCAAACGGTGATGCAAGAAGATTATTAAACGGACTTGAACTTGCATTCAAGATTACACAGGCAGATAACGGGAAATACATTATTACAAACGACATTCTTAAAGATGCATTCCAGACTAATCACATTAAATACGATAAGAATGCAGAAGAACATTATAACATAATTTCTGCTTTCATTAAAAGTATGCGCGGAAGCGACCCTGATGCAGCTGTTTACTGGCTTGCGAGAATGCTTCGCGGAGGTGAAGACCCGAAGTTCATAGCAAGAAGAATGATTATACTCGCATCGGAAGACATAGGAAACGCAGACCCTTATGCCATCACTCTTGCCGTCACAACCTTTAATGCCGTTGACAATATCGGAATGCCTGAAGCAAGGATTATACTCTCGCAATGTGCTACATACCTGGCTTGTTCAGCAAAGAGTAATTGTTCATATATGGCAATTAAGAATGCAGAAGGAGATGTCAATTCATTGCCGCCTTACGGAGTCCCACTTCATCTTAGGAATGCTCCGACAAAATTAATGAAAGAACTCGGTTACGGGAAAGAATATAAGTATGCTCACGATTACGACAATCAGTGGGTTAAGATGGATTTCCTACCTGAAGAATTGAAAGATAAGACTTATTACGAACCTTCCGAAAACGGAAGAGAAGAGAAGTTTAAAAAATTTCTCGGAGACAGAAAAAGAAAGAAATAGTGTATTTTTAAACTGCTTATAAGTTTATTCTATATCAGACTTGATTATAAATCCTTTAATAAATACTTTAGAAAAAACAAATATATGGATACATTAAAACAAAAAAGCATAAAAGCAATTTCGAGATTACCAGAGAAGTCGAACCTTGACGACATTATGTACAGATTGTACGTTATTGATAAAGTTAAGAAAGGAAAAGATGCCGTTCTCAAAGGAAAGACAATTTCTTTAATTAATTTGAGAAAAGAAGTCTTAAAATGGTAAATTGGTCCATCACTGCAAAAAACGGTTTAAAAGCCATTTATAGTTATATAAAGAAAGATTCTAATGTATATGCAAATAAAGTTATAGAAGATATAATTACTAATTCTGAGTTGCTTGACAAATTTCCTAAAATGGGAAGAATGGTTCCAGAGATAAGCGAAATAAACGTGAGAGAAATTTTTGTATATTCTTACAGGATAATTTATGAAATTACAGGAAAAGATATCTTTTGTTTTAACAGTAATACATTTTTCAAGGAATTTCGTATTTTAATTTTTACTACTCAAAATATAGTCCTACCACAATTATTGGTCTAAAATTCATCCGAAATAATTTCGGTTGCTTTCATCACATCATCTTTTGAAACATCAAGATGAAATACTGCTCTGATGTTTGAATATGAACCTGAAGACATTAATACACCTTTAGCTTTCATACTACCCAGGAATTCATCTTTTGTGATACCCTTCACTTCAAACACAACTATATTTGTCTGAACTGCATCAATGTTTATATTTACTTTCTTAAGAGCGGAAATCTCTTTTGCGAAATACTTGGCATTATCATTGTCTTCTTTAAGTCTTTTTACATTATTCTCAAGCGCATACAGCGCTGCAGCTGCCAGTATCCCCGACTGACGCATACCTCCGCCGAGAATCTTTCTCCATTTATGCGCTATTGAAATCAACTCATATTCACCACAAAGTATAGAACCTACGGGAGCTCCAAGACCTTTTGAGAAACAGAATGAAATTGAATCACAATATTGTGAATATTCCTTAAGGGGTATTCCTGTTTCAACCGATGCATTGAATATTCTCGCACCGTCTATATGCACCCTAATATTATTCTCTTTTGCGAACGAATATATCTCTTTTATGTTTTCAATCGGTTGTATTGTTCCTCCTGCCCTGTTATGAGTATTTTCCAGACATATCAGTTTAGTTTTAGGAAAGTAATATTCGTTCGACCTTATTGCAGACTTTATATCTTCAAGTTTCATAACGCCGTTCGTTCCGGGCACTGTATGAAGCTGAACGTTAGAAATGATTGATGGTGCAGATGTTTCGTAATGGAAAATATGAGCTTCCGATTCACAGATAACTTCATCACCCTGGATGGTATGTCCTTTGATAGCAAGCTGGTTCCCAAGACATCCTGTTGTAACGAATAAAGATGATTGTTTACCCGATAACTCAGCACACTTCTGCTGAAGTTTGATTACTGTTGGGTCTTCTCCGAAAACATCATCACCTACTTCAGCATTGAATATTGCTTCACGCATAGCCTTTGACGGCTTTGTAACAGTATCACTTCTAAGGTCTATTGGTTTCATTACAAGAAATTTAAAGGTTGGTCTAAAGTTGAGATTATAGTATCAAGATTAGTTTTAAGAGTTGGGATATCATTCTTTACAGTTTCCCAGACTGCCATTACATCAACTCCAAAATAGTCATGAATTAGTTTATTTCTCATTCCGACAATATTTTTCCAGGGAATCTGTGAATTAGTATCCCTGAATGATTTTGTCAATTTTGAAGAAGCCTCTCCAATAATTTCAATTTGCCTGATTACTGCATCCTGCATCATTGAATTCGATTTAAAACTTTCTATATCTGTACTCACAGTATATTCTAAAATCTTATTAATAGAATCCCTGATATGGAATAAATAAACATTATCTAACTTACCCATCTATATATTACCTTTATTTCACTTTGTATACTATTGTATATATATGGGCTTATTGAAGCTTTTGTCAGTAAATCAACTTTAATTCCTAAATAGTCTGATAAACCTTGTTCTATTTCTACATATTTCAAAAGGCTTAACTGATTTTTAAATTCAACTATTAAATCTATATCACTTTTTTCAGTTTCTTCATTATTTGCATACGAACCGAAAACGGAAATATTAATAACTCCGTAATCCTTTAAGAATGTTACAATCTTATCATATATTTCCGTCTTATTGTCCATAATATTTAAAATATTTTTTCCTGGTCAGCGCCGCTGCCTTCTTTATCTTCTTCAAGGATTCTGGCAATAGCTGAAATATTATCATTATCACCGATTCTTATAAGTCTGACACCTGATGCTGCTCTTCCCATTACACGGATATCTTTCATCTTTTGTCTGATAAGTATACCACGGGTTGTGATTATCATAAGGTCATCTGTGTCAGTAACTTCTTTTATGGAAATCATCTTACCAACTTTATCCGAAGTCTTCACTGTCCTGACACCTTTACCGCCGCGTGAGGTTATTCTGTAATCATTTAAGTCACTTCTCTTGCCGTAGCCTTTTTCTGTTACCACAAGAATTGTAGCACTTGCTCTCACGACTGCTATCATACCAACAACATAATCACCATTTGCGAGTTTAATAGCCCTTACGCCGGTAGCGGTTCTGCCCATATCACGTACGAGTGATTCGTTAAAGCGGATTGCCTGACCAAAGTGAGTTCCTATTACTATTTCCTGATTACCGGTTGTAAGTTTTACTTCAACTAAAGCATCATTATCGTTAATATTAATCGCATTAATACCATTTTTTCTGATATTTGAATATGCTTCAAGTTTGGTCTTCTTAATAGTACCAAATTTTGTAATCATTGTGATGAAAAGTTCTTCAGTGAAGTCTTTAACCATCAGGAATGCGGAAATATTCTCATCTTTCTCTTTCTCAATCAGGTTAAGTATCGACTTACCTCTTGAGGCCCTCGAACCTTCAGGGATATCGTAAACTTTCAGCCAGTAGCACTTACCTTTGTCGGTAAAGAACATAATGTACTGATGCGTGGAACCTATGAACATGTGTTCAATGAAGTCCTCATCGGAACTGCCAGTTGATGCTGCAGTTATTCCTCTGCCGCCTCTTCCCTGTGTTTTATATGAATTTACAGGGATACGTTTTATGAATCCTTTATTGGAGATCGTAATAACTACATCTTCTTCCTTCACGAGTTCCTTAATCATCTCATCATCGGTCATCTTCTTCACGTCGTAAACTATAGAAGTTCTTCTCTCGTCACCGAATCTTTCTTTAAGCTCTTTTAAGTCGGCAATAATAATCTCTCTTCTTAAATCTTCGCTGTCGAGTATTCTCTTCAGTCTTTCTATCGTCTTTAAGACTTCCTTGTATTCTTCTTCAATTTTCTTTCTTTCAAGTCCTGTAAGTCTCTGCAGTCTCATCTCAAGAATTGCAGTTGCCTGAATTTCAGAAAGTTTAAACCTCTTCATCAATGCCTCTTTTGCAGTCGGCGTGTCTTTGGACTTCTTGATTACTTTAATAATTTCATCGATGTTATCAAGAGCAATAATGTATCCTTCGAGTATATGTGCACGCTTTTCTGCTGCGTCAAGTTCAAACTTCGAACGTCTGACAATAACTTCAAGTCTGTGCTTGACGAAATGCTCCATCATTTCTTTTAGAGTAAGAACTTTCGGGACTCCGTCAACGAGTGCAAGTGTGATTATACCAAACGTCACTCTCATCTGAGTATGCTTGTAAAGATTATTTATTATCACGTTATGATTTGCATCACGTTTCAAACCAATAACGACTCTCATTCCGTCTCTGTCACTTTCATCATTTATCGAGGCAATGTCTTCAAGTTTCTTATCCCTTACAAGCTGTGCTATGTTTTCGATAAGAGTTGCTTTATTTACCTGATAAGGTAATTCGGTTATAATAATATTCTGTTTCCCGTTTCTGTCGGGTTCAATGTTTACTTTTGCCTGAAGTATAACCTTACCTCTTCCTGTTTCGAAAGCGTCTATAACAGGCTGATAACCGTAAATTATTCCGCCGGTCGGGAAATCGGGTGCAGTAATGTACTTCATCAATTTCTTTATAGTTGCATCGGGATTCTTCAAAAGATAAATCAATCCGTCGCACACTTCTGTAAGATTGTGAGGAGCAATGTTAGTCGCCATACCGACTGCAATACCGTTCGAACCGTTTACAAGAAGGTTCGGGAAATTACAAGGCAGTACAGTAGGTTCTTTTAATGTCTCATCAAAGTTAGGTGCAAAATCAACAGTATTTTTGTCAATATCCGTTAAAAGTGTTTCAGCAACTTTTGAAAGTCTTGCCTCTGTATAACGCATCGCAGCAGGTGAGTCACCGTCAATGGAACCAAAGTTTCCCTGACCGTCAACAAGTGTATACCTTAAAGAAAAATCCTGAACCATTCTTACCATCGTATAATATACAGCAGTATCACCGTGCGGGTGAAATTTACCAAGAACCTCTCCGACGATTCTCGCTGACTTTTTATATGGTTTATTGGAATATAAACTCAGTTCACTCATACCGTAAAGCACTCTTCTGTGAACTGGCTTCAATCCGTCTCTGACGTCGGGCAGTGCCCTTGACACAATAACAGACATTGAATAATCAATGTAAGACGTTTTAAGTTCGTCTTCTATATTAACCGGTATTATCTTTTCGTTTGGCATTAATTAATTATTTTAATAAACTTTTTCAAACATAAATAAAGCCCGGACAGGGCTTTTTGATTTTCTGTGGAGATAACAGGATTCGAACCTGCGACCCCTTCATTGCGAACGAAGTGCTCTACCAACTGAGCTATATCCCCTTTCAATTGATCACATGAAAATACGTAATTTCAACGTCTTTCTCAATGTATATTTTAATGCAAAAAGGGTTTGAGTGTCGCCTCAAACCCTTATAAACACTGATATAATCTGATTCAGTTATTTACCCATATTTTTTAAATCATCCATGGATTTAAACTCGATATCTTTTGGAGGATCAAGAAAGTCATCTGCTAATTTTGCGTTTGGTTCAAATACTGATGCTGTCATTGTCATTTTACCATCGGTAAATTTCAATGCCATCTTATCCTGATAAATCCAGATTTTCTCTTCACCTTTTGTATAAACATCGCATTTGTAACCGATGATTTCTTCCGAACCGCCCTTTTTGTAATCTTTCAATTTATCTTTAACATCGTATAATTTTGCAAAATCTTTCTGGAAGTTCTCGTCTTTCGAAACATCCATCTTCATACCCATCTTTTGTCCCATCATATCCATAACCATATACATCATACCTTCTTTGACGTACATGACTGAATTCACATCCTGACCCTTATCTTTTGCCTTAATCTCAAGTTTTACATTCTTTCCTTTTACGTACATATCCATAGAGCCTTTTTCCACATCACTTGCCATTTCGTATTTAAGATGGAATGGTGTGTTTTCATTTATCGCTACATCTTTCTTATCTTCTTTCTTACCGTCTTTTGAATCAGTTGCGTCTTTTTTGCCGCAACCTGCGATAAGACTGAATGATAAGAACACAACAGCGAACAGGTACATCAATTTCTGAATCTTCATAACTTTTAAATTTAATTGTTTGTTTTAAAATGTATGTTCAAAATACTTAAAATATACTTTTATTAAAACGTAATTTATTAATGACAGTGACGAAAAGCAAAATAATTCTGTTCGACGGTGTCTGCAATTTCTGCAATTCTTCTGTAAACTTTATAATAGACAAAGATAAGCATGACGTTTTCAGGTTTGCTTCTTTGCAGTCGGACTTCGGGCAAAAATGCCTCAATGATTTTAACCTGCCGACGGATTCGTTCTCAACTCTGATTCTTGTATCAAACGGGAAATACTATAAACGATCAGCAGCAGCACTTAGAATTGCGAAGGAACTATCTTCACCATACAATCTTTCCTTCTCATTTATACTCATACCGCCTTTCATCAGGAATTTATTTTATGATATTATCGCGCGTAACCGTTATAAATGGTTTGGTAAAAAAGAAGTATGCAGAATACCCTCAGCGGAAGAACGTGCTAAGTTCATAGAATAATTTGTATGAACTTATTAACTTGTCTTATTTGTCATTCTCTGTTCTTTGTCATTCCCGAATGATCTTATCGGGAATCCATAATACAGGGAATCCAATCTACAGGGAATCCAATCTACAGGGAATCCATAGACAATAAAGTATTTAGATAATCAAATTACAGTATGAACAAAGAAGCAGAAAAAATCGTAAAAGCACTCAACCTATCCAAACATCCCGAAGGCGGATACTTCTCAGAAGTTTACCGTTCA
Organism: Ignavibacteria bacterium; assembly: GCA_049317745.1. Classification (GTDB taxonomy): domain Bacteria; phylum Bacteroidota; class Ignavibacteria; order Tepidaquicellales; family Tepidaquicellaceae; genus CAIKZJ01. The sequence goes on from JBMOHR010000016.1 coordinate 9,654, forward strand.
AAAGAAACTCTCGAAAAGGATTTACACAAAAGATTTGCAGGCGTACACTCGCTTTACACATCAATATATTTTCTGCTGTCAGAAAATGATTACTCTGCATTCCACGTTTTGAAATCGGATGAAATCTGGCACTTCTACAAAGGAACGACTCTGGACATTCACATTATAAAGCCGAATGGCTCTCTTAAAACTGTTTCTCTGGGTAACAATTTAGAATCAGGTGAGTGCTTCCAGTATTGCATTAAAGCAGGACATTACTTCGCAGCTGAAATCAGGGACAGATCATCCTTTGCTCTTGTAGGTTGTACCGTCTCCCCCGGCTTCGAGTATTCCGATTTTGAACTTTGCAAAAAGAAAGAACTTATTGCGAAGTTTCCAAACCACAAGGAGCTGATTCACAGGCTTTCTTAAAAAATTAAGTATTCTTATGGCAAAATGCTGACATTTTTGCGAAGTTTTATAATGGAAGATATTTATAAAATTATGTTTCTCATATAATATTTGTCTCCTCAAGATGGCAAAATTGACCAAAATAATAGTATTACATATGAGTGGGCATAATCAATAATGGTTTAAATTACTCAAACAACCTTCCATTCCTTTGATGTTTAAATTTCAATTATAATATCGCTCTGTCATCGTTCTCCCATCGTTCTCCCATCGGTTAAATAAGTATTATCTAAGTATTAAGCGAGTCAGAATCAGGTCTAAACAACTATGAATCAGGACAATCATACATTTGTTTTATCTATAATTAGAGTTGTTTAATATATTTTAGATTGGTGAGGGTTCAGTTGTTTTCCATTTATTCAAAAGCCTGTATTGAGTATATTTGCCAATGAAAAATAGATTACTTGTTACAGCGGCATTACCATATGCAAACGGATATATTCATCTCGGACATATTGCAGGAGCGTATTTGCCTGCGGATATTTTTGTACGATTTAAAAGACTTTGCGACGAAGAGATTATTTTTGTCTGCGGCTCGGATGAACACGGAACGGCTATTGAAATTTCTGCGATGAAAGAGAATGTGACTCCGAAAGAAATCATCGACAGGTATCACTTTGCGAATAAAGATGCGTTTGAGAAACTTGGGATTTCATTCGATATTTATTCGAGGACTTCAAACGATATTCACCACAAAACTTCACAGGATTTCTTCCTGAATCTTTTTGATAAAAACTTACTGATTCAACGAACAGAGAAACAGCTTTATTCTGAAAAGGATAAAAGGTTTCTTGCAGACAGGTTCGTAGAAGGTACCTGCCCTATTTGCGGATACGAAGAAGCGCGCGGCGACCAGTGCGAAAAGTGCGGGAGCAACCTTACTCCGCTTGAGCTAAAGAATCCGAAGTCAAAAATATCGGGCGATACTCCCGTTGTAAAAGAATCTATGAATTTCTTTTTCCCGCTTGAAGCGTTTCAGCCAAAACTTGAAGAGTGGATTAAGGGAAAGACTAACTGGAAATCGAACGTTAAGAATTATTGCGAGGGCTGGTTTAAAACAGGCCTGAAAGACCGTGCCATTACGCGCGACCTTGACTGGGGCGTGAAAGTCCCGGTGAAGAATACTGAAGGGAAAGTGATTTATGTATGGTTTGAAGCCCCGATTGGTTATATCTCTGCAACAAAAGAGTTATTTATTGAAAAAGGAACACCTGATAAATGGAAAGAATACTGGTGCGAAGAAGACACAAGGATGATACATTTTATCGGAAAGGATAATATTATTTTTCACGCGATTGTATTCCCTGCTATGCTGATGGCACACGGCGGGTTTGTGCTTGCAGAAAACGTTCCTGCGAATGAATTCTTAAACCTCGACGGTGCAAAGCTTTCGAAGAGCAAAGGTCACGGAATACTCGTGAAGGATGTAGTGGAATCATTTAATCCTGACGTTGTGAGGTATTCGGTTGCGTCGAATATGCCCGAGAATAAGGATTCGGATTTCTCATGGGAAGATTTGCAGGCAAAGAATAACAACGAACTTGCCGCGATACTCGGTAACTTCATTAACCGTACTGTTGTGTTTGCAAAAAATAAGTTTGATAATCAAATACCTGCAAGGATTTCAGGTGAAGTGCCTGAAATATTTGCATACATAAAATCACAGAAGCAAGTTATTGAAGACTATTATAACAACTATAAATTCCGCGATGCTCTGAACGAAACGATGAATATAGCTCGTGCGGCAAATAAGTATTTTAATGATAGCGAACCGTGGAAAGTGATAAAGACCGATGCTGCAAAGTGCGGAGAGGTTATTAACGATTGTCTGGAGATTGCACATTCGCTCGCGATTGCAGTTGCACCAGTGATTCCATTCACGTCGGAAAAGATTCTGAACGTGCTCGGGAAAGACAAAACTGATTTTAGCTGGGAGAAAATTGGCGAACTTGTTTTAAAGGGTGGTACTGAACTTGGCGAGAACGAAATACTCTTCCCCCAGATAGAACTTGCTGCAGCAAAGGAAGAGGAAGTGGTTGTAGTGGAAGATAATCTGATTACTATTGATGATTTTAAGAAAGTGAAACTTGCAACGGCGGTTGTGATAAACGCAGAAGCAGTTCCGAAGAGCAAGAAACTCCTGAAACTGAAAGTGCGGTGCGGAAGTAAAGAAAAGCAGATTATAGCCGGTATTGCAGAACATTATTCGGCAGAACAGATTCTGAACAGAACTGTTGTTATAGTTGATAACCTGAAACCGGCAAAGTTGATGGGACTCGAATCGCAGGGTATGCTCCTTGCCGCAAAGATTGACGGAAAACTAAAAGTGATAACTGTTGACGGAGAAATATCAGACGGAGCAGACGTAAGTTAAGAGCAGGAGTCAGGAGTTAGAATTTAGAAGTTTGATTTTTGAAGTTTGAATTCACCTTTATAGTTTATATGTTCCAAGCTCCGTAGGAGCGGCATAACAATAGCGAAAAGGATTAAAATATGTTAAGTCCCGTAGGGATGACATATTGAGAATTTTAATCTTTAATAATTTGATATGTCATCCCTATGGGACTAAAAGCTAAATACTTCTTTACCTATAGATATGCCGCCGCTACGCGGCTTTTACAAATGAAGATATTTATTATTGAATATAAGACAGAAATTAATGATTTATAAGTTTAATAATTTAAAATACGATCTTTCATCCCGCACTTTTGTGATGGGGATATTAAACATCACACCTGATTCTTTCTCTGACGGAGGGAAATACTTCGATAAAGATATACAGATGCAGAGAATTGTAGTTGATGCCGTGCGTATGGAAAGAGAAGGCTCTGACTTTATAGACGTCGGTGGCGAATCAACCCGCCCGGGTGCTCAGAAAGTAAGTGCTGAAGAGGAAATTTTGAGAGTGATTCCTGTAATTTCAGAGATAAAGAAGCACATCAGCATTCCGATTTCTATTGATACGTACAAACACGAAGTTGCTGAAGAAGCATTGAAGGCAGGTGCAGTTATTGTAAACGATATAAGCGGTTTTCAGTTTGACGATAAGATTGCAGAGATTACGAAGAAGTATAATGCATCGTGTATGCTTATGCACATAAAAGGCACACCAAAAGAGATGCAGAAGAATCCTGTTTATGATAATGTAATAGAAGAGATAAAGGAATATTTAGGAAAATCCGTCTCTATAGCAAAAGAGGCGGGGATAGAGCAGATAATAGTCGACCCGGGAATCGGGTTCGGCAAGACTTTTGCGCACAACTTAGAGATTATTAAGAAGCTGAATGAATTTAAGTCGCTCGGTTATCCCCTTTTGCTCGGTCTTTCGAAGAAAAGGTTTATTAATGAAATTTATGAATCTAATATCGATGAAAGAGGCGAAGGGACTATGGCAGCGAATACTGTTGGGATACTGAATGGTGCGAACATTATTAGAGTACATGATGTTTTAGAGAATAAACGGGCTGCATTAACTGCAGACGCTTTAAAGATAACGGAATAACAGATTTGATTAACAAAAAGAATAGTCCGGAAAATTTCGAAGCAGTTGAGCTTGATGTTACAGGAATGGAATGTGTGAACTGTGCAAACAGTATCAAAACATACCTCGAAAAACTGAACGGTATACATAACGTAGATATTAACTTTGCTTCGGAAGTTGCAAATGTATCGTACAACCCGAACGTAATTTTAATTAATGATATCGTTGAAGACATTAGAAAACTTGGCTACGATGTAATAGAGGAAGATGATGAAGATGCCGTTGAGAACATCAAGAAACAAAAACTCAGGGCAGACAAATATAACTTTGTAATCTCTGCCATATTAACAGCACTGGTTATGGTAATTTCGATGAGCGGACATCACGGAATGTATGATTTAAAATTTACTCAAAACTTTACACTTATATCGTTAATGCTGTTAACTTCACACGTCGTCTTCTTTAACGGTAAGAAGTTCTTAACAGGCGCTTATAACTCGGCAAAGATTTTAAAGAGCGATATGAACACTCTGGTGTCAATGGGTGTTCTGTCTTCTTATCTGTACAGCCTTGTTATAGCAGTTAACCATATCTTTGGTTTAAACCTTAGTGCTTTAAGGAATTCACACGAAGTCTATTTCGAGACTTCGGCTATGATTATCACGCTTATATTAATCGGTAATTATCTTGAATCAGTTTTAAAATCAAAAACACAGACATCGATTAAGAAGTTGAAAGAGCTTCAGGCAAAGTTTGTTAATGTAATCCGTAACGGAGAAGACATGCTCGTACCTTTCAAAAAGGTGAAAGTAAACGATACAGTTATTATAAGGTCAGGTGACAAAATACCGGTTGACGGCATAATACTTGAGGGATTCTGCGTAATTGACGAAAGTGCAATGACGGGTGAGAGCATAATGATAGAAAAGAAAAAAAATGACAGATTAATAAGCGGAACACTGATGAAGAACGGTTTTGTTAAGATGAACGCATTAAAAGTCGGCAAGGATACTACATTATCTAAAATTATATCTCTCGTAAAGGAAGCATCGAACTCCAAACCGCAGATACAAAAACTGGCAGATAAAATATCATCAATATTCGTACCTGTAGTTGTTTCTATAGCTGTGGTTACATTTCTCGTCTGGTACTTTATTGTAGGTACACCTTTCGATGAATCATTGCTCTTTGCAGTTTCAGTTCTGGTTGTTGCGTGTCCATGCGCACTGGGGCTTGCCTCCCCTATGGCAGTTGTCATCGGAGTTGGAAGAGCTGCAGAGAACGGAATACTCTTTAACAATGTTGAAGCTATAGAAAAGTTGAACAAGATAGATACGATATGTTTTGACAAGACAGGAACAGTGACAACCGGTGAAATGCATTTAAAGACCATTAACTCGTTCAATGGTATTTCCGAAGATGAACTGATGAAATATGTGTTCTCTGTTGAAAAGTTTTCAAATCATCCGATTGCAAAGTCAGTAATTAATTACTGCATTGAAAAGCAGATGGACATTTTTAATAATGTAACTGATGTCATCAATGAGGACGGGATGGGAATTTCAGGAAAGATAGAAGGTAAATCAGTTCTGATTGGCAGCCCTGCAATGATGGAGAAGTTTAAAGTTGAGAACACAGTCTTAATCGAGAATAAAGAAAGCAGAAATCTGTTTATCAGTATAGACGGTAAACTTTCAGGCGAAATTGAATTTGAGGACAGGATTAAGGATGATGCTAAGGAAATATTAGGAAGGTTTAAGTCAAAAGGTCTGGATATGTTCCTTATTTCAGGTGATAGCGAAGAAACGACCAAAAAGGTTGCTGAAGAACTTGAATTAACTAACTATTCCTTTAGGACAATGCCCGCCGAGAAGGAAAAGATTATTTCAAGACTGCAAAGCGAGGGTAAGAATGTTGCAATGGTTGGTGACGGAATAAACGATGCACCATCGCTTGCGAGAGCAAATGTAGGACTTGCAGTCGGTACAGGTCAGGATATAGCAATAGATTCGGCAGACGTGATTCTCGTTAAAGGTGATTTAATGAGTCTGGTAAGGTCAATAAATATATCAGGTAAGACAGTGTCTATAATCAAGCAGAATATATTCTGGGCGTTCTTTTATAACGCACTGACAATACCTGTAGCAGCAGGTCTCTTTGCTTCTTATGGGATTACAATCAGCCCTGTGTTAGCAGCAATGTTCATGGCATTCAGTGATGTAATAACAGTAATGATAAACTCTTTAAGATTAAAATACGTAAATATAAATCAATAAATTAAACAGGAAGGAAATCTGTAATGAAGACTCTTTTAAATTTAGTACTGGCATTTTTATTAATCAGCGTAATCGGTTGCGGCAAGAAAAGCACAAACGGAACTGCAGGAGATAAAACTACCGATACTAAAGGAATGACAGAAAAGGTAGAGTCAGTCGAATACAAATGTGCAGGAATGCATTGTGCTGGCTGTGAAGAAACGATTACAACTGAAGTGAAGAAAACCGAAGGCGTTAAGGATGTTAAAGCAGATTCAAAATCAAAAATAGTAACGGTGTCTTTCGATGCAAATAAAACGAACAAAGAGAATGTTTCCAAATCAATAAACGCTGCGGGTTACGATACTGAATTATCTAAATCAGAAAGCAAACACGATTGCGAGACCGATATGCAGAAAGAAGAGAAGAAGAACTGATGTCAGAGAAAGTAGATTTCGATAAACACGCTGAGTCATACGAGAAGCAACTTACGGAAGATTTAAAGTTCTTCGGCGAAGAGAGTAAGTATTTCGCTGAATATAAGATAAGAATAGTCGAGGAATGTGTCGGTAACAGGCCAATAAACATTCTGGAATACGGATGCGGGATAGGAATGAACCTCCAGTTTTTAGTAGACTATTTCCCAAACGCTAACATTTATGGAAGCGATATTTCCGCAAAGAGCATCGAAGTAGCTTCTAAAAATAACTCATCGATTAATTTCTTTCTGCTGGAAGATGACGAGATTGAGAAAAGAAAGGATTCCATGGACCTGGTTTTTGTTTCAAACGTCTTCCATCATATTGAACCAAAGTACCGCGAGAAAGCCATTAAGAACATATTCCATATGTTAAAACCAAAGGGTAATGTGTTCTTCTTCGAACATAATCCGTTCAATCCTGTAACCAGGCATATCGTGAATACCTGTGTGTGGGATACTGATGCAATATTATTAAAGCCAAAAGAGTCATTAAAATTATTTAAGGATGTAGGATTCTATATACGTAGGAAGCATTACACCTTATACTTCCCCGCTTTCCTGAAGTTTTTAAGGCCTGTTGAGAAAGCTCTGTTCTTTGTACCTATGGGAGGTCAATACTATATCTGGGCAGAAAAGAATTAGAGGATTATTTGTTAATACTTAATCCTCTTTTTTTAACTTCTCCCATAAACTCTTTTCTATACTGGAATACTTCCTTAATCGTGCCGATAATAACAGATGGTCTTGCACCTGTAGAAACGCCATCAACTCTGGGTAAGTGAGTTACACCCATTTCGACAGTTTTATATCCTTTAAGGTGTGCTTTAAGCATAATCTCGGCATCTATAAAAGCATCGACTGAATCTATCTTTATCTCTTTAAACAACCTTGTAGGAAATATCTTAAACGCACAGTCGATATCCCAGTAATCCAGCCCGAATATTAATTTTAAAAGATAGTTATAACTTAGTGAAGTAAATTTTCTGTACAATGAATACTGCTTCTTCTTCCTGTATCCTACTACAATATCGGTAAAAGGTATCATTGCAACAAACTTCTTTAATTCCTCCAGGTCAAACTGATTATCCCCGTCAGTATAGAAAACGTAATCGAGTTTCGCACTCGTGAATCCGTCTTTCAGCGTTGCACCGTAACCCATATTTTTCTCGTGGTGTATTACTCTTACTTTCGGGAATTTCTTCGCCATATCATCGGCAACCTCGCCAGTTTTGTCAGGACTGCCGTCTTCAATTATTACCACTTCATAGTCTTTCAGTTTAAGTTCTTCAAGAACTTCAACCGCTTTAGTTACAACCTTTGCAATATTCCCTTCATCGTAGTAAGCGGGGAAAAAGACAGATAACGAGATATCAGAATTTGTAATCATGCTTATAATAAGACCTCTTTTAAATAGTTATACGTGAATTCTATACCTTTTTCAATATCAATTTTTGGAGAATAGTTCATTTCCTTTTTAAGAAGAGAAATATCAAGCACACTTACAGGAACATCAAGTTTTCTTCCTGCAACATACTTTACTTTAGCGTCCATTTTAGTAATTCTTTTAATCATTTCCAGAAGTTCATTTACTGAATAACCAACTCCGGAACCAAGATTAAAAACTTTACTATTACTCTTATGTTCAAGTGAATCAACCAAAGGCAGTATTGCATCTTTTATGTATATGTAATCTCTCCTTACAGAACCGTCTCCCCAGATGACTATTTCTTCATTTAATAACATCTTCTTAAGGAATACAGGAATCACACCCTGTGCATATAAAGGATTCTGCCTTTCACCGTATGGATTGGCCAGCCTGAAAACCGTATAATCCATATTGTACAGATAATAAAACATATACAGATAATCTTCTATTGTTTTCTTTGTTATTCCATACGAACAAATTGGCTGCCTTGAATGGTCTTCAGGAATAGGTGTCGATTTAGGAATACCATAAACAGTACCGCCTGATGATACAAAAACAACTTTCTTTATCTTTCTGTTAACTACGTCCTGCAATAATCTTAATGTGGAAATTAAATTCGACTCAACATCATACACAGGATTATCGTTTGAAGAAGCAGGAAGAGTTGAACTGACTAAATGGAATACATAATCTATACCGTCAAGACTGCTCAGCAAATCATACTCATTGTTAAAATCACCTTCGATTATTTTAATCTTATCTTTAAAACTCTTAAGATTATCTTTTGCGAAATTAATCTTATCAAAAATTGTAACGTTATAATTTCGTTTCAGCAATTCTTCACAAAGATGCGAACCGATAAATCCCCCGCCCCCGTATATTATACAATTATTCATATCAGTTTATTTTTTCAATTATGTATGCAGCAAATCTTTTATCCGTAGACACATACTGGTTAATGACTTTATAGTCGGGATTCTTCTGCAAATCCTCAAACTTAATATCATTGCTGAACTCTGGTCTGTATCCGTAATGATTTTCCCATACGAGTATTGAGCCCTTCGGAACATCTGTCATAGATTTGGTATTTAACGGCAGATACTTCTGAGGCTCTTTCTTATAGTTATCCAGGAAAAATAACATGACTGAGTGGTTACAGTAGAAATTTCCTTTCAGCCCATCCTTATTCAATACTTCAGCTACCGATTTTACAGTCAGATTCTCAGGCGATAACTTCTTTGGTTTAAAATCTACGTAGAGATAGAATACAGATGTTATAAACAATACGAGTGATAATTTATTCAGGTATGATACTTTGTCTTTTGACGGAATAAGCATTGTCGCTATGAAGAATATCACGATAAACACAATTTTCGTGTAATCGCTGACTTCGAGCAGTTTAAATCCGTCAGATTCTTTCGAGAAGAACGCGAAAGTAACAAAGAAAATGAATCCTGTAATTACATAATGCAGTTTCTTAAACTCCTTCTCAGCGAGATTGTTCAAACCAACTGTTGCGAAGAAAACCGCAATCGGAGAAATGTGTAAAAGGTATCTCCAGTTACCGGGATTCGGACCGTTACTCATCATTGTGTACATTTGTACAGCAAATACTGTTATAAACAGAACGTAGAATAATAAATACTTTTCAATGTATGCTTTATAATTCTTTGTATTGGCAAACATACCAAAAAATCCTTGCAGGAACAGAATCAATGTTACAGGTCCGACAATAAATATATATACTTTGAAGTAATGGAATACACCTTGTGTGTTATAAGTCAGTGCTGCAACAGTTTTCATTTCAGTAAGTACAAACAACGGGTCACCAGTTTTCCAGACACCTAACAGATTGTACACTATAGGAAACACACCTAATGCAAGAGCAGGGATAATCTTTTTCTTATACATCAATATCACGAACAGGACAACTATAAACACAGCTATTTCCTGTCTGATTGTAAACACATATCCAATCAATAAACTTGAGAGGAGAAAGTACTCTCTTTTATACAGGATTAAGAATAGTACGATTAACAACGCAGTAAATATTTCCGAATAAGTCCTGAATGAAAGGTCAAAGAATAAAGGCTGAACTGCGAGCAGAAGAGCTCCGAAATAAGCATACTTTACTTCATACTCTTTCATAAGTTTAAAAGTAAAGAATACAGTTAAAGATGCTACTAAAGCATTGAAAATCAGGACTGCTTTATAATCAATCATTGCGGGTATAACAAGAAATATCTTCCAGCCCGGTTTAGGATTGTTACCAAGAATGGAAAATGCATCAACCTTAAACTTAACTGCATTTAAGAACTGTGCTATTTCATCATCCTGATAGAATCCGACCGATATGTTCGAAAGCCAGAAATATATCAGTGTAAATACAGGTATTACGAGCCAGAAATACTTTTCAATGTATTCATCAAACGGTACTCCCGGGTTTTTTATTATCTTTTCTTCTTTTGATTTTGCCATATTAAAAATGTTGAGAAAATTAGATAAATTATATCAACTATTAAAGGATAAAGAGAATTTTTTAATTAAATCAAATATCCCGATTTAACTTTAATAAACTTTTGTATAATGTTATATTTAATAATATATATGAAAATACTTGGTAATTCCATACAGATTAAAGAGATAAATGAGATTATTAAGCAGGTTGCACCGACTGATATCAGCGTCCTGGTGACAGGAGAAAGCGGTACAGGGAAGGAACTTGTTGCTAATGCCATTCATCAGAACAGTAAAAGAAGCGACAAGCCTTTAATTACTGTTAATTGCGGAGCTATACCTGAAGGAATTATAGAAAGTGAATTGTTCGGGCACCATAAAGGTTCGTTTACAGGCGCAATAGAAAGCCGTGCGGGTTACTTTGAAATGGCCGACAAAGGCACAATATTCCTTGATGAAATCGGTGATATGCCGTTGGCTACTCAGGTTAAAATTCTGCGTGTACTTGAATCAGGTGAGTTTATGAAGGTTGGCGGAGCAAAGAAAGTATTTGTTGATGTGAGAGTTATTGCTGCCACGAATAAGAACCTTGCAGAAGAAGTTGCACATAAGAATTTCAGAGAGGATTTATATTTCAGACTTAAGTCTGTGAATATAAACATACCTCCGTTAAGAGAAAGAAAACCTGACATAGACATACTGTTTGATTATTTTATAAAGAGTGTATGTGAAAGAAATAACATTACTTTTGCAGGGATAGAAGACGACGCAATGGATTACATAAGAAACTATGTCTGGTACGGTAATGCAAGAGAGCTTAGAAATTTCTGTGACAGTATAGTTATACTGAATCCGAATAAGAAAATTAATTTAGAGGACGTAAAGAAGAATCTTTATACTGAGGTTTATGATAACAGGCAATTGCCCGCAATTCCAACTATGACAAGGGATTTTACTGAGAAGGATATAATTGTAAGAGCACTTATAGAATTAAAATCGGATATTCTTGACGTGAAAGAACTGATAAAATCAAAGTCACACGAAATAACGAAGACGAATGTCGATTCAGGCGATGATTTTGTGATTAAGTATGACGAAATAAAGGATTTGAATGCTGAAGAAATAGAGAGTAAATTACTTACTTACTTACTGACGATTTACAAATGGGACATCACCAAGGTTTCTGAGAATTTAGGACAGACACCGAGGAATGTTTACAGGAAAATCAAGAAATATAATTTAGACAAGTACAATATTGTATAGAATAAATTACATATTACTGTTATTGTTCATTACAGTTTTAAGTTCTTGCGGGATTTACAGTTTCAAGGGAAACAATCCTCCGGAAGGCATAAAAACTGTCGCAGTGCCTTTATTTACTGATAATTCAGGATTCGCAGTATCAGGTATTGTTGAAAAGTTTACTGAAGTACTGAAGAATAAAGTAATAAGTGATAATACTTTAAAGCTCGTTGACAAAACTAAAGCTGATGCCGTTATTACCTGCTCTATTACATCCATAAAAGATGATGCTCTTGTTATCAGCGGCGCTGAGAACGTAACCAAGCGGAAGATTACTATAAGTGTTAATGTAATATTCGAAAACCTTAAGAAGCAAAAGAAAATCTGGGAGAGAAATTATGACAACTGGGGTGAATACAACTCATCTTCTAACTCATTCTCAGAAAGAGAAGCAGGCATTGTCATTGCAAGAGATAAAATAGCTGAAGATATTTTAAACGATATTATATCAAACTGGTAAATTAAAAAATGAAAATTGAGAGTATAATTCTACTAACGTACATTGTTTCATTATCCATTCTGTTCTTCTTTGCAAGCCACGGGTTCAGTATGATATACTTCTACTTTAAGACCTTTAACAAAAGAACTGAAGACATCGACCCGAAAGACTTTGTAATTAAGGATTATCCGTTTGTTACTATTCAGTTACCATTGTACAATGAGAAATATGTTATATGCAGACTTATCGATGCTACGCTTAGAATTGACTACCCTAAAGATAAACTTGAAATACAAATACTCGACGATTCCACCGACGACACGAAAGAAATTATTGAGAAACACATAAAGCCTTACGTTGAACAGGGCTATATAATCAACCATATTCACAGATCAAATAGACAGGGGTACAAAGCAGGTGCATTAAAAGAAGGTTTAAAAACAGCACTTGGAGAATTTGTCGCAATATTCGATGCCGATTTTATTCCACGTAAGAACTTCCTTAACAGAACCATTCCTTATTTTTTAAAAGATGAAAAGATTGGTCTGGTACAAACAAGATGGGAACATATAAACCGTAATTACTCAATCCTTACAAAGACTCAGGCAATTGCACTCGACGGTCATTTTGTAGTAGAACAGGCAGTTCGTAACAGAGCAGGTTTCTTCATTAATTTCAACGGTACAGGCGGGATATGGCGCAAGGAATGTATTTTCGACGCAGGTAACTGGGAAGCCGATACACTTACAGAAGACTTAGACCTTTCTTACAGAGCTCAGATGAAGGGCTGGCATTTAAAGTATTTAGTAAACTTTACCTCCCCATCTGAATTACCGGTTGACATTAATGCTTTACGTTCACAGCAGTTCAGATGGACAAAAGGAGCAATCGAAACAGCTAAGAAGATTTATCCTAAAGTTCTTAAATCCAATTTGCCGTTCAGAGAAAAGTTTCAGTCATTCATTCACCTCTGGAGCAATCTTGCTTATCCGTTTATACTGTTAGCAGCAATATTGAGTCCAATGGTTACACTTATAAAAGAAACCGGTGAATATGACCCTGTGTTTAAATTCATGTCATTCTTTATATTTGCATTCGTAAGTTCGATGATGTTTTATCTCTACTCACAAAAGGATGTGTATCCTGACTGGCAGAGAAGAATTATCTACTTCCCTGTGTTTATGATGGGAAGTATGGGATTGTCTGTTAACAACCTGAAAGCAGTATGGGAAGGATTGATAAACAAAAAGACCGAATTCGTAAGAACACCTAAATATAAGATAGTAAACGATACAGACACAGTTCACGATAAGAAATACCATGCAAAGAAAGTATCACTCGTTGCATACATTGAAGCAATACTTTCAATTTATTCGTTCATAGGTGTAGGGATATCAGTTTATTATGCACAGATAGCGTCCATTCCGTTTCAGTTAATGTTCGCATCAGGATTCGGCGTTATTTCTTATATGTCATTTAAACAGGTTTTTTCTCACAACAGGGCAACTAAATTAGCATTGAGGACGAATGTATAACTTAGACAACTATATTAATTTTCTGAAAGAGAAATTAGAGAATAATTTCTTCTCTCCGCTATTAATTAAGTTAGCCAATCTGTACTTCTTTAATGACCAGTATGATAACTGCATCAAGATTTGCAATATGGTAACTGAGTTATTCCCGTTCTATCTGACTCCTAAGATTCTTAAAGTTAAGGCACTCATTAAACTTGAGTATTTTAACGAAGCAGAATCAGAGTTGAAGGATATTGAGAACAAGATTCAGAATAAAGAGTTGATTGATTTGCTTTACTCTTCTTTGGATGAATTCAAGAAGAAGCAAAGCCAGGCTAAGATATTCTACAAGGAAATGCTTTCCGACCTTGATAAGTTTGAAGACTACGAAGATAAACTCAGGAATATTCCTTTCTGCGATACTTTACCGGACCAGAACAATCAGGAATTAGTCTTTATCGATAATGAATTATTCGCAAACCTTGAGAATGATGCAAAGTTTAAAATCTTCCTTGATACTATTAACTCTATTTCAATAGATGCTCCGCAGCCTAAAAAGAACAGCAAGTATGATGACAATACTGATTTGAATAATTACAAGAACGACAGCAAGGATTCGATACTTGGTAACGTGAAGATTATTACAGAAACAATTGCAGATGTTATTGCCAAGCAGGGATTGCATAAAGAGGCATTTGATGCTTATACTTTACTTCTGAGAGCAGGACACAAGAATAAAAAGAGGATTCTGGAAAAGATTGCAGACCTCGAAAGAAGAATGTAATTAACTCTCAGGAACGTTCGGGTCCACGAATATAACCTTTTCTTTTTCCATCACAACAGCACCCTGATTAAAACCTTTTCTTTTCTTAACGTATTTCCGTTCGCAGTATGCAACAGGAACGTGCTTTCCGTTTCTTGCTTTGCTGTAATATGCTGCAATGGCAGCAGCCTGGAGTATTAATGACTTCTCTGGAGTCAGATTCTTATCAAGAAACTTAAGTATTGTGTGAGAGCCGCTCGAACCTCTGACGTGAAACCACAAATCATACTGGCTGGCATACTTCATAGTTAGCAAATCGTTACTCGCACTGTCCTTCCCTACCCAAACTTCAAACTTTTCATCAATCTTGAATATGCGGAACGGAAGTTTTTCGGTTTCCATTTCTTTCTCTTCTGTTTTACTCATCTTCTTTAAATTTTTAAAGTTATTCTCTGCAATTAATACTTCTCTCTGCTTTTCAAGTTCAGTCAATTCTTTGCCGAGAACTTTCACTTTCTTCTCCAGCTCAGCAACAGAATTCTTCATCCCTTTGTACTTATTATAATAATTTGTTGCATTATTTGATACCGAAATTAACGGATTCAGTTTAATCTTATCTTTCTCACCTGTCTCTTCATCTGTATGCTCATACACGCTCAATCCCTTTTCAATGTTATGAATATTGCTGAACAGAATATCACCGTACCTCTTGAATTTATCTGAATTACCTGCTTCAGTTATTGCAGTCTGAAGATTACTGATACGGCTCTTTGTTCTTTTAATCTTTGAGTCCACAGAATCAGTTAATGAGCTCTTAATTTCCTTCCTTGAAGAATAGAACTTATACCTCCTGTAGAAGTGTGTTATTAATTCGTTTATATCTTTATGATTTTCCTTGCTGTAATTCTCGTATGCAAGTAAAGACGTTAACGAAGGAACGATGGTTTCTTCATTATTATAAAGTATAAATTCTTTTGGTTTCAGTAATGTATTAATGTAATCAGATATTTCACTCTCATACTTCTCAGCCTCTTCATTTCCAAATCTCAGTACGATATCTTCTCTGTACTGTTTACCGATGTATGAATAATTATTCTTAAGATATGAAGTAATGTCAGTAGAATCTATAGGAGCCTCAGCATTTCGTTTTGGGAGTAATGCATCAATCAGTGTATTCATATATGTTGCCTTATCGGAATAGCAGTCAACAATCACCCCGTTTTTACTTACAAACAGATTTGAGTATTTAGGGAATGCAAAGAAGACTATGCTGCTTGAATCACTTAGTTCCATTGTAACTATCCTGTTCTTATCCTCAATTCGGATATCAACGATTGAAGTATTCAATACATTGTCGAACAGATACAGTATGTTCTTAGCGGGAATTGATTTATCATCTTCTACGAAAAGACATTCAAGATTCTTCTCAAGGATTAAAGAGAGGTACGTTTCATTTCCGTTATCAGTTAACAGGTGGAATACAATAAGGTTTTTCTCAGTTGAGAAAACATTTTTGATTAAATACGATGACGAGAGATTCTTAAGATAATCTA
>JBMOHR010000017.1:0-25672 GCA_049317745.1 Ignavibacteria bacterium
TTAATTATTACAAAATATCTTTTAGGAAAAGTCCAATTTCCGCTGAACCAATACACAAGCAATATTAATATAAAAAGAACCTATCTTACAGTATCATTAATTATATTGTTGTTCTTTCTATTTGTTTTTAAATACAATGAACAATTTTACAATTTCTTAAATATTATCACATCTTCATTGGGGGTGAAATATAATTTTGCTTTTAATAAATATGAATTACCAATTGGGATATCCTATATTACATTCCAACTTATAAGTTATATTACAGATGTTTATTATTCACGAATTAAGCCGGAGGGCAACATTGGTATATTTACAACATATAATCTATTCTTCTCAAAATCCACATCAGGACCAATCGAAAGAGGAGGTGATTTACTGCCTCAAATAAAACAACCGAAAGATTTTTATTACAAGGATATTGTGGATGGTGTAAAAATCATTATCTGGGGTTTGTTTAAAAAAGCTGTAATTGCAGAAAGAATATCCAGTGGAGTAACAAATGTATTCGCTAATCCATCCGAATATACATTTTACCAGTTATTTTTTACGGCAATATTACTTTCGATTCAGATTTATTGTGATTTCTCAGGTTATACTGATATTGCATTAGGAAGTGCGAAAATGTTAGGAATCAATTTAACAGACAATTTTCGATTTCCCTATTTCTCAGCATCGATATCTGATTTTTGGAAAAGATGGCATATAACTTTATCATTTTGGCTTCGTGATTATATCTTTTTACCGATAGCATACAAGAGTACAAGGATAATCCAATCGTTTGGGAAAACCAAAATTAAACCAGAAAATTTGTCCTATTTAATTAGTATTTTAATAACAATGCTGATATGTGGTTTGTGGCATGGTGCAAAAATTACTTTTATTCTTTGGGGCATTTTGCATGGATTGTATCTTTTAATTTCATTTGTTTTGCGAAAACAGAGAAAAATAATAAGAGCTAAAATTAAATTAACTGAAGGTATAAAGCAATCGGTTTCTATCTTAATAACATTTATTCTTGTTACATTTTCATGGATTTTGTTTTTCTCAGATTCACTAGATAAGTTTTTGTTATTTGTAACAAGAATAATAACATTTGCAGATGTCTATAATCATAGAAATATATTTGTGAACCCAAATGAGATATATATTATTCTTGGAACTGTTATTATTTTATTTGCCGCAGAAAGAATAATTAATATGAATGATGTTAAAAAGGGGAAAAAATATATTGCTGATTTATTAAGCTATCCAGTTCTTATATTTCTAATTTTAATAATATTTGTCTTTGGTAAATTTGAGCAAAGTGATTTTCTGTATTTAAAATTTTAGAATCATTAAAAAATTATATATTAAAATTGAAAAATTAATTCCTAACAGGATTAAAGGGTTTATAAAGACATCAGCTTATAATGGCGTTGCTACAGTAATAAAAATGGTGTTGGGAATCATAGGGAATAAAATAAATTCCGTTTTTTTGGGGCCTGCAGGGTATGCGCTTATTGGACAAATGTCCAATTATAACACTATTATTGGGACATTAGCCAACTTAGGAATGGGAAACGGGATAGTGAAATATATATCCGAATATTACGACAATAATGAAGAAAGAAAGAAAATAGTAGAAACATATATATTTGCTACACTAACATCATCTTCAATATTATGTGTATTAAGCGTATCCCTATCCTTTTACATTTCTGAATTTTTATTCCAGGATAGCAGCTACTGGTTCATTATTGCTCTTTCAGGGGTTTTCTTAATATTTGGAGCTTTTGGGAGTTTAATTACAAATCTATTAAATGGATTAAAACAATTTAAGAGATTAATAACAACGGGTATAATAGCAACCGCTCTGAATTTAATTGTGTCAATTCCATTGATTATGTTTTTTAATGTAAAAGGAGCACTTCTTTCTGTGTTTATTGTTTTTCCAATTACAACATATATTAACTTTCAATATTTAAAGAGAACCGGTTTTGAATATAAAATACTAAGACCTAAATTGCACAAGGATAGCTGGATAAAATTAAGAAAATATACTGCTATGGCTTTGACTTCAATGATTTTACTACCTCTTTCCCAACTAATTTTAAGAAATTATATAATTGCACAATTGTCAGTTGAAGCGGCAGGTTTCTGGCAAGCAATTACAAAATTTTCAAATTTATATCTGTCTGTCATACTTGCTTCAATAAGCCTCTATTATGTTCCACGTTTATCTGAAATTAAGGATAAAACT
This sequence comes from Ignavibacteria bacterium, assembly GCA_049317745.1. Classification (GTDB taxonomy): domain Bacteria; phylum Bacteroidota; class Ignavibacteria; order Tepidaquicellales; family Tepidaquicellaceae; genus CAIKZJ01. Next base: position 2,243 of record JBMOHR010000017.1, read on the forward strand.
GAATTAAGAAAAGAAATATTAGCTGCATATGCAATTTTATTACCAATAACTGCTATAATGTCAATAACATTTTTCTTCGCCAAGGATTTAATTATTGATTTAGTGTATGCGCCTAGTTTCAGACCAATGCGAGAATTGTTTGCTTTTCAGTTATTAGGCGATTTTTTAAGAGTTATGAGTTATATTCTTGCACATTTGTTTATTGCCAAAGCAATCGGGAAGAAATTTATTTTCTCTGAAATCATATTTACATTTTCGTATTTAGTCCTTTCTGTATTTTTTGTAAATCAATATGGGGTGGTTGGAATGACATATGCATATGCTTTAAATTTCTTCCTATACAATATATTTATATATTTTACATTCAGAAAAACGATAATATTCTAAAGTGAGATGGAAAATCCACATATTATATTTAAAATTTAAGATATTAAACCAGTTTGTGCTTTTTTTAATCTATAGAACTCTTTCAGTATTATTGTTTTACTTTGATGTAGAAAGGTCAAAAGTATTCTGGATAAAATCTGTTAAAAAGTATGTAAAGCGTAAAATACTTTTTAATAATCAATTTGACAGAGTTTTAATTAATTTAATTGAACGATATTCTAATGAATACATCAATAAAATAGACTATAGAAATTGCAATCTAAAAGAACAGACTACAAATAAGATTAATTTACTTTTTGTTTATTCGACTATTTATAACACAGGAGGGCACACCAGAATAATATTAGACTTAATTACATCAATCAACAAAGAAAAATACAATATATATATTTACTCTGATGAGTTTCTAAATCCCAGTACAAATTGTATTCATTATTCAGAGATTGTAAAATATTCTAAAAAACAGAGATTGTACGATCAAGATAATTCCTATAATGGCTTGAATACAGATATATTGGATTTCATTAAAGATAACAAAATAAAACATATAATATCATTTGAGCATAGTGAAGATGTTTACTTAAAAACTGCAATTAATATTATATCAAAATTAAAAATATCAAATGTAATTTATTACGATCATAATAACTTTTCACCATTCACTATTCCTAAAAACATAGACAAATTTATAACAATAACGGATTATCTGAAGATTAAAGCGGAGAGTTATTACAATAATGTGAAACTTTTAAGAATATCGCAAGAATGTTCAGATGTAAGTTATGATAATACATACAAATTAAAAGGGAACTCGATTGTATTCTTAACAATAACAACCTATAAAAGGATTATACATAACGCGGATAATAGTTTTGCTAATTTTATTAAGGGTGTTTTGTCTAAATATGTCAATTCAAAATACATATTAGTATCACCGAAACGTAATAAATATTTTAAATTATTAGAATATTACTTTAGAGAAGAGATTAAAAATAGCCAGGTTGAATTTCTATATAATATTACTGATTTAAAACAATTGTATAACAAATATGATATATACGTTGATTCTATTCCAGTCGGTGGCGGTAAAACATTCCTGGAAATGGTGACATTTGGTAAACCATGTATTATGATGGAAAAGATAAATAATATGTACAGGAATTCAGATATATTAAATTATAACAAGGTATATGATTTTAATATGTTTTGTGAAAGGGTTCAAAAATTAAGAGACAATAAAGCGTATTGTAAAGAATATGTTGATGAATCTTTTAATATTGTACATCAGTATTTCTCAAAAGAAGTTATTGCCGAAGAATTTGAAAATATTTTAGAGGAAAACTAATTATTAATTGAAAAGAGTTTTAGTTATATCAAAATACGGAATACAAAATCCGTCTTACCGATACAGAATAGACCTTTTTACTAAAGATTTAGAAAACAAAGAGATTTCTTTTACATACTTAATAAATCAGGATACACCAAGGGAAAATATTCTTAAACGATTGTTATATAAGTTAAGACTGGTTATTAGTTCTGAAATTGTTTTGATACACAGATTTTATGAATTTCATATATTGCTTTTTGTTTTGATATTTGGAAAGCCTATAATTTATGATTTAGACGATGCTATTTTCATTATTAGACAGAATCAATTTTATGAAAAAGAGGGCTTAATAAAGAAATATTACAGAGAATATATAAGAGGCAGTGAGCACTACAGTTCGCAAAAGCGGAAAACAGACCTTATAGTTCTCCTATCAAAAAAAATCATATTTGGGAATAAATATTTAAGTGATTTCTACAGTAAATACAAATTCAAAACAATTATTGTCCCAACTTCAGTAAGTCTTCCCGAGGTAATAAAAGAGCATAATGAGAAAGATGAAATTATTATAGGATGGACTGGTGTAACTGCTAATACTGTATATCTGAATATGCTTGAAGAGGTATTTGAAGAATTAAATATTATATCAACCAAAAAACTTAAATTAAAAATTGTCTCTGGTGATTCTAAATATATTTCTAAATACATAGATACTGAAAATATTAAGTGGTCTTTAGAAGGCGAAAGTGAGACAGTAATGAGTTTTGACATTGGAATAATGCCATTGCACGATGACCCGTTTTCAAGGGGGAAATGTGCTTTCAAGGCAATTTTCTTTATGTCATTAGGGATACCAGTTGTTGTGTCACCCGTGGGTGCAAACTGCGAATTGATAGAAAATGGATTCAATGGTTTTCTTGCTAAAACTAATGAGGAATGGGTATATTACCTCAGAATGTTAATAAATGATTTTGAATTGCGAAAAAGAACAGGGGAAAATGCACGAAACACAATTGAAAAGGCTTACTCAAAAAATGCAAATATTGGGAAAATATTTAATGTTATTAGAGAATTATAATGTGAATAATTGTTTAGAAGTAAATTGTGTGGGTTTAATAAGTTATTTAACCTTTATTCTTTAATTTATGGAGATATTTTCTAAGTTCTATTATATAGCACCAAATGATTTACAAATCCCAAGGGTTGACAGACAATCTATAGTTTATTTTTGTGAGGCATTGTATAAAAAATCAATAAAGCTTGAATTAGTTACATATTCATTAAAGACTACATATGAAAAATATGATACAAATAGTCCACTGGATTTATACAGGATAGAAACACAATTCCCAGTTAAAGTATTAACAACACCGGCAAAGCAGACAACAAATAAGATAATTGTTCAAGTATACAGATTTGCAGTTTACTTCATTTACATATCAAAAATTTTATTTAAGGCAGGAAAGAACGAATGCGTAGTATTTTACGTAAAGAATTATTCCATTGTGCTAATATTAAGGATAATGAATTTCCTTATTAATAAAAATATAAGAATAATATTTGAGTTACATATACCTCCAAAGAACAGATATCAGAAATATGTATTAACAAAAGCTAACGGGATAAATTGCAACACTTACAAACTTGCAAAAGATTTAAAAGCCGATTATGGTTTTAATAAAGAGAAATTAATCGGAACACATCAGGGCGTAAATATTGAACTTATAAATAAGAATAAACTTGAGAAAGAAGATGCGAAAAGAATTTTAAAAATTCCGAAAGAGACATTTGTTGCAATGTATGCCGGGACTGTATATAAAGGAAATAAAGAGATATTATACTACCTTGAGGCAGCAAAAGAATTGCCAAAGAATGTTGTAATTTACATTGTTGGTGGAAGAAGTGATCACGTTGAATATTTTACAACATATATCAAAGATAATGACATCAAAAATATAATTTTTACCGGATTTGTAGAACCAAAAGAAATTGATATTTATTTGAGTAGTGCAGATTTGTTTTTATTATATTACAATTCAGACAGAAAATTGAATAAATATGGTTCCCCAAGTAAGCTTTTTGAATATTTAGCACATAACAAACCCCTAATATGTGTTGATATTCCAATAATAAGAGAAGTAATTGGTGAAAAACCGCCTGTGGAACTTGTTCAGCCAGATAATCCTATAGAATTAAGAAAATCGATCATCAGTATAAGAAATAATTACGAACAATACCTTGGGACATCGGAATCTGCATACAAACTTGTACAAGAATTTACCTGGGATAAAAGAGCTGATAAATTAATTGATTTTATCAAGAACCTGAAATAAATGAAACCAGAAAAAGGAATATTGCATATTGTATGGCAAATGGATATCGGAGGTGCGGAGAGAGCAGTTTATCAATTAGTGAGAGAGCAAAACAGGAACTTCATCAATGCAGATATATTGATAATTAATCAGAAAGGTTTTTACGGTGCTAAATGCGAGTTGATTTGCAATAATGTATATTCACTTAATGCAAATAATTTTCCTAATAGTGAAATAAGGAACAGATTTAAAAATATTTGCAGAAAATATGATAAAGTACATTTCCATTCAGTTGAATTTGTGTATATGATTTTAATCAGTAAACTTAAAGATATTGAAAAATATTACACACACCGAGCCGGAATTCATAATTTCACTTTAAAGAAAAGGATAAGGCATAAAATTGCAGGTTATTATCTGAGAAAATACTTCAAAAAGATTTCAGCAAATACTTTCTTAGGTGCCAAAGCAGCATCAAAGATATTTAAAATCCCCTTGGAAGAGATTTGTGTAACGTACAATGGAATAGATTTTGAATTATTGAAAGAAGAGATTGATCGTAATTTATTAAAAAAAGATTTAGGCATTGAGGGTGAAATAATAATTGGAAGTAGTGCAAATATAAGAATATGGAAAAGGTTAGATAAAATTGTTTATTTGATGAATAAGTTGAAAAATAATAATGTTAAAGCAATTATTGTGGGTGACGGACCTTGCAAATCAGAGTTAATAAAATTAGCAGAGGAATTAAATTTGAAAGACAGGATTATATTTATTGATAAGACAAATAACATAGCTGATTACTTACAAATTATGGATATATTTATACTTCCATCAGACAACTCTGAGTCATTTGGTAATTCTGCAGTAGAAGCTCTTGGATGGGGTATTCCTACATTCGTATATTCTGATGGTGGTGGATTGACTGAACACATTATAAATAATGAAACCGGGTTTATAGTAAAGAGTGACGAGGAATTATTAGAAAAAGTCAAATTACTTATTAATGATAAAAATCTGAGAGATAAAATTGGTGAAAATGGCAGGCATCATGTTAGGTCTAAATACAACCTTACTAAGATGATTTCAAATTATAACAAATTTTACGATATAGAGTAATGTGTGGAATTTGCGGAATAGTGTCAGATAAATTGTGCAACGATGATAATCTCAACAAGATGAATTTCTCAATTATTCACAGGGGGCCTGATGATGAGGGTATATATATACAAAATAGTTTTGGAATGGCAATGCGTAGATTAAGTATTATTGATATAAAAAACGGTAAACAACCAATATCAACAAATGACAAAAGGTATACTGTGATATTAAACGGAGAAATTTATAACTATAGAGAATTAAAAGAAAAACATTTGAGTAGTTTTACTTTTAAGACAACAACTGATACAGAAGTATTGCTGAACATGTATGTAAAATTTGGTAAAAGTTGTCTTGAACATATAAATGGAATGTTTGCATTTTGTATCTATGATAATTACATGGAGGAAATGTTTATAGCAAGAGACAGGATTGGAATTAAGCCATTATATTATTATCAATATAATAATGATTTCCTGTTTTCATCTGAAATTAAATCATTTTTCACAATAAATAATATTGATTTAAGTCTGAATTTAAAATATCTAAATGATTTTTTATCATTTGGATATATACCATCACCCCTTACAATTTTCAGAAATGTAAAGAAATTAGAGCCCGGTCATTTTATAGTTAAGAAAAGAAACAAACTTACAATTAAACAATACTGGGGGAATGATTACAAATCATTTGGTGCAAACAATTACAACTACGATGAAAATAAGGAAATTTTAAAGGGATTAATCAGCGATACGGTAAAAAAAGAAATGGTTAGTGATGTTCCAATAGGTTCATTTTTAAGCGGAGGGCTTGATTCATCGATAATAACGTATGAAATGTGCCAACATTCAGAACAAATAATTAATACTTTTACTATTACATTTGCAAATTCACGAAATAATGATGATGAAAAGTATTCAAGATATATCACTAAAAAATTCGGAACTAACCATACGGAGACAAAGGCGGATTTAAATAATACACCAATAGATGAAATAATCAACAAACTTGATGAGCCTTTTGCAATAACATCTTTAATACCTTTATATTTGAACTCAAGAACATCAAGCAAGGATGTTAAAGTCGCATTAAGCGGTGATGGTGCCGATGAAATATTAGCAGGTTATTCCAGATATAATTCAGTAAAGTATTTAACGTATCTAAAAAGTATAAAACTACTAAATAAAGAGGATTTAAATACATTTAGAAATTCTATAATCAGTCGATTTAAAAGCAGAAAGGTAAAAAAAGGAATAGATGTATTTCTTATACAATATTTAAAACTGATTGAGGACAATACATTTCATAATAAATATTTAAATTATACTAATAATACAAATTTGATGTCTAAGTTTTCAATTTTTACAAAAAATTTATTATCAGAATTTGGAAACTTAATATATGAGGATAGGATAACTGAGTTAATAAATGAAAAAGACGGGAAAATAGACGGGAATGATATGCTATGGTTTGACCTAAAAACAAGTTTAGTTGATGAAATGCTAAGCAAGGTTGATATTGCATCTATGTTGAATAGTCTTGAAGTAAGAGTACCTTTTTTAAATTCTGATATAGTGGAATATGCATTTACCTTGCCATTTGATTATAAGTATAAAAAAACCGGGAAAAGGATCTTAAAAGATGCTTATAAAGATATTTTAGGGAACGAATTAGTTTATGCAAAAAAACGGGGTTTTAACATGCCTATTGATTATTGGTTAAAAAACAACATGAAGGAACGCTTCTTAGAACTTATTAATTCTGAATTTTTAATAGATCTGGGACTTAACAAAGAGACCTTAAATATAGAATTCAAAAAATATTTAAATAATAAATCACATCTATCTGAGATTACATTCTATTATATATATAATCTGATTGTCTGGTATTATAATTTTAGATTAAAAATAAATTGAATAATCCTAAAGATATTAAAGCATTATGGATAATGCCAGAGCTTAATCATTACAGAATAAATACATTTAATAAGTTAAGTTTGTATGTTAATAAATTAACGATTCTAAAAGGAAAAGCTTCAAGAAAAGAAGGTCATACAGATGTGAAAAGTGAGAATATTTTATTTGATTTTATTGAATGCAAAGGGGGCTATAATAATTTTGGTTATAAAATAGATACTTATACAACACTTTTGAGAATAATAAAATCAGAACATTTAAATATTGTATTAACACCTCTGGAAAGAAAGAATATTCTACTAATCTTATTTCTTGCAATATTAAAGCGATACTACAATTTCAAACTTGTTTCTTACAATCACGATTTTAGAAAAATACAAAACAATAAACTTGATTCATGGATTAACAGAATACTTTATAAAATGCTAATGATGTTTTACGACAGAATTATATTTTACACTGAAAAAGGAATGCGACTGTCAATCGAAAATGGATTGATTTCAGAAAATAAAGCAGGTTTTGCTAATAATACAATTGATACAAATTTAATATTTAAAAACTATTACAGCAGTAATATTGATACAAAAGATAAGACGGGTATTATATTTATTGGCAGGATTGTAGAAAGGAAAAAACTTGATGTCCTTTTTGATTATTTCAAAGAATTAAAGGAAGTAATTCAGAATATCAGGCTTTATATTATTGGGGATGGCCCTTTGTTACAATATTACAGAGAGACAAATCAAAGTGAGTGTATAACATTTTTAGGATCGTCAAACGATGAAGGGTTTATTTCTAAATATATGAACCATGCCCGTATGTTTTTTTGCCCTAATGATCCAGGGCTTGCAATTCAGCATAGTTTTGCTTACGGTGTTCCCTTTGTCACATTTGATGATGAATTAAATGCACCAGAAACTGACTACTTAAAAGATAATTATAACTGCAAGATATTAAAAACCAGCACAAAAAAGGAAAACATTAACTGGTTGAAAGGGTTTTTCAAAGACGAATTATTGTATAAACAGATGTCAGAAAATTCTCAAAAAACTGCTGAAAATTATTCACTAGAAAGATGGATAGAAAATATTTTGCATAATTTTACAAAATTGATATGAATATATTAATAGTATGTCCTATGCCTCCACCATATGCCGGTCCTGAAGTTGCATCGGAGATACTTCTCCAAAATATACCACAGGAATTAATTAATATTTATCATATTAAATCGAATATTCGAGATGAAAACTGGAAAAAAGGAAAGTTTGATTTATATGGTTTAATTTTAACCCAAAAGATAATTTTAAAAGTAATAGATTGTTTAATTCGAAAGGATATTGAAAAAACATATTTTCTGCTATCATCAAGCAAAATAGGCTTTTTAAGAGACTCAGTATACGTTTTGATATCATATTTGTTTAGAAAGAAAATAATCCTCCATTACAGGGGCGGTAATTTTGATGGTTTTTATGATAAGTGCAATCCCTTATTTAAATATTATATTAAGTTTATTTTAAGAATATCTGATTTAATAATCGTACAAGCAGAAATATTGAAGAAAATGTTTCTGGGAATTACGGAAACTAAATTAAAAGTTCTTTATAATGGACTAGTTGTAAAAGAAAATAAAACGAAAAAAATATTCAATAAAGAAGAAACCGTACTTCTGTTTATGGGTCATATTGCATTTTCTAAAGGCTTCTATGAACTAATACGTGTATATAAAAGACTTTTTAAGAAACATAGCTTAAAATTATTATTTGCAGGAACATTTCGATTTGAAAAAGAGAAATCTAAAACGCAAAGAGCATTTTTAAATGGTAAGGTTTTAGAATATTATGAAAACCATTCAGCTGAAATATCAGCTGAGATTAACGAATTTATTTGTAATTCAGAAAAATATAATTCGCATTATCTTGGTATTGTTTCAGGGAAGGAAAAGGAAAATGCGTTTGGTGGTGCTGATATTTTAATTTTGCCATCCTATACTGAAGGTTTTTCATTTACAGTTTTAGAAGGACTTTCAGACGGATTACCTGTAATTGTATCGAATGTTGGCGCTCTACCTGAGATTATTAAAGAGAATTACAATGGATGGATTGTTGAGGCAGGAAATGAAAAGAGTATAGAGGATAAAATAACATTTGCAGTATCAAATAAAGAAGGATTTGGAGCAATATCTAATAATAATAAACAATATTTCAGAGATAATTTTGATGTGAAAATTATTTCCAGACAATTTGAAAAGATTTTGTATGAGGCTTAATAATGTTTGATAGATTCATTTTATATTTCTTTTACTTTTTCCTTCTTAGCAGATATTTCTCGGAAAAATTAAAACTACTACCTAAATATATAGATGTAATTAATTTCCCCATATTCGTAGTTTTGTGTCTATTGTTATTTTTCAATTTCAATAAAAAGAGTTTATATGATAATGGGGAGAATAACTTTATATTTAAAATAGTAATAATATTTTTCAGTACTTTTATTATTTCATTGCTCTTCAATCAGTACAGAATATTATCATATGCTTCGGTTTTATTCTTAGCTGGTTTTATGGAAGGACCAATATTATTTCTTACACTTAACAGGTTATCAAAAGATTCCAGTTTGCTAATAAGGAAAATCGACAAATTATTTCTAACAGTTTTAATAATAAATCTAATTATTGTTTTCCTATTAGATTTACCTGAGTTTTTAATTACAGGAAATCCAGATGTAATATCAGGTTCATACGGCAACAATACATATCAGTTTTCCATGTTGTTACTTATTTGCGGGGGATATCTACTCGGTTATAATTATATTAAAAAATACCGCACCTGGATTATAATTGCATCTCAATTATTAATTCTAATGGTCTTTTATTTGTCTCAATTCAGAGCCGGTTTGCCATTTTTCATTCTCGGATATATATTTATGATATTTTATATTTATGGTAAAAGAATTGTATATAAATTAATACCAATATTCTTGCTTGCTGTAATATTTTCAGCAGTATTTTCTTTCTTTATTACGAAAGAGAAAAAGTTAGAGGATTTAAAATTTGATGATTGGATTGATGTAGTGTCTGAACCAGCCAGATATTTAAACTACGGAAAATTTAAAATATATCGAAATATTCCGATAATGTGGGCAGATGAGCCTCAAATATTTTTAATAGGCACAGGGCCAGGGAATTTTATGAGTAGGGCAAACTATGCTTTTTCCTATGAGTTGTTAAATTACAAAAAGGGTGTTGCAATTGTTATGCAAGACCTATTAGGTATTTCATACCCATATTTTACAGATTTACATAATAAATATATTAAAAATAATATAAAACCTGAATCAGTATTTGGGACGTGGCAATTTTCTAATCCATATACGAGTTATTTAGCTGCAATATCTGAAATTGGAGTGATAGGGGGGGTAAGTATTATAATTTTATATTTCTTTATAATTCTAAAATCAATTGAATTCTTTAAAATTATTAAAGAAAAAAATAAGCAATATATACCTTTAGGTGCAGCTTTAATTGGAAGTACAATTTATTTGTTTGGATTAGCATTCCTGGATAATTACTGGGAAATAGCAAGGGTTACTTTGCCAGTATGGCTTTTATTTTGGGTTGTTAAATCAGCTGCTTATTCCGAATCCTCATAATCCATTATTCTTTTTTTAAACTTATTAATTAGTAATCAATTATCTGCGATTATTATTAAGATTAAATTTAACAAAATTAGTAAGATTTCAAAAAATACAAGTAAAATTACAATAGGAATTATTATAACAATTCTATTTACTTACTTATCTCTTAAAAATATTGATTTGAAATTACTATTCAAACTAATAAATGATATTAATTATATTTTAGTAATATTTGTCATTTTATCTAATATTGTAATCAGATTACTTATAAGTTATAGATGGAATTTACTTTTAAATATGATTAGCAGAATTGATTTCTTAAGTGTATTCCATTTAACAAACATTGGATACTTTTATAATTCAATATTGCCAGCACGAAGCGGGGATTTAATTAAAAGTGCAATGATGTCTAAGAAATACTTTAATGGTGACATTCAGGTATTCTCATCAATCTTCAGTGAGAGATTATTCGATTTAATAGGTTTTATTATGTTGATATTTCTTGGGTTATTATTATTCAATATTGATGGAAGTATTTATCTGAGCATTATAATATTTGTCTCAATCACTATCTTACTGTTTACAGTTCTTTATCTTTTCAAAAATAGAATTTATTATCTTATGGAATTCCTTGGAAATAGAATTAAAAATAAGTTTTTTAATTCAATATTCAAAAAAATGTTATTATTCCTTGATTACTTTAATATTAAAGGGCATAAGAATGCAATTATAATCGCATCATTCACTACAATCTTAATATGGTTGTTTTATATCTCAGTTAATTCAATTATCTCGTTTTCGCTCTTTGAGAATAATATGTATTTTACGATAGGAATTATTTCATTATTATTTATTACATTTTCATTTTTACTTCCCTCTACACCCGGGAATTTTGGTGTATATCAGTATGCCTGCATTTTGGCATTAGAGAATTTTAAAATAGGAAAAGAGGAAGCAATACTGTTCTCGCTGTATTTACAATTACCAACTTTGTTTCTTAATCTATTATTAGGTATTTATTCTTTGATCGTGATAAATATAAGTAAATTAAAACATAAAAATCATTAACAATCATATTGCTTTATGAAAAATCATGTAATAATTGGTGCAGGACCTGCCGGATTAACAGCGGGTTGGGAACTAGTAAAACTTAATAAACAATGTACAATTGTTGAAAAGGAGAAAGAATTTGTAGGAGGAATTGCCCGAACAGTTGTATACAAGGGTTATAGGTTTGACTTAGGCGGTCACAGATTCTATACAAAAAGTGAGATAATTGAAAAAAAATGGCAGGAAATGCTTCCGAAAGATTTCATAAAAGTACCAAGACTTTCAAGAATTTATTATAATAAAAAATTCTTTCCATATCCGATTGAAATTAAATCTACTTTGCTGAATTTAGGAATTGTAAAGTCTTTTAATATAGGTTTAAGTTTTATTCTTGCAAAAATAAGACCAAGAAAGCCAGAATTGTCTTTTGAAGATTGGGTTGTAAATAGGTTTGGTTATGAGTTATATAGTACATTTTTCAAATCATATACTGAAAAAGTATGGGGGATAAAATGTGAAAAGATTAATAAAGATTGGGCAGGGCAAAGAATTAGAGGTCTTTCATTATTAGATGCAGTAAAAGATGCACTTTTTAAAAAGAAACCTCAAAAGGGTAAAGAGATAAAAACGCTTATAAAAAGATTCTATTATCCCAGATTAGGTCCAGGTCAACTATGGGAATCTGTAAGAGATGAAATTGTTTCTAAAGGAAACGAAGTAATTATGGGAAGAAAAGTAGTAGAATGTGTACACGATAATGGAATTATGAAAAAGATAATTCTTGACAATATGCAAGAGATTGGAGGAGATGAATTTTACAGCACTATGACTTTAAAAGATCTTATAAACTCTTTAAATCCTAAAGCCCCAGAGGAAGTTTTAAATGCTGCAAACAGACTTTCTTATAGAGATTTTATGTTAATTGCATTAATTATAGATAAAGAAGACATTTTCCCAGATAATTGGATTTATGTCCACGATCCAGATGTAAAAGTAGGAAGAATTCAGAATTTTAAGAATTGGAGCAAAGAAATGCTTGCTGATAATTCAAAAACATGTATAGGTATGGAATATTTTTGCAATACAACAGATGAGTTTTGGAGCAGACCTGACGATGAATTAATTGAGTTGGCAAAGGTTGAATTAGAAAAAATTGGTCTTGCTACAATTGATATTTGCATAGATGGATCAGTTGTAAGAAACGAGAATACTTATCCGATATACGATAATGACTACAAGGAGAATCTAAATATTATAAAAAAATGGCTGAATGGATATTTTAAAAATTTATACCCAGCCGGTAGAGGAGCATTACACAATTATAATAGTCAGGACCACTCAATGATGGCAGCAATTTTATCAGTAAAAAATATGATTGGTGATCCATTTGTGGATGTATGGGAAATTAATACTGATTCGGAGTATGCTGAAGAAGGAAATTCTGATTCGAAAATTGAACAGAGATTAGTGCCAAAGGAAATAGAATAATTAAAGGAATATGAAAAAAGAATATCTTTATATATTTATAGTTGCTCTCTTAGTGCGGCTTATTTTCTTTTGGAATGCCAAACCATGGGACTATGACTCGTATAATTCAAATTACAATAATTCTGATCAGAAAAGTTACTATACTGTTGCATCAAATCTGTATTCGAATCAAGCATATTCATTATCTAATTCTGCACCCTATAAGCCGGATAACTTTATTACACCGGGGTATCCCCTTTTTTTGCTATCGATTTTCTTAATTAGCGGTGGCCCAGGTTTTATTACACCTGTGATTATAAGTCTTGTTCTGAGTGCGATTACTTCTGTGTTTATATCTTATCTTGTTCTAATATTTCTACAAAAAAATAATTTTGAATCAGCAAATAAATATTCAATTGTAGGTGGCTTATTATATTCTCTTGATCCAGTAAGTAGTTTTTATTCGGTCACATTAATGACAGAAAATATTTTTCTATTGTGTTTTGTTGTTTTCTTGATTGCCTTAGTAAAGATTGTCATGAATCCCAATGTATTAAAGAATTATTTTTATTTGTCATTTGTATCAGGAATCTTATTACTAACGAGACCATCTTTTTTGCCAACATTTGGAATAACGGTTTTATTACTATTTGTTTTGTTTTTATGTAATAAGAAGATTGCACTGGTTCGAAATATTCTTATGTACATTTTGCTAGTTTTCTTTTTGGTGTTTCCATGGTTATTAAGGAATAAAATAGAATTTGGACGGTATGAATTATCATCCGTTGGTGCTTATTCAATATATATAAGTCACGTTTTTTTAGTGGAATCTGAAAAGACGGGTATAACATTTGATGAATTTGAGAAAAAATTAGAGGACTTAGGTAAAGGAAAAAAGGGAAGCATGACATTTGAAGATATGGATTATTATTCTACGAAAGTAAAAGAGTGCTTTGTTGAAAATCCGAAGTTGTTTGTTAGTGTATATCTAAAAACAGTTCTTTTTTCAATTATTTCTCCATCAACTCAGCTATATACAAAAGCTTTTGGATTGAAGCAAACAAAAATAAATATTAATAGTGAGTTTTCAAAAAAAGGATTTTTTGTTGTATTGAAAGACTATATTGAAAATTCAAGTATTTTAATTATTTTATGGTTATACTCATCATTGTTCTTATTCTCAATTTATAGTCTATCCATATATTTAATATTTAAAATGCGTAAAAGGAAAGTCGATATATTAATCTACTATTTAACACTAAATTTTATTATAATTATTGCAATGAATGGTTTAGTAACAGGAGCTGTTAGATATCGAATTCCAGCGATTGTTTCGCTAATTCCAATTGCTATGTTAGGTTTAGCAATATTAAGTAATTCTAAAAATAAATCAATAATAAGTGAGTCAAGTAAATGTTAAGGTTAGGAAAATGACTTAATTGGCTTAATAGTTCTATAGAAATTAAGAAAAGGCTTAAATAGAATTTCAATTGGCAGATGTAAACTATTTTCGTATGTGGGAGAAATTTAAAATAGAATCCTGCGGGACACCTACTCAAGAGTACTTCGCGGATGACCATAACGCTGGTCTGACAATAAATCTAGAATTATAAGATATAATATATGAGTGGAATTGCGGTATTTAACGGGGTAGGAAATACTTTTAATTCAGAATCTACTTCAATTCAAAATGTTAGATAATTAAGAATGTTAAATAATTCAGAGTTCAGAAATCAGAATGATGAATTTTAAGAGATAAATTAATAAAAAAAATTAAAAGGGTATGTGCGGGATAAATAGAATTAAGAATTCAGATTTAAGAATTATGAATTTTAAGAGATATAATAATAAGAACAAATAAAAGATTATGTGCGGGATAGTTGGATTTATAAATATTGGTGATAAAGAGCGGCTTCAGAAGAGTGCTGAGGTGATGAATCACAGGGGGCCTGATGATGAGGGGTTTGAGTGGTTTGATAAGTGGGGGAGCGGCTTTGGGCATAAGCGGTTGAGTATTATTGATTTGACGAGCGGGGGGCATCAGCCGATGTTTAATTCCGATGGAAGATTTTGTATCGTGTTCAACGGTGAAATCTATAATTTTCAAGAAATAAGAAAAGAGTTAGAAAAATTGTCCCCAGATTATACAGATTTAAACAGATTAAAAGATAAAGAACTAAAAGATGTTTCCCGCGAAAACCACGAAAGTCACGAAAAAGAGCATAAGAGCAATTCAGAATTCAGAAATCAGAATGAAGAATTAAGATCAAAAGAACTCACCACAGAGAGCACAGAGAACACAGAGAATAAAATTAATTTAGGCAAAGAGCAAAAAGATAAGAACGAAGAGATTAATTTAGGCAGAAAGATAAGATTTAGAACGAATAGTGATACTGAGGTGCTGCTGAAGGCGTATGAGGTGTGGGGTGAGAAGTGTTTGGAGAAGCTGAATGGGATGTTTGCTTTTGCGATTTTTGATACTTTGAAGGGGGAGGTGTTTGCGGCGAGGGACAGGTTGGGGATTAAGCCGTTTTATTTCTGGAATTCAGGGGAGAAGTTGATTTTTGCAAGTGAGATTAAGGTGATTTTGAAGTCGGGACTTGTTCCGGTGGAACCTGACTATTATGCTTTGAGGACGCAGATTCATTATCAGGTTGGGCCGTTTACGGGGTTTAAAGGAATTTATAAGTTGGGAGGGGGGGAGTTTTTGAAATTCAGAATTCAGAAGTCAGAATGCAGAATTGAAGAGAAAAAACTTTTTACCACAGAGTCATCCGCCCAACAAGACGGCGGACCTTCGGCGAGCACAGAGAGAATTTTAGGCAAAGAGCAAGAGAGCAATTCAGAGTTTAGAGTTCAGAATGAAGAATTAAGAGCAAAAGAATTCACCACAGAGAACACAGAGAGCACAGAGAAGAAAAATAGTTTAGGCAAAGAGCAAGAGAGCAATTCAGAGTTTAGAGTTAAGAATGAAGAATTAAAAGATAAAGAGCAAGAGAGCAATTCAGAGTTCAGAGTTCAGAATGAAGAAGTAAAAGGGAAGAATGAGTTTGGGTTGGAGATTGGGAAGTGGTGGGAACTGAGGGTGAGTGAGGATGATACGAGGAGTGAGGAGGAGCTTGTGGATGAGCTGGATTGGCTGCTGAATGATGCTGTGAGGCTGCAGATGGTGAGTGATGTGCCGGTGGGGCTGTTTTTGAGCGGGGGACTGGATTCTTCTATTATTGCGGCGCTGATGAGGAAGCATTATAAGGGGACGATTAATGCGTTTACGATTAAGTATGCGAAGGAAGACCAGAAGTTTGAGAAGATGGAAGATGATAGTGTCTGGGCTAAAAAGGTAGCTGATTTGTTTGAGTTTAATTATGAGGAGATGATTGTGAAGTCGGATACGGAGAGGCTTTTGCAGGAGACTGTTTATCATCTCGATGAGCCGATTGCTGACCCTGCAGCGATTAATACTTACTTGATTTCGAAGTTTGCCAGACAGAATAATATTATTGTCTTACTGAATGGTATGGGCGGTGATGAAGTTTTTGGTGGTTACCGAAAACATCTGGCGTGTTTGTATGCTGATTATTATCAGATGTTGATTCCGAAATTTGTGAGGAAAGGTGTGGAGAATTATTTTCATAACAGGAAAGTTGCGAATGGTGAGGAAGGGTTTAAGATGATGAGGTGGGCAAAGAGGTTTACTTCTTTTGCGTCTTTTGGTAGGTTTAATAGGTTTTTGGCATCTGATCTTGCGTTAAGTAAAAAAGATTTTGAGGAGTTGTTTGTTAATTCGGGGGCATATGAGGATACGCCGTATTATAAGAGGATGGAACAGCTTTTTGGAGTGAAGAGCAGTGGCAGTAGCAGTGGCAGTAGCAGTGGCAGTAGCAGTGGCAGTAGCAGTGGCAGTAGCAGTAGCAGTGGCAGTAGCAGTGGGAAAAAGAAGGAGATTAGTTATTTGACGAGGATGTGCTATTGTGATACGATGACTTTTATGACTGACCATAATCTGGCGTATTCGGATAAGTCGAGTATGATGGCAAGTGTAGAGACGAGGCCGCCTTTGATTGATCACAGAATAGTTGAGTTTATGTTTTCTTTACCTGCGAAATACAGGATTAGAGGGAATGTACAGAAGTATTTACTGAAGAAGGTGGCGGAGAGGTATTTACCTAAGGATGTTGTGCACAGACCTAAGGCACCGTTTGGGTCGCCTCTGAGGTCATGGATCAAGGGGACTTTGGCGAAAAATGTGGATGAGAAGCTTTCGAGAAAGAGTATTGAGAAACTGGGGTATTATAATGCGGATAAAGTGTGGGAGATTATTGAGAAGGATAGGACGGGGAAAGAAGATATGGCGCATTTGGTTTATAGGTTTTTGGTGGTGGGGACGTGGTTTGGTACGTTCTTCGAATAATTATCAATTATCAATGCTCAATTAACAATTTTAGAGTAAGAGATTTTTTCCCGCGATTCCTTTTAAGATCATAAAGGAATGACAGCAAGTGTAAAGAAATTTATTGACGACGAAAGACGCTAAAGAAAATTCAGAGTTCAGAATGATGAATTAAAAAGATAAAGAGTAAAACGTTGTCCTCAGATTACACAGATTTTAAGAGCAATTCAGAATTTAGAATTTAGATGTCAGAATGAAGAATTAGTAAATCAATTAACAATTAGCAATTATCAATTATTCAATAAAGAGATTCCCTTTAAGAACATAAGGGAATGACAAATTAAAATATGGATTCCAGCTAAGAACATGCTGGAATGACAAATATAGAATAAAAATTATATTATGAAGCAAATAATACAGTATCAGAAGACGGGGGAGATGAGTGTGGCGAATTTGCCTGAGCCGATGGTGAGGGATGGCTGGGTGCTGGTGAGGAATGAGGCGTCGGTGATTTCGAGCGGGACGGAGAGGACGAGCGTGGAGACGGCGTCGGCGAGTATAGTGGGGAAGGCGAGGTCGAGACCTGATCTGGTGAAGCAAGTGCTGGAGAATATGAAACGGGAAGGTGTGATGGCGACTTTGGATAAGGTGAAGAGCAGGCTGGATAGTTTTAAGGAGCTTGGGTATTCGTGTGCCGGGGTTGTGGTGGAGAGCGGGTGCTTTGAGTTTAAGGCGGGTGACAGGGTTGCGTGTGCCGGGGCGACGGCGAATCATTCGGAGTTTGTGCTCGTGCCGATGAATTTGTGTGTGAGGATTCCTGATGGTGTGGGGTTTGATGAGGCGGCGTTTACGACGATTGGGGCGATTGCGATGCAGGGTGTGAGACAGGCGGATTTGCGTGTTGGTGAGAATGCTGTGGTGATTGGGCTGGGTTTGATTGGGCTGATTACTGTGCAGATTCTGAAGGCGAGCGGGTGTAAGGTTATGGGGATTGATGTTTCGGAGGGAAATTTTGAACTGGCGAAGGAACTGGGGTGTGATGTTTGTGTTGCTTCGGGTGAGGATAGTTTGAAGGTGGTTGAGAGTTTTAGTAATGGGTATGGGACGGATGCTGTGATAATTACGGCGGGGACGAAGTCGAATGAGCCTGTGGAGTTTGCGATGAAGTATGCGCGGAAGAGAGGGAAGGTGGTTGTGGTTGGCGCTGTGGGGATGAGTATTCCGAGAGCTGGGTTTTATGAGAAGGAAGTGGAGTTTAAGATTTCGTGCAGTTATGGGCCGGGGAGGTATGATGTGGAGTATGAGGATTTGGGGATTGATTATCCGTATGGGTTTGTGAGGTGGACGGAGAAGCGAAACATGGAGGCAGTGCTTTCTTTAATTCAGAGTTCAGAATTAAGAATGAAGAATTTAATAACGCATAGGATTAAAATTGAGGATGGGTTGAGGGCGTATGATATTATTACGGGGAAGGTGAAGGAAAGGTTTATTGGGATAGTTATAAAGTATGGTGACAATGTAACAAGGGAACAAAGTGACAAAGATAAAGATGTTTCCCGCGAAATACACGAAAGTAACGAAAAAGAGCAAGAGCTTAATTTAGGCAAAGAGCAAAAAGATAATTCCCGCGAAATACACGAAAGTCACGAAAAAGAGCAAGAGCTTAATTTAGGCAAAGAGCAAAAAGATAATTCCCGCGAAATACACGAAAAAGAGCTAAAAGAAAATAGTCCTCAGATTACACAGATTACAACAGATTTTAAGAGCGAAGAGATTAATTTAGGCAAAAAGATTAAAAGGGTGGAGAAGGTGAAGGTTGGGTTTATTGGGGCGGGGAATTTTGCGCAGAGTTATTTGTTGCCGCCGTTGAAGGGTATGGGGGTTGAGTTTGTGGGGGTGTGTACGAGTGAGCCGGTGAATGCGAAGAGTGTGAAGGATAAGTTTGGGTTTGGTTTTTGTACTACGGATTATAAGGAGATTGTGGAGAATAAGGATGTGAATACTGTGTTTATTGCTACGAGGCATGATTCTCACGCGAGGTTTGTGATTGAGGCGCTGAAGGCGGGGAAGAATGTTTATGTGGAGAAGCCACTTTCAATTCAGAGTTCAGAATTAAGAATTATGAATTCTTTGTTGGGGGACAAAGTTACAAAGGATAAAGATAATTCAGAATTAAGAGTTCAAAATGAAGAATTAAAAGAAGAGAAATTCACCACAGAGATCACAGAGAGCACAGAGGTTATTTCAGGCAAAGAGCTAAAAGATAATTCAGAGTTCAGAAATCAGAATTCAGAACTGAAAGATAAAACAATAGAGATTAAAGATAATTCAGAATTCAGAATTATGCATTCTGAATTGCTCTTACAGGTTGGGTTTAACAGGAGGTTTTCGGAGTCGTTTAGAGGGATTAAGGAGTTTTTTAGGGATGTGATGGAGCCAAGGGTGATTACGTATAGGGTGCATGCGGGATTTATTCCTAAGTCGCACTGGACTCAGCAGAAGGAACAGGGCGGTAGGATTATCGGGGAAGGATGTCATTTTATTGATACGATGCAGTTTTTGACTGGGGCGAAGCCTGTGAGTGTTTTTGCGTCGGAGTTGAGGACGGAGAATTCGCAGTATGGGAATCAGGATTGTGTGTCGGTTGTGATTAATTTTAGCGATGGGTCGGTTGGGAATTTGATTTATCTGGCGAATGGTGATTCTTCTGTGCCGAAGGAGTATTGTGAGGTTTATGCGGGCGGGAAGACGGCGGTGATGAATAATTTTAATAATGTGGAATTTTTTGCGAACGGGAAGAAGACAGTGAAGAAGTTTGACGGGAAGAAGGGGCATAAGGAGGAAGTGAAGAGTTTTGTGGATGCGCTGACGGGGAAGGGGGCTTGTGAGTTTAGTTTTGAGAGTTTGTGTTTGACGACGATGGCGACTTTTGGGGTGATGGAGAGCTTGAAGAGTGGACAATTAACAATTATCAATTAGGAATTAACAATTAGCAATTATCAATTATCAATTAGCAATTATCAATTTTAGAGAAAGAGATTTTTCCCGCGAAATTCACTAAATGCACCAAAGAAAAGAATCCACAAATTAGACGAATTTAACGAATTTAACGAATTAGAGATTTGGTCCTCAGATTACACAGATTAAAACAGATTAGAGATTAAAGATTTTTCCCCCGCTAAATACACGAAATATTTTAAAGAAAAGAATCCACGAATTAGACTAATTAAACGAATTAGAGATTTTTACGATTAAGAGCATAAAGGAAAACAAAAATGTAGTTCAAACATTCCTGTTTGAAACAATATGAATATTGAAGAGTCGTTTCGTAGGTTAGAAGATTATATTGTTAAAGAGGAGTATAAGGGGTATGATCCTTATGATGCCTTGATGTCTCCTGTTTTTAAACTGCCTTTCTTTAGAACTAATAAACTTGTTAGGTTGGTTTCCCAGCAAGTTGTTCGACGTCTTCCTTTCAATGTTCGTCCTATAGTTGGTGTTAATAAAAGTTTGAATCCTGTTACGGCGGGGTTGTGTGTTCAGGCTCTTTCTTATGAATTAAGAATGAAGAGTTCTGAAAGAGATTTTACCACAGAGGATAATGAATTCAGAATAGAAAAAATTACTGAATTGGTTGGTGTGCTGGAAAGACTGGCTACGAAAGGGTATTCGGGAATATGCTGGGGGTATGATTTTGACTGGGATGGGAAATATATAAGTGCGAAGGCTTTTTACCCGACGGTTGTGGCGACTGGGATTGTTGTGAATGGGCTTTTTGAGCTCAATTATCAATTATCAATTATCAATTCTCAATTGAAAGAGCAAAAAGAAAATGTGGAATTGCGAAAGAGGATTGAGGGGATGATATTGAGTGCGACGGATTTTGTGAGGAAGGATTTGAAGAAGACTTATTATGGGGATACGTTTTGCTATTCTTATTCACCCGGGGATGAGCAGTCTGTTCTGAATGCTTCGATGAAGGGTGTGAGGATTCTGGCTCAGGCTTATTCGATTAATGGTGATTTTTCTTTGATTGAGGAGGCAGAACAAGCAGTGAAATTTGTAGTTGAGAATCAGAATGCTGACGGGTCGTGGGGATATGCGAAAGGGGATACGAGGAACTGGAGTGACAGTTATCATACAGGGTATATTCTGGAATGTCTGAAGTCGTTTGTTGATTTGACGGGTCTGGATAAGTATAAGGAGCCGCTTGATAAGGGGTTTGAGTTTTTCAGGAAGAGTTTTGTTGGTGAAGATGGTTTTCCGAAGTATTATAGCAATGAGAAGTTTCCTGTGGATTGTACTTCGGCAGGGCAGATTGTAATTACTCTTTGCAACTTCGGAGAGTACAGTCTCGCTGAAAAAGTAATCAATTATATGATATCAAATATGCAATCTCCAAATGGCTATTTTTACTACCAAAAAGGAAAATATTTCACCAACAAAATCTCATATATGCGCTGGTCTAATGCGTGGATGTATGTGGCGATGGCAAGGTTCAATTATCAATTATCAATTATCAATTCAGAGAGAAAAAATCAGAAAAGAGATTAAAGATTTTTTCCCGCGAAATACACGAAAGAAGACAATTCAGAGTTCATCCACCACGGCGGACACAAAGAACGTGGGATTATGAATGAAGAATTAAAAGATTAAAGATTGTTTCTTGAATATGCAATATGAATAAATTTACAGATATAAATAAGCTGATTGAAAGTGGAGAAAATGAAATTTCCGAGTTTAAATCAGGATTAAATGACGAAGTGATTATCTCGCTTGTTGCATTTGCCAATTCTAAAGGTGGAAAGGTATTTGCAGGCGTTACTGACTCAAAGAAAATTTGTGGTATTTCAATTAATAATGAAACGATTCAAAAATTTATTAACGAAATAAAAGGAAAGACTAATCCAAACCTTATACCTGATTTCAGAATCATTAATATTAATAATAAGAATGTTGTTGTTTTCTCGATTTACGAATATCCGTTGAAGCCTGTTTCGTTCAAAGGGAGATTTTATAAACGCGTAGGTAATTCCAACCATTTGATGAGCAGTCAGGAAATTAGTGATATGCATCTCCAGACTTTTAACAATAGTTGGGATAATTTATTCAGCAGTGAATATTCAATTAATGATATTTCCTTAGCCAAAGTTAAAAAGTTTATTTCATTAGTAAATAATATCAAGGATACAAAAATAAAGGATGATGCCAAAATAGTTTTAAAGAAGTTCGAGCTGATTCAGGGTAGAAGAGTAAAGAATGCATGTTATTTACTCTTTCATAAATCCAAGGTCTTTAATGCTGTTGTTCAGGCGGGCAGGTTTTCGGATAATATTACTATAAAAGATGATATTACAGTACAGTGCGGTTTGTTTGATCAGGTCAATCTTATCTTAGATTTTATCAGGAAACACATAAACAAAAAGTTAGTTATTAATGATAAACCTCAACGTGAGGAAATATGGCAATATCCACTTGATGCGATACGTGAAATTGTAATTAATATGATTGTTCACCGTGATTATCAAAACCCCGGTAACTCGATTATTAAAATATATGATAATAAAATTGAATTTTTCAATCCAGGTCACCTTCCTGTAGGTCTTACTGTTGATATGATTTTGAAAGGTGATTATTCTCCTAAATCCCGTAATAAAAAAATTGCCTCTTTGTTTAAGGAAGCCGGATTTATTGAACAATATGGTTCGGGTATCCAGCGAATTATTAACTCTTTTAATTCTTCGGGCTTGGATACTCCGGTGTTTGAAAATTTTCAACATGGGTTCAGAGTGATTGTGAAAAGTAGGGAGAAAAGTAGGGAGAAAAGTAGGGAGAAAAGTAGGGAGAAAA